>CAYQEG010000114.1:0-25708 GCA_964416435.1 uncultured Rickettsiales bacterium
ACACAGGCAGAACCCGGTGTTACCCAGGTTCTGCCTATGGTCGTGAATGGCTCCCAGGAGAGGACTCGAACCTCCGACAAGTCGGTTAACAGCCGACTGCTCTACCGACTGAGCTACCTGGGATCGGTATATGGCTTCAGGCCCTTTCGGGCGGCGGGAGTATGGGAATCGACTCCAGCCGTGTCAATGCCTTTGGGCGAGAAGTATGAGTTCGGGATCCCGGCGGCCATTCAGTCGCACGCAAACGCTCGACGTCGGGCCCATCGCCGAGATTCCTGCAGAAAGTTGGACCCCTCCACCGCCCCACCACCGTTCCAGGAGAGGCACGGGGGGTGCGAGGAGGGACATCATGGACAGGGACCCGAGAGATCTGCTCACCAGCGCGGACGTGCCCGCCGTCGTCTTCGCGCGGGACGGACGGCAGCAGTTCCGCGTCCGCCTGCAGCGACGCCTCGTCGTCGGGCGGGGGGCCCGCTGCGACGTCCGCTTGCCGGGCATGCCCGACGGGCTGTCGCGTGAGCACCTGGTCCTGGAGCGCGTCGCCCGGCGTGTCACCGTGACCGACCTCAGCCGCAACGGCACCTGGGTGGATGACGAGCGGCTCGGTCCGCTCTCCGCCCCGCTCCGGCCTGGGGCCGAGGTCCGGCTGGGTGGCTGGACCTTCGCCCTGGAGATCGGCGGCGGGCAGCTCTACGAGGTGGAGACCGCGCCCCCCGGCGATCCGCCGGGTCGGGTCGCCGACGACGGCGTCACCCTGGTCGGCGCCAGCCCGCTCATGCGTCGCCTCGCCGACAGCATCGCCGCCAGCGCTCGCTTCGACTTCCCCGTGCACATCCGCGGCGAGACCGGCAGCGGCAAGGAGCGGGTGGCCCGAGCCCTCCATCACCAGTCCCGCCGCTCGGGGTCGCGCTTCGTCGCCCTGAACTGCGGCGCGATCCACGACCAGACCGCCGAGTCGGAGCTCTTCGGGCACGTGCGCGGCGCCTTCACCGGCGCCAACTCCGACCGCCCCGGCGTCTTCAAGCGGGCCGACGGTGGCACCGTCTTCCTCGACGAGATCGCCGAGCTCACCCCCCGCCTGCAGGCCGCCCTGCTGCGCACCCTCGAACTCCGTGAGGTCCTCCCCCTGGGAGCGTCCCGGCCCGTGCCGGTCGACTTCCGGCTCGTCACCGCCACCCACCGGGACCTCGCCGCCGACGCCTCGGAGGGCCGCTTCCGGGAGGACCTCCTGTACCGCGTCATGGTGACCTCCCTGCACGTGCCCCCCCTGCGGGACCGACCCGAGGACGTGGCGCCCCTGGCGCGCCACTTCCTGAGCACCCACGCCGAAGGCCCCCCGCCGTCCCTCAGCCCGAGCGCGGTGGCGGCCCTGGAGCGCTACGCCTGGCCCGGCAACGTGCGCCAGCTCCGCAACGCCGTGCTCCGCGGCATCGTCGCCGCCCAGGGCGACGTCATCGAGGCGCCCCACCTGCAGCTGGGGCGCGCCGACCTTGGCTCCCCGACGCCCACGGCGCCCCTGTCGACCCTCGGCCCGACCCGTGCGCGGAACCGTGCGCTCAGAGACGAGCTGCTCTCGGCCCTCAAGCGCTGCCGCGGCAACCGCACCGCCGCCGCCGCGCTGCTCGGCATCTCCCGCTCGACCCTGTACGAACGCATGAAGCGCTTCGGCCTCGTCGCCGAAGTCTGAACGCCTCCGGCCATTGTGCGACCATCTGTCGGTGGCGGAGCACGTCCTCCTCGTCCCCGGGTACACCCCGTTGACCGCGACCGGGCCCGTCCGCCTCCACGAGCGGGCCCGTCAGCGCGTCGCCCGGGCGGTCTCCGTCGGGCGCACCCTCGGCATCGACTGGATCATCCCCTCCGGCGGCGCCGTGCACCCGCCCGGCACCCCGTTCGTCGAGGCCGAGGAGATGGCCGCCGAGTTCATCCGCCTGGGATGGCGCAAGAACCGGATCGTCCTGGAGCCCCGGGCCCGGCACACCTACACCAACCTGCGCAACGCCGGCCGGCTCATGCTGGAGCGGGGATGGCGGCACGCCCGCGTCGTCACCGGGAACGCCCACGCCCTGTACATGGGCTTCCCCTCCCTCTCCCGCTTCGAGCAGACCGCGCGGGACGAGCTCGGCTACTTCCCCGGCGCCCTCCGCCTCGTCGCCCCGGGTCAGCTCCTCTTCGAGCCCAGCGGCGCCTGTCGACGCCTCGGACCGGACCCCCTCGACCCATGAGCCCCGCCCGCGCCCGCCTGCTCGCCGCCGCGATGCTCGCCGTCTGGACCCTCTCCCAGCTCGCCTGGCTACAGGCCGATCACCGCATCGCCGAGGGGGACGCGCTCACCAACGTCGGCGCCGTCGAGCTGTTCTGGGAGGACCACGCGGACCGGACCGCCCCCGGCGAGATCGCCCGGGCCTACGTCGAGGACTTCGGTGAGTACCCGGCGATGTACGCCGCCCTCACCGGGGTGGCCGCGCGCTGGCTCGGGGTCCGCGACCTCAACGGCGACGGCCCCGCCCGGGTCGGCCTGCTGTGGGCCCTCGCCGCCGCGCTCGCCACCTGGTGGCTGGGCGCCGCCCTGGCCGGGGAGGGGGCCGCGCTGCTCGCCCTCGGGGCCCTGGTGTTCTCGCCCCAGTTCACCGCGATGAGCCGTCACGTGATGCTCGAGAACGGGCTCGTCGCGACCGTCACCGTGTGCGCCGCGGCCGGCTTCTCGGCGGCCTGGGCGGACCCCGGGGACCGCCGCCGCCTCGCCGGCTGGCTCGCCTGCGGCGCCGCCGCGGGGCTCGCTCTGCTGGTCAAGCAGACCGCCGCCCTTGCGCTCCTCCCCCTGGGCGTCGCGCTGCTCGTGACCGCCTGGCGGGGGGATGACGGCTCGCCCGCGCGCCGCCTCGTCGGCCCCGCCGTCGCCGCCGCGACCGCGGTGCTGCTCGCCGCCCCCTGGTACCTCCGGCGCCTCGCGGCGGGCGGAGAGGGGGAGTACCTGTGGCGCTCCGCCCAGGCCAACCCCGACGCCGTCGGGCCGCTGCACCAATCCGCCTACTACCCGCTCGTGCTGCTGCAGCAGCCGTGGGCGCCCGCCGTGCTCCTCGCCGCCGTGGCCTGCGCGCTGCTCGCCCGGCGGGAGGGGGGCCCCGCGACCCTCCGCCCGGAGGTCCGGCGGCGCGCCGTCGGCCTGCTGTTGGTCGCCGCCGCCGGGGTGGTCCTGCTCGCGCTGCTGCCCAAGAAGTACCCCCGCCTGCTCCTCCCGCTGCTGCCCCTGGGGTGCGCCGCCGCGGGCGCCTGGCTGGCGACCTGGCCGGCGCGTCCCCTTGCCGCGCTGTACGCGCTCGCGGCCACCAGCTGGGTCGCCACGAGCTGGCCCGTGGGGCCGGTGTCCGGCCTGCTCGGCGAGGGAGGGGTCGGGCTCGTCGACGTCGACGAGCGCTGCTACCAGGACTGGATCGTGCCGCCGGCCCGACCCGGCCTGGACTGGGATCGCGTCGTCGCCCTGCTCGAGGAGGCGGGCGGCGCCGGGCAGGAGTACCGGGTCGGGGCCCTGAAGTGGCCCGTGCCGCCGTGCGCCCACCAGACCACCTGGCACATCGGCGAGCACCTGCGCATCCGGGTTCGCCGGGCCGGCCTGGAGGCGTACGTCATGACCGGCTCGTACCGCGCCGACGAGGCCTGGGCCGAGGGGGACCCGGACGTGCTCGTGAGCGACGGGGAGCTGACCTGCGACGAGCACCCGGGCGCCTGCGACGGCGCCTGGACGGAGGTCGGCGCCGTGCGGCTGGAGCACCCCGAGTGGCCGGTCGACGTGAGGGTCTGGAGAGGCGAGCCGTAGCGGCCCCCCGGGGGTTCAGTGGGGGAGTGTGTCCAGGGTGCCGGGCTTGGGCAGCTCCAGCACGAAGCGCGCGCCGGACAGCGCCTTGCCCTCTTCCACCCGGATGACCCCGCCGTGCACCGACACGATGCGCTGCACGATCGCCAGCCCGGCGCCGACGCCCTCTGAGCCCCGGGCCGCCTTGAGCTGCAGGAAGGGCCGGAACACGAGCTCCCGCTGGTCGGCGGGGATGCCCGGGCCGTTGTCCTCGATCGCCAGCCCGATCCGACCCCAGGGGGCCGGCGTCTCCTCGACCCGCACCTGCGGCCCGTCCGACGCGCCGTACTTGAGCGCGTTCTCGAGCAGGTTCTGGATCGCCTCGCGGAGCAGCGACGGGTTGCCCAGGGTCAGGGGGAGCTGCCCCTGCACCGACACCTGCGCCGAGCTCGCGAGGACCCGGGACTGCAGGTCCGCCTGCACCTGGTCGACCACGCCCTTGAGATCGACGACGTCCCACGTCTCCAGGTCGCCCTCCATCCGGGACAGCTTGAGCAGCTCCCGCACCAGGTCGCCCATCCGGTCGGCCGAGTCGGCGATGTTCCGGGCGAGCTCCTGCTGCTTCGGCTGCAGCGGCGGCTGGGAGAACAACAGCGTCTCGGCGGACAGCAGCGCCGTCTGCAGCGGCGACTTGAGGTCGTGGCTCAGCGCCGCGTTGAACTCGTCCAGGGCGCGGTTGCGCTCGGCGAGCTCCTCGTTGGCCCGGGCGAGGCGGCGGGTGGCGAGGTCGATCTTCGCCTCCAGCACCTTGTTGCTCTTGAGGATCTCGAGCGACGCGTGGCCCGCGAGCACGGCCAGCGCGAACGTGACGACGATGAAGCCGATGGCCGAGTCGGCGACGAAGTCCAGGTCCTTGATCGCCTCGGGCGCGTCCAGCATGTAGCCGTACGGGATGAGGTCGATCTGCCGCGCCGCGAGCAGCGCCAGGAAGGTCACCGAGGCGACCCCCGCCAGCCCGAACGCGTGCTTCTTGGCGGTGAAGATCGGCGCCATCACGATCGGCAGGAAGACGCAGCCCAGGAACGCCGACTCGAACTCGCCGCCGACGTAGAAGAACATCAGCCCCAGCACGACGTCGATGTACAGCAGCGTCGTGACCATCTCGGTCGTCGCGCCGTGTCGCTTGGCCGCCCACCAGCCGATCCCGGTGACCAGCCCGACGAGCAGGCAGAAGGTGATCGACTGGAGGATCAGCAGCGTGTTGCCGGCCGCCGCCGCCTGGGCGACCGCCAGCGGCGTCGCGATGGCCAGGATCGTCGACTGGGCGAGCAGGAACCGCAGCGTGCGGGCGCGGGCCAGCTCTTCCTGCTGCTGCTGCAGCTGGAGGCGGGCCTGCTCGCGAGCCTGCTCGACGAGGCTAGTGGAGTCCGTCATGGGCCAGCCCGAGCAGCGCTGGCAGGAAGAAGCACCCATCGACGAGGATCGAGTAGACGTCCCGCGGGGTGTCCTCGCGGACCAGCATCACGTACAGCACCGTCAAGGCGCAGCACACTACCACCTCGGGGTGGGGGCCCGTGACGCCGTCGAACCAGCCCCACATCATCACGCCGAGCACCGCCAGGTTCATCGCCACCAGCGCCATCTTGGTCCGCTTCAGGCCGGCCTGGATGGGCAGCGACACGACGCCCACCTTGCGGTCGTTCTCCATGTCGCGGACGTCGAAGATGTGGGTGTTGGAGGCGCAGAACACGAACATGAAGATCGCGAGGTACCAGGCCGTGGCGTCGAGCCCCCGCGAGGCCGTCCAGCCCAGCGGCAGCGCCAGCCCGCCGACCGTCATCGCGAGCGCGACGAGCCACGCCTTGACGCCCGGGATGTCCTTGAGCCGCTGCCGGCCCCAGCCCTCGGCCGTCCGGTGGGGCACCAGGGGGAGGCCGTACAGCAAGCCGATCGAGCAGTAGACGCCGAACGCCCACTTCGCCGGCTGGGGCGCCATCGACACCATCAACCCGGTGGCGATGGCCGAGCCGACCAGCAGCACGCCGACGGAGCGACGCTGGAAGAACCAGGCGGCGTACTCGTCGGGGATGCCTTCGACCTTGCTGTCGGCGATGTGGTCGAGGTTGTAGATGAACAGCCCCGAGAAGAACACGAGGAGCGCCGGGCGCAGGTCGAACGGCAGCCCCAGGACGTGAGCGCTGAAGAGCGTGAGCGACGCCAGGCCCGCGGCGATCCAGACCGACGAGAAGACCACCACCTCCAGGAAGCCCTGGTAGAAGCGGTCGAGGCCAGCGTGGATCCAGTTCGGCGCGCCCCGCGCCACGGTGTCGCCCCGGTTCTGGACCGCCGCCGTCATGGTCGCCGAGAAGGACGGGTGCACATCGGAGCTCAGCTCCGGCGGGACTGCCATGCGAGCCTGGGACGGAGTCGCCAGACGCTCCCCCACATCACGTTCCTGCACCACCGCCGCCTCCCCCCGCGGGAGACGGGTGCACCGACGATCTTACATTTCGAGGAGAATCAGGTCCACTGGACCCCAGCGGGCCGCCGTCTGCGGGCGATCAGCCGCCGGAGCCTTCGAGGTCCGGAGCGAGGCCGTCGGCCATCCGGAGCGGCTCGAGCATCGAGTCTTCGTCCAGCCCCAGCGCGAGGGGGTTGGCCTCCTCGAGCGAGGACAGGGAAGGAGCGCGGTCCCCGCCGTTGGTCGACTGGTCCTGGACCAGCACCGGGGGCAGCGCCGGCCGCGGCGCGCGCGCCTTGCGCTCGGCCGTCGGCTTGGCGTGAGCGCCGCTGGACTCACCGTGAGCCAGCTCGAGGGCGGAGACGGCGCGCGGACGCCGCGCGAAGCGGACCTTGCGGCGCTCGCGGGGGTTGCGGTGCTCCGCCATCAGGCCCCACATCAGCCGCTCGGAGACCCGCTCGGCCTGGCGGGACTTGTAGGCGGAGTGGCTGTTCTCGCCCTGCTCGTTGAGGAAGGCGGTCTCCTGGTCGACGACCTGGAACTCGCAGCCGACGTACACGATGGAGCCCTTCTGGAGCATCCAGGGGTCGCCCGCCCGGCTGAGCAGGTGGTCGAGCCGCACCGGCACGTCGATGATGAAGTTGATCATCTGGTAGGACGACCCGGAGAACTCGTTGCGGAGGTCGCTGTCCTCGAACCCGAGCTCCACTTGCAGCGCCGACAGGTAGCCGCGGAGCGGGTCCTGCTCCTCCAGGTAGCGGCGCAGGTCGACCAGGTTGTTGGTGGACTGGCCGGCGGTCACCTGGTTCCACGGGAAGACGTGGCGCATCAGGTACGACAGGACCGGGACCACCTGGTCGCGGGTCTCGGTGACGATGCGGAAGCGCAGCTTGTCGAGGATGTCGCTGGCCCGGGCCGCCTTCTTGCTCAGCAGCTTGCTGATCATCGAGTCGCGGGATTTGCGCGACCCGTAGAAATGCACGACCGGCAGCCCCTCGTCGCCGAGCATGCGCGCCCGCTTGAGCACCTGCTCCTCGACGACCTGGATCAGCTCGGCCTCGGACAGCGGCGTCTCGAGCAGCAGCTCACGCGCTTCGAGGTGGTTGATCGAGTGCATCGTCTTGAGCGCGACGCACGACAGGATCTGGACCCGGTTGAAGCGGCCCTGCTCCGACGCGTACAGGAACAGGTGGCGCACGTCTTCGGGGTGCTCCACCTCGACGGGGAAGCGGTAGTTGAAGTTCCGCTTGAGGTAGCGGATGGACTCACGATGCAGGTAGGCGAGCCGCGCCATGTCCCGGGCGTCGTCCGGGTCGAGCAGGTTGGCGCGCAGGAGGTCGTCGACCTCGCTCAGCGTCTGGAAGTTGAGCCGGTGCCAGTCGATGGGCGAGCCGCCCCGCAGCACGAGTCGGACGGCTTCGATGTCGGCGAGGGAAAGAGGAAGGTCCTCAGGCGTACGTAGATCCAGGCGGAGGATGTCGGCATCCCGTCGAATCACGCGTCTTCCTCCAGCGACCTGACCAGGCTCCTCGAGTCCGGGACCACTCAGCGGGCAGTCCCCTCCCGGAACTCGGGGAGCGCAACTAATAGAGTAATCGGTCGTCGGGGGCAACCCGCCATCACTTTCTTCAGAACGAAGAACCCGGCTTCTCCAGGAACGCTTCCTCGTCCGTGGTGGACGTCCGCCCCAGGATTTCGTTGCGGTGAGGGAAGCGGCCGAAGCGGGCGACGATGTCCCGGTGCCCGACGGCGTACCTCAGGTTGTTGGCGACCTGGTCCCTGGCGACGCCCTCCCGGGAGTCCCGGAGCGCCTCGAAGCCGGCCACGCAGCGGTCCTGCTGTTCGATCCGTTCGCTGTGCATCAACGGCATCAGCGCGAACGTGCGGTGGTGCGTGGGTAGCTCCCCCTCCCAGCCGCGGTCGAGCAGCGTGAGCGTGAGTTCGATCGCGCGGTCGTCGGCCTCGTACATGGCGGGGGCGCCGCGGAACATGTTTCGGCTGAACTGGTCCAGCGCGATGATCGAGGCGAGCACGCCGCGGGGGCTGTCGAGCCAGCCGTCCCGCTCCCCCGCCAGCACGGCCTCGCGCAGCGCGCCGAAGCGCTCACGGATCGTGGCGTCGAAGCCCGGGTCCTTCCGGAACCAACGCTGTCGGTGCTCGCCGTCGGCGAGTCCGTGGGCGTCCAGTTCGCCGAACCAGAAGTCCAGCACGTCGTCGATGGTCGGGGGCGTCGGGGTGCTCATGGCCGGCATGCTGACACACCGCCGGCAGCGTCGCCGGCCCGGCGCTGGACGCCGCACCCCTCCGGACCCATCATGGCCGGCCCATGGGCGGCCTCCCCACACAGCGCATCGTCGATCTCGCCGCGGCCGGAGGGCAGCTGAAGCTCGCCGGCCTGCGCGGCTCAGCGCCCGCGTGGGCCATCGCGCGCTTCGCGCTGGAGCTGCGGGCGCCGATCCTGCTGGTCACGCCGGACGACGGCTCGGCCCGCCGCGCGCGGGCCGAGATCCGGTTCCACCTCGCCCAGCTCGACGAGGCCGGCGCCGCCGACGTGCCAGTCGCCCTGTACCCGCTGTGGGATTCGCCCCCGTTCAAGGGCTACTCGCCGTCGGCGTCCATCACCCGCCGCCGCATCGCCGCCCTGCACCTGATGGGACGCCGGGCCGCCGCGGTCGTCGTCGCCCCGGCGGCGGGGCTGCTCAAGCGGGTGCTCGCGCCCGGCGTGCTGGGGGGAGCGACCGAGCGGCTCGCGGTCGGGGACGAGATCGACCGGGACGCCCTCGTTCGCCGCCTCGCGCTGCGCGGCTACCTGGCCACCGACCTGGCCAGCGAGCCGGGCACCTTCGCGGTGCGCGGCGGCATCCTGGACGTGTGGGGGCCCAGCCAGCCGGCCCCGCTTCGGGTGGAGTTCTGGGGTGACGAGGTCGAGTCGATCCGCGCGTTCGACCCGTGGACCCAGCGCTCGACCGGCACCCAGGACGCCGCGGCGGTGCTGCCGGCCCGGGAGGAGTGGCTGGACGACGAGTCCCTCCGCACGCTCCCGGTCGCCCTCAAGCGGCTCTGCGACGCGCGCGGGCTGCCCCCGAGGGCCCGCATCGAGCTGGCCCGGGAGCTCACCGACGGCGCGCTGCTCCAGGAGCTGGAGCTGTACCTGCCGCTGCTCCAGCCGGACCTGACCGCCCCGGCCGCCCACCTCGCCCCCGGCGGGCTCGTCATCGTCGACGGCCCGGGCGCCATCGAGGCCTCCCTCATCGGCCGCGCCGGGGCGCTGCACGCCGCCTGGCAGTCCGCCCGGGGGCGCGAACGGCTGCTCCCCGAGCCGGACATGCTGTTCGCCCACGAGGACGACCTGGTCGCCGAGCTGGGCGCCGGGCGCGGCCTGGTGGTGCTCCCAGAGCTGCAGGACCTCTCCGACGCGGCCGATCCGGTACCCACCGTCGAGGTGCAGGCCCCCGACCACGGCGACCTGAGGGCCCTGATCCTGGCGAAGAAGGAGTCGCCCGACGGCATGCTCGCGCCGCTCGTCGATCGGGTGCGTTCCTGGCTGACGGACGGCGCCGACGTCCGGGTGGTCGGCTCCCGCAAGCAGGGGGCGCAGCTCGCGGCGCTGCTCGACCGGTACGACCTCGCCCTGCCGTTCGTGGTCGGCGACGTCACCCAGGGCTTCCGCGCGCTGGGCGACGGCGTCGTCTGGGTCGCCGCGGACGAGGTGCTGGGGGCCCGGAAGGAGGCGGCCCACAAGGGGCCGAAGCGCACGGTCGGTCACGAGGCGATCGGCTCCCTGGCCCAGCTCAACAAGGGCGAGCTCGTCGTGCACGCGGTGCACGGCATCGGGCGCTTCGAAGGGCTGAGCAAGCTCCGGCTGGACGCGTCGGCCCTGGAGGTGGCGGCCGAGCAGCGGGCCCGCGCGGCGGACCCCGGGTACGTGCCGGGCAGCAAGGGGCCGGCCTCCTCGTCGGTGGTCCGGTCCAACAACGACTACCTGCTGGTGACCTACAAGGGGGGCGACCGGCTCTACCTGCCGGTCCACAAGCTCGACCTGCTCGCCCGCTACGTCAGCGCCGGAGGGCCGTCGCCGCGGCTGGACAAGCTCGGGGGGCAGACCTGGAGCAAGCGCCGCAAGAAGGTCGCCGAGGAGGTCCAGAAGGTCGCCCGGGAGCTCCTGGAGCTGTACGCGCGCCGCTCGGTGGCCCGGGCCCACGCCTTCGCGCCGACGCTGGACGACGAGATGTTCATCGACTTCGCGGCGGGCTTCCCGTTCGAGGAGACGCCCGACCAGCAGGCCGCCATCGACGCGGTGCTCGGCGACATGGGCAAGCCCCAGCCGATGGATCGACTGGTCGTGGGGGACGTCGGCTTCGGCAAGACCGAGGTGGCGCTACGGGCGACCTTCGCGGCGGTCCTGGAGGGCAAGCAGGTGGCGGTCCTGGTGCCCACCACCATCCTCGCCCTGCAGCACTTCGAGGCGTTCCGGGAGCGGCTGGAGTCGACCGGCGCGTCCATCGAGATGATGTCCCGGTTCCGCACCGCGGCGACGCAGCGGGAGACGGTCCGCAAGCTCAAGGAGGGCAGGCTGGACGTCGTCGTCGGCACTCACGCGCTGCTCGGCAAGCGGGTCGAGTTCGCCGATCTCGGGCTGCTGATCGTCGACGAGGAGCACCGCTTCGGGGTCCGCCACAAGGAGCGGATCAAGGAGCTGCGGGCCGGGGTCGACGTGCTCACGCTCACGGCGACTCCGATCCCCCGGACGCTGCACATGGCCCTGTCGGGGCTGCGCGACTTCTCGATCATCACCACCGCCCCGGAGGGCCGCCGGGCGGTGCGCACGTCCGTCGCGAAGTTCGGCACCCGCCGGGTGCACGACGCGATCCGCTTCGAGCTCGACCGCGGCGGGCAGGTCTTCTTCGTGCACAACCGCGTGCAGACCATCCACAAGATGGCGGACCTGATCCGCAAGATGCTGCCCGAGGCGCGCGTCCGCGTCGGCCACGGCCAGATGGCGGAGAAGGAGCTGGAGGACATCATGCTGTCCTTCTTCCGGCGCGACTTCGACGTGCTCGTCTGCACCACGATCGTGGAGAGCGGGATCGACGTGCCGTCCGCCAACACGATCATCATCAACCGCGCCGACCGGCTCGGCCTGGCGCAGCTGCACCAGCTGCGGGGGCGGGTCGGTCGATCGATGGAGCAGGCGTTCTGCCTGCTCCTGGTGCCGCCGGGGCGGGCGCTGCGACGCATCGCGCTGGACCGCCTCAAGGTCATCCAGGACCACTCCGACCTGGGCAGCGGTCACCGCATCGCCCAGCACGACATGGAGCTGCGGGGGGCGGGCAACCTGCTCGGCCGCAAGCAGTCCGGCCACATCGCCGACGTCGGCCTCGTCACCTACCTCGAGCTGCTCGAAGGGGCGGTGCGCAAGCTGAAGGGGCAGGAGGCGGTCACCGGGTTCGACCCGGAGGTCGATCTCAAGGCGGACGCCTGGATCCCGGCCGACTACGTGCCCGACGAGCGCGACCGCCTGACCGAGTACAAGCGCCTGTGCGACGCCCGGAGCACCGACGAGCTGGAGGGGCTGCTGGAGGAGCTGTCGGATCGCTACGGTCGGCCGCCGCCGGAGGTGCTGGCGTTCGAACACCTGATCGAGGTCAAGGTGCGGGCCCGGGACCTGCGCGTGCTGTCGGTCCGGATGGTGCGCGGGGGGCGGCTGCAGCTGACGTTCGATCCGTCGACTCCGATCGACCCCGTCGCGCTGATGGCCCGGGTCGCCAGGCAGACCCGAAGGATGACGTTCAAGCCCGAGGGTGTGCTCCTGGTGTCGCTCGACGAGCACCAGCGCAAGGCCCCCGTCGACGCCGCGATCGCGGAGCTCAGCGCGCTGGCGGACTGCGTCGTGCGAGACCCGGGGATGGATCCCACCCCGACTGCGTGTTAAAGCTCCGCGCCGCTCGGAGGTTCCATGCGCACAGCTCTGCTCGCCCTGTCCCTGCTGCTCCTTCCCGCCTGCGGAGGCGGTGACGCGACGTCGACGTCGACCGACGGTTCGACGTCGGGCAGCGCCGCCAATCCCCTGGGCCCCTGGCCGCCCGTGCCGAGCGTCGAGCAGATCGGCGAGCCCATGGGCCACGTCGACGGCATGCCGATCGGCACCACCGAGTTCGACACGATGGCCGCGCGCTCCCTGGGGCGGGACGGCACGCTGGACGACGAGACCCGCACGGAGATCGTGGACCGGCTGGTCGACGAGAAGCTGCTGTACCTCGAGGCCCTGCGCCAGGGGATCCACAAGGACCCGAAGATCCAGCGGATGATGGTCAACACCCTGCTGAAGCAGGAGGTCTACAGCCAGGTCCGCACCTCCGAGATCTCCGAAGAGGAGCTGCAGGCCTACTTCGAGGAGCACAAGGACGAGTTCGTCGTGCCCGAGAAGGTCCAGATCAAGCGGATCCTCATCAAGCCGGCGGACGGCGAGAGCGCCGACCAGGCGATGGCCCGCGCCCAGGAGATCCGGCTCGCCGCGGCGGCCAACCCCAGCGACTTCAAGCAGCTGGCCCAGCGCCACAGCAAGGGGCCCTACGCGCGGCGCGGCGGCGACGTCGGCTTCGTGACCCCGGAGGGCAAGCCGGGCGTCGACCCCGCCGTCGTCGAGGCCGCGTTCGCGCTCCCCGAGGGTGAGAAGGTCAGCGCGGTCTTCGAGACCAACGACGGCCTCAACATCATCTACGTGCCCAACCGGCGCGCCCGCGTGGAGCGCACCTTCCAGCAGATGCGCGGCTCGGTCCTCCGCAAGGTGAAGGCCGACAAGTACAAGCAGCTGTACGACAGCTACGTCGGCGGGCTGCGCGCCAACGCCTCCATCGACCTGGACGACGAGCGCATCGCCGCCCACCAGGTCAGCTCCGCCCGCCCGGTCACCGACGCCCGCGACAAGCCGACGGGCGTGCACGGCGCCGGAGCGCCCGGGACCCGGGACGACAAGCCCGAGGCGCCCGAGGAAGAGCACGAGCACGAGCACGAGTGAGGATGGGCTCCCCCCGAGCGCTCGCCGCGCTCGCCGCGGCGACGGTGATCGCGTCCGTCGCGTCCTGCGGTGACGACGGCGACGTCGAGGTGGTCGTACCGGAGGCGCAGGTCGTAGCGCGGGTCGGCGACCGCACCATCGACTCGGACCTGTTCATCCTGACCGCCCGGGCGCGCACCGGCCCCGGCGAGTTCCCCCGCACCGGGTCCGGCTTCGAGGTGTTCGCCGAGCGGCTCACCCGACAGCTGGTGGTGGACGAGATCCTCGTCGCCGAAGCGGCGCTGCGCGGCCTCGGCGTGGCCCAGGCGGACCTGGACCGCACGGTCTCGCTCGCAGGCGAGGGCGTCGAGGGGCCCGATCGCCTGCCGGAGGTGGTCGTCGAGCGCTACGGCAGCGAGGAGGCGTACCGCGCCGTCGTGCATCGCCGCATGCTCGTCGAGCAGGCGGAGGGGGCGGTCCGGGCGGAGCTCGCCGTCGGCATCGAGCCCACCCCCGAGCAGGTGGAGGCGGCCCGGATCGAGCACGCCGACCGCCTCGTGCAGCCAGCCCGGCTCCGGGCCCGGCAGGTGTTCGCCGAGGAGGCCGAGCAGATCCGCGCGGCCCAGGCCGAGTTGGCCGACGGTGTGCCGTTCGCCGACCTCGCGCAGCAGTACTCCGGGTCTGACGGTGACATGGGCTGGATGTCGCTCGCCGAAGCGCCGCCGGAGCTGGTCGACGCCACCGACGGGCTGGCCGTCGGCGAGTTCACCGAGGTGGTGCGCTCACCCCTGGGCTACCACCTCTTCCAGGTCCTCGGCCGGGAGGAGGCGCAGACGCTCTCGGCAGAGCAGGCCGACGAGCTGCTCGGCCGCCTGGTGGTGGACGTAGCGGTCGAGACCGCGTATCGAGAGTGGCTCGCGGAGCGCCTGGGCGCCCCGGGTGTCTCGATCGACGAGGACGCTCTGGCCCGGGTCCGGTGTTGTCGGCAGGGTCTGCCGTACGTGGAGTTGGAGGACAGCTGATGGTCCGCATCGTCGCCTGTATCGTCGCCCTGGTAGCCGTCGCGGCCCCCGCGTTCGGCTTCGCCGGGGAGGTCGTCGACCGCATCGCCGCGGTCGTCAACAAGGACATCATCCTGGTCAGCGAAGTCGAAGAGCTGATGGACCTGGTCGGCCCGACCGAGCTGCGCGGCCTCAGCGGGACCGAGCTGGAGCAGGCGGAGGCGCAGCTGCGGATCGACCTGGTCGACGGGCTCATCGCCAACAAGCTCATCGAGCAGGCGATGGACCGGGCCGACGTGGTGGTCAACGACCGGGACGTCGAGGCGGCCATCGCCGACGTCGCCCGTCAGAACGGCCTGTCGGTCGAACAGCTGATGACCGAGCTGCAGCGCCAGGGCATGGACCCCGACGAGTACCGCGTGGAGATGCGCAAGCAGCTGCGCATGTACCAGTGGCAGAACCTGGAGATCCGCAGCCGCGTCAGCATCTCCGACGAGGACATCCGCGCCGCCTGGATCCAGGCGTCCGCGGGCCAGCGGTCGGCGACCGCCCGTCGGCTGCTCCGCATCATGCTGGCCTACCCGGCGGGCGCCGACGACGCGGCCAAGGCGGCCATCCGGGAGGAGGGGATCGCCCTGCTCGAGCAGCTCCAGGAGGGCAAGGACTTCGGCGAGGTCGCCCGGGCCCGCAGCGACGACGTCTCCACCAAGGACAAGGGCGGCGACGCGGGGCTGTTCGAGGAGAAGGACCTGAGCGGGCCGTTCTCCGAGGCGCTGGACGGAGCCCAGGTGGGCGACGTGGTCTCGGTCGAGGTCGCCACCGGGGTGTTCCTCCTCAAGGTCGCCGAAGAGGTCGACGTGGCCGAGGCCGCCTTCGAGCAGGCGCGCGACCAGATCGCCCGGGTGCTGTACGACGAGGCGATCTCCCGCGAGATCGACCTGTGGACCGAGGAAGAGCGCCGGCGGGCCCACATCGAGATCTTCGAGTAGGCGTCAGGGAGTCGTCGGCGGCTCCATGGGCTCCGTCTCCGTCGAGGGCTCTGCAGGCTCCGACTCGGGCTCCGCCTCCTCCGACCCGTCCACCCCGGCCGCCGACCGCCAGGCCCGGACCCGCCTCCACGCCGCGCCCCCGGTCGGGATCGCCAGCGCGACCGCCGTGGCGGTGACCGGGGCGGCGAGGCTGCCCCCCAGCCAGACGACCGCGAACACGGTGATCGCCGCGGCGATCGCCACGATGGCGAGCACGCGGCCGCCGGGCCGTCGCCGCTGCACGAGCAGGGAGACCAGGAGCAGCGCCCAGAAGGCCGCCGCGCCGGCCAGCGCCAGGGCGTGGGCGAGCAGCTCCCCGCCGGGGGTCGAGTAGGAGATCGCCACGGTCACCCGCTCGTCGCGCTGGTTGGCGTACAGCTTGGTGAAGCTGTAGCGGATCCCGGTCTCGGGCACCGTGATGCGCAGCGGACCGGGCCCCGCGCCGTCCTCCGCCTGGTGGATCGGCATCTCGCCGCCCCCTGCCCACGCGCCGGCGAGGACCAGGTCCATGTCGCCGGACGCCTTGCCGTAGCGCAGCGAGTCGGGGAGCAGCACGTCCAGCTGCGAGCGGGTCACCACCATGTCGGGCCGGGGGAGCTCGTGGTTGACCCGGCCGAGCAGCCCCAGCCTGGCCACCGGGGTCGCGTAGACGAGCTCCACCGGGAAGCCCTGGTCCGAGTTGATGATGCCGATGAGGACCTCCGGCGCCGTCGAGCCCCCCGGGGCGCCGCTCGCGAGCGCGGGCTTCTCGGCCTGGCCGTCGACCGACGCGGACCAGATCTCCGACCCCGCCGGCAGGCGCACGCGCAGGAACTGCTCCCGGCGGTTGCGCACCGAGAAGGTGGCGGTGGTGACCGCCAGGCCGTCCTTCGTGAACAGCGTCTTGTAGACCGCCTCGTCGATGGTGGCGGCCTGCACGTCGACCTCGCTGTGGCGGGTGACCTTCAGGCCCAGCTTGTAGGGCGGGTCGACCTGCACGTACTTGTAGGCGAGCAGGATCGGGTTGGTGGTGCGCAGCACCAGCTGGCGGGGCAGCTCGCTGACGTCGACCGACGACAGCTGCTCGGTCGTCGCCGCCTGGACCTCGACCGCGCTGAGCGCCTCCACCGCGATGCGGCCCTGCTCCACCTCGGCGCCGCTGACGGACAGCGTCGGCACCACGAGCTCGTCGCCGGCGTCGCCGAGCAGCTGCTCGTAGCTGATCTCGACGCGGAACTGCCCCTCGAGCTCCTGCGTGAAGTCGATGTCCACCGCGGTCCCGTCGGCGACCGGGGTCAGCTCGTAGCCGCGCATCGACGGGGCCGACAGCGCGCCGAAGTTGACGTTCGGCGGCAGCACCACCCGCAGGCTCATCAGGCTGCCGGACTTGACGTTGATCTGGACGGTGGCCGCGCCCTGCATCGTGACGTCGCCGAGGGACAGCAGGGTGTCGACCCGGGCGTCGAACCGGCCGTCCTGCCGCTCGGGGGTGGTCGCCTCCACGGCCAGGGAGGGCGGCGCTTCGACGTACTTGAAGGTGTGGGCGATCGTCATGTCGACCGCGTCGCGCACGCCGGCTGGGAGCTGGTTCTCGCCCACCCGGTTGAGGCCGTCCTCGCTCAGCGGGCGGAGCGTGAGCTCCTTGCTCGCGAGCAGCGCCACCATGCCGCGCTGACGGTGCACGTTCTGCGCGGACAGCAGCGGCACGTCGATGTCCGTCGACGCGTCCGCCGCCGAGCCGAGCAGCCGCTCGTAGCTCACGGTGAACAGGAACTCGCCCCGGACCTCGCGGTCCAGGAAGACCGTCGCGACCCCCGGCTGGTCCGGCGCCGATCGGCTCACCCGCCAGTCCGCGACCCCGCCCCCGTCGGCCTCGATGGTGTTGATCTGCGCCCCCGCCGGCACGGCCAGCTCGAACCGGTTGGTGCCCCCGCGGGTGACCTCCATGGCGACGGTCGCGCGCACGTAGAGCACCCCCTCCTCGGCGTGGACCGCGTGGTACAGCGCCGCGTTGGCGCGCAGCTCGGCGGTCGTCACCTCGGGGATCGACGCCGACCAGGACAGCGCCACCTGCTCCGTCATCGGCACGTTGACCGACGCGACGGTGCGGCCCCGGCTCGTGGTGCTGCGCACGCCGCTGCCGGGCTCCACCGCGATCTCCATCTCCCCGGGCAGGCTCAGCTCGAAGCGCGACACGGGTACCGCGGGGATGCGCAGGCTGACCTCCGGCGGACCGTCACCGCGGGTCACCGGCACCTCGAAGACCACCCGCACGTCGTGATCGCCCGATCCCCGCACGCGGGTCGTGAACCGGCCGTCCTGCACCTCGATGGGGGCCGGCTCGCCGTCCACGTCCAACTCGACGAGCACGACGTCCGACGGGAGCAGCGGCAGGGTGGCGGTCCCCTGTCCGACCACCTCGACCCCGAACCGGGCCGTCCAGGCGATCGCGTCGCCCCGCAGCTCGCCGGAGTAGCTCGCCCGGGAGATGGAGGTGCCCTGCTCGCGCGGCGTCTGCCAGGAAAGCTGCACGCCGGGGGAGGGGGGGACCGCGGCGGTGACCCGGGTGGCCCCGCCCGCCTCGGTGGCGCGCAGCCCCGACGACGGGATCGCGGAGACGTCCAGCCCGGCGCCGGGCAGGGTCGCCGCGAGGGAGGCGGGCGCCTGGGGGAGGGGGATGCTCAGCGAGTGGCCGCCGTCGAAGCTGCGGGCGTCGGCCGCGTACTCCAGGTGCACGGCGTAGGTGCCGGCGGCGCGCACCCCCCACAGCAGCGCCCCGCGGCCGGGCACGAGCTGCAGCGGTCGGCCGTCGACGGTCGAGCTGGTCACCGCGACGCCGGCGGGGAGCAGCGGCACGCCGACCCAGCCGTCCTCCAGCACCTGGACCTGCAGGTCGACCGTCACCGCGCCGATGGGCCGCCCCCCCGCGTCGCTCACCGCGACGCTCGCCGTGGCCTGCCCCAGGGCGAACTGCCCCGGCGCCTCGGGGGGCAGCGTCGGAGGCTCGCGGCTGCCCTGCACCAGCGCCTCGTAGCGCTCCAGGGAGATCTGCACGTCGCCGTCGCCCTCCTGGGCGAGCGCCAGCGCGGGGAGGAGGAGCGCGCAGACCGGGAGCCAGGCGCGAAGGAGGCGGACGAGGTTGGGGAGGCTCATGGGGTCACCTCAACGCCGCGTGCAGCGCGGGGTTGCTCTTGTTGCGGGCGGCGTAGTGGAGGGAGTCGCGCAGGTAGCCGGCGGCGCCCGCCTGGGCCCCGCCCCCCTGCAGCAGCGCGGTGTACTCGTCGAGCATCGCGACGTCGGCGTGCACCTCGGGGTTGTCGTAGATGGCGGGCGCCTCTCGCTGCAGGTCGCGCACGAGCGCGGCGAGCTCGGCGAGGCGGACCGTCGCCTCGTCGCCTCGTCCCTGGCCGAGCAGCGCCGAGGCGTCGGCGAGCGCGTGGGACAGCTCCAGGGCGAGCACGTTGCGGGTGACGTTGTGCTCCAGGGGGCCCGGGGCGCGGGGGTCGCGGCCGAGCTGGAGGCCCGAGCGGGCGACCCCGTTGCGCAGGTGCACGAGGTCCTTGTAGCGGACGGTCACCTCGGCGACCGGGCCCGGGCCGGGCACCACGACGTCGAGCAGCACGACGTGGGCGTCGCCCGAGTACCAGGTCGGCACCACGATCTGGATGCCCTCTTCGTCCTCGCCGCGGTCGGCGTCGATGCCGAGGTTGCGGGACAGCCGCTGGTCGATGCTCGCCTCCGCCTCGCGCACCTGGTCGCTGCGCAGCGCGTCGAGCCGGTCGGCGCCGAGCACCCCGACGAGCTGCACGCCGGGGGCGAGCTTGATGCGCAGGCGCACCGCGCGGGCGACGACGTGGCTCACGGCCGTGAGCTCCCGGTCGACCAGCGCGCGGGCCTCCGCCGGCGACGCGAGCAGGCGGCGGTTGCCCTGGCCCGCCAGCGCGACCGCCTCGAGGCGGTGCATGTCGAGGTCGCCGCCGACGCCGACGACGCTGGTCGGCACGCCCGCGACGGCGCTGTCGTGGGCCAGCCGGGGCAGCCGGTCGTCCAGCCCCGCGAGGTCGTCGGCGGTGACGAGCAGGACCATCGACGAGCCCAGCGGCTGCGTCGGGTCGTCCGCCTCCTGGACGGACCTCGCGGCGAGCGCGAACGCGGCCGGCAGGTCGAGCGTCGCCCGGTCGTCGTCGTCGCTCGCTTCGGCGCCGAGCAGGTCCTCCAGCGCGACGGTGACCGGCCCGTTGCGGAACTCGCCGGGCGGCAACACCATGCCGCCCGCTCGGCCGGCCACCGTCACGCACATGGTGTAGCCTGGATCACGGCCCTGGCTGAGCGCGCACAGCAGCGCGCGCACGGCGGCCGCGTCGTCGTCGCCGAGCTCGCCGCGCAGGTCCAGCACGACGCCGATGTTCATCGCCGACCGCCGGCCGCTGGCCCGCTCGGTCGCCTGGACGCCGACCTGGATGCGCATCCGCGTCGTGTCCTGCACGCCCCGCCGATCGCCGTGCACGTAGACCGCCAGCGCGGAGTCGGTCGGGGCGTCGAACGGCTGGCTGTACTGGCGCGCCGCCGCGTCGAGCAGCAGCCCCTCGGCTCCGTCGACGCCGAGCACCGAGCGATCCGCCTCGTCCAGTCGCCGGTGGAGTCGGCGGAGGGTCGGGTCGCCGGGCACGTAGGTGTTCTCCCAGTAGCCCGAGGACGCCTGGAACCGGACCTGCTCGGTCACCTCGTTGTCGGCGATCCACTCGGCCGCGGTGGGGTTGCGGAGGGGGCCGACGGCGCGCTCGCCGGACTTCTCCTCCCGCTTGTCTTTCGCGCCGTCGCCGTCCGCGTCGGCGACCCGGTAGTCGAGGGTCTCGGCAGGCGGGAGGAAGCGGCCTTCGTCGTGCCAGGCGAGGCTGTCCTCGCCCTCGCTCGCGTCCTCGTCCGAGCCCCACTCCCGGCCCCTGCTCTTGCCGTCGTCCGGGACGTCGACCGGCAGCTCCACGGCGGGGTAGGCCAGGTCGGGCCCGCGCAGCCCGGAGGCGGCGGCGAGCGCGTCGCCCACGTCGTCGGAGAGGCTGCCGGAGTCGGACAGGAGGTCGGCGACGCGCGAGCCTCGGCTCGTGGCCCCCGGGCCGACGATCGCGAGCGTCCCGTTGGAGGCGACGCTCTCCTCCACGCGCTGACGCCGGCCCTGCTCCTGCTCGAGGAGCCGCTCCCGGGTGATCTCCAGCTCGTCCCCCGGGTCGATCGTCTTGCCCGCCACGCCCCACCCCGCCCCCTCGGGCCGCTCCGCCACCTCGGGCACGCGCAGCTGAACGAACCGGTCGACGACGGCGTCTTGTGCGGGGCCGCGGTCGGCGTCCATGTGGGACATCACGAACAGCGGGAACAGCCCGAACATCAGCAGCGCCGCGGCGAGCCCGCCGACCGCACGGCCGGGGCGTGCCCGCATCACGCCGCCGATCGAGCGGAGCCGGGTGAATCGGCGGGGTCGGGGCGTCGGCTCCGTCGCGGCGGCGACCCGAGCGGACCAGATCACCTGCTGTCGGAGCCGGGGGTCCAGGGTCGGCGCCGGCAGGTCCGCCAGCTCGGCGTCCATCGCCTCGACCTCGGTCAGCAGGTCGAAGCAGGCGTCACAGTCGGCGACGTGCTCCTGGTCCTCTCGCCGGTCCTCGAGGGCCGCGGGGCCGCCTTCGTGCAGCAGGGCTCGGATCCGTTCGCAGTCGGTGCTCACGAGCTCTCCCTCCGGACCTGCAGGGCGCGGCGACGGCGCGCCTCCAGCAGCGCGGCGCGGCCGCGGCGCAGGCGGGTCTTGACGGTGGACAGGGGGACGCGGAGCGCCTCGGCCACCTCCGCCTGGTCGAGCCGCTCGACGCAGCACAGCAACACGACGTCGCGCTGGCGCTCGGGGAGCCGGGCGATCTGCGCCTCCAGCCACGCGCCGGTCTCCTGGGCCTCGACCAGCTCGTCCCCGGTCGGCTCCCGGCCGACCCGGTCCTCGGCGCGCACCCCCCGGACGATCTGCCGCACCTTGCGTCGGCGGAACCAGGTGCGGCGCGCGTTCGCGGCGATGGTGAAGACCCAGGGCTTGAGCGGCCGGTCCGGCTCGTACGAGGCGGCGGCCCGGTGCACCCGCGCGAAGACCTCCTGCAGCAGCTCGTCGGCGTCTTCGGGCGGCACCCCGCCGCGGCGCAGCCAGCCCAGCACCGGGCCGCCGAGCAGGTCGACGAGCTCGCCGAAGGCGTCGCCGTCCCCGGCGAGGTGCCGGGGGAGCAGGCTGCGCTCGTCGACGCTCGTCCCGCGCAGGGCGGGCTGGGCCAGGGCTGAGGAAGGCTCCGCCATCGTGCTCCGAAGCCGGGGGGCGCTGGCTTCGATCCTGTTACCCGCCGGATCCCTCGCGAGTTTCAGGTTTCTGCACTCCTGGACTCCGTCGGCGGCCGAAGGTTCCCGGCGAGGCGAGTAGACTCCCGCCGCCCTCCGTCGGCCTGGCCGAGGGCGACGCCAGCGAGCAGGTCGAGGTGGTGCCGTGAGCGAGATCCGAGTGGCGATGACGTGCGGCGATCCGCTCGGGGTGGGGCCCGAGGTGGGGGTCGTGGCGGCGGCCGCCGCGCCCTGCGAGGTCGTGCTGGTGGGACCGCGGGCGCTGTGGGGTCGAGCGGCGGCGCTGCGGGGGCTCGACCCGGGCGACCTGCAGATCGTCGAGCCGCCGGGCGCCGGTCCGGTCGAGGTCGTGGCCATCGACGCTGCGGTGTCGGGGGCGCTGGCCGGCCGCTGGGACGCGGTCTGCACCATGCCCATCCACAAGGCGGACCTGCAGGCGGGCGGCTTCCGTTGGTCGGGGCACACGCCCTACCTCGCCCACCTGTGCGGGCGGCCGGAGCACGAGGCGGTGATGGTGTTCGCGGGCGGCGAGCTCAGCGTGAGCCTGGCGACGGTGCACCTGCCGCTGGCCGACGTGCCCGGCGCGCTGAGCCCCGAAGCCGTCGAGCGGGCCGGTCGGGGGCTGGTCGACGTGCTCCGTCGGCGGGGCGTCGCCGCGCCGGCGCTGGCGGTCTGTGGCCTCAACCCCCACGCCGGGGAGGAGGGCACGCTGGGCCTGGAAGACGAGCGAGTCGTGCGTCCGGGGATCGCCGCGCTGCGCGAGGTCGGGATCGACGCCAGCGGGCCCCACCCCGCCGACACCGTGTTCGCGCGCGCCGCGGGGGGCGAGTTCGACGGGGTCGTCGCGATGTATCACGACCAGGGGCTGACCCCGGTCAAGACGCTGGACTTCGGTCGCTCGGTGAACATCACCGCCGGGCTGCCCATCGTGCGCACGTCCGTCGATCACGGCACCGCGCGGGACATCGCCTGGACCGGTCGGGCCGACGCGCGGCACGCCGTCGCCGCCGTCGCCATGGCGGCCGAGCTGGTCGGCTGATTCGAGCGCCCGAACGGGCTACGGAGGCGGCTCGATGAAGTCGCACTCCCAGGTGATCGTCACCGTCTCCTGAGCCGTCTGGCCGTCGCAGTCGGTGACCGTGAGCGTCACGTCGGTGATGTTGCTCAGCAGCGACGGGAGCGAGTCGGGCACCAGCTCGGGGAAGCTGAGGGTCGGGGTCGCGGTCAGGGCGCCGCTGAGCGACTCGGTCGACGCGGCGGTGGTGATCTCCCAGGAGTACTGCAGGGTCGGCGTCTCGGCGTCGAAGCTGTCCGTGCCGTCCAGGAGGATCGGCGCGTGCAGGCACTGGGGGCAGATCGTGTTGCCGTAGGGGTCGACGTAGCAGGCGCTCTCGAACGCGACCGCGACGTCGGCTCCGGCGTCGGCGACCGGGTCGGTGTTGCCGGGGTTGCCGCCCGCGGCGACGGTGAACGCCACCGTGTCGAGGTCGCTCGTCGCCCCGTTGGGGTCGGTCACCAGCAGCCCGAACTCCCAGTCGCCGCCGGCGTCGGGGTACAGGTAGCCCGACGTCGGCGAGGTGAAGGTCATCAGCCCCATGTCGAACGTGCTCGCCGCCGGCTGGTCCTCCAGGCTCCAGGTGTAGATCAGCGGCTCGCCATCGGGGTCGGAGCTGCTCGACGCGTCGAGCACCACCTGCTCGCACGTGCCGCCCGAGCTGATCAGGTCGAGCTGCGCGACCGGAGGCTGGTTGTCCAGGCAGTAGTTGCCGGACACCCGGTAGGAGAGGGCGTAGGTGTCGCCTTCGAGCAGCGCGGGCGCGAAGTCGACGTTGTTGTTCGCGGCGTCGTAGCTCCAGCCGGAGGCCAGGGGCGCGCCGTTGACGTCCACCGTGATGGTGCCGTCGACCGGCGTCTGGCTCAGCGGCAGGCCGACCACCTCGCCCGAGCCGCCGGCCGCCGCCCACGTCGCGAGGCTCTCCAGGCCCGCGGTCAGGTCGGCCTCGCACAGGCTCTCGCTGACGCCGGCGGTGAGGCCGACCGCCTCCATGTACCGGGGCTGGGCGCCGGAGTTGCCGCCGGTCCCGGTGCAGCCCAGGTCGCCGCCGCCGAGCAGGGAGATGCTGACGTCGTCACCCGCCGAGACCGCGTCCTGCAGGAGGGTCACCCAGTCCGCCACGAGGCCGCCGCTCTGGTCGTCCTCGTCGCTGAAGATGATCACCCGGAGGGAGGTGCCGCCGCGCAGGAAGCCGGCGTTGTCGGCGTCGATCAGCGGGCTGGTGACCGCGTCCGTCGCCGCCGCCAGGCCGTCCTCGACCCCGCTGCCCGCGGCCACCGGGGGCAGGTTGGCGATGAACGACGCGGCCGGGTCGGCGTCGGACGGGAGCACCACGTCGCCGATGAGCACCGAGCTGTCCATGTTGATCACGCCGAGCTGGTAGTCCGCCCCCTGGCTGGCCAGCTCGTCGAAGAAGGCGTCGGTCCAGGTCTCCAGGTTGGCCGGCTGGGTCACCATCGAGCAGGAGTTGTCGACCACCCACAGGATGTCGGTGCCGCTGCCGACGGTGCCCGAGTGGGTGACCAGGGGGCCGTAGTGGGCGTCCCCGGTCAACGGAACGACGGTGTCGGCCGCCCCCAGGGCGTCGCTCTCGACGTGCAGCGACGCCGACGCGCTGGCGAGGTCGATCGGCGCGAAGCCGACCTCGACGGTGACCGACTCGCCCGGCTCCAGGACCGTGCCGCCGGCCGGCGCGTCCACCAGCATCAGCTCGCCGGTGCCGCCCAGGTCCTCGACCCAGACGTCGAGGATCTCCAGGTCGACGATGCCGTCGTTGCTGACGGTGAAGAGCGTGGAGACGTCGCAGCCCACCTCGAGGTCGCCGAAGTCGTGCCCGATCTCCGGCGTCACCGAGATGCTGGGCGCGTACAGGATCTCGGCGGAGAGGACCGGCGCGCCGGAGTCGATGCCGTCCCAGGGGGTCACCTCGACGGAGACCGCGTCGCCCGTGTTGAGCGACCCGGGCGCGTAGACCGAGGTCGTCACGCCGGTGGGGGAGCCGTTGAGCAGCCAGCTGTAGGTGTAGCCGGGCGGGTCGGCGTCGGCGTCGAACCAGCCGTCGCCGTCGGCCTGGAAGACGAGGGAGACGGGGTCGCCCTCGATCAGCGCGGTGGTCAGCGACGGCGGCGCGTTGCCGACCGTGACCGCCGGCGTCGTCACCGGGGCGCCCGTGAGGCTGCCGTCGAACGGAGTCACGGTCGCCTCGACCGACTGGCCCCGCACGAAGTGCGCCGAGCTCAGGGTGGCGGACGTCACGCCGGGGTCGGCGCCGTCCACCGTCCAGCCGTAGAGGTAGCCGGGGGCGTCGCCGTCCGCGTCGTACCAGCCCAGGGGGACCGCGAGGATCGTGTCCAGGACCGACGGCGGGTTCGGGCTGAGGAAGGCGCTGGCCAGCTCGGGCGGCGTGGCGCCGCTGTCGACCGTGACGGTCGCGCTGGTCAGGGCGAGCCCGGCGACCGCGTCGGAGACCGGCGTGCCGACGCACCACAGGACGTCGCCGCCGGCGATCTCGGGGGTGGTGATCGTGGCGGTGGTCGGACCGGGCACGCCGCTGATCCACCACTGGACCTGCAGCTCGGGCACGTCGGCGGCGTCGGCGTCGGCGAGGCCGGCGCCCTCGCACTCGAACACGGTGAACGCGTCGCCCGACGCGGGGGAGATCTCGACCGAGTCGACCGTCGGCGCGGTGTCTCCGATGGTCGCCCCGGCGGTGGCCGAGGGGCCGGGGCCGCCGTCCAGCAGGGGGATCACTTCCGCTTCCCAGGCGTCGTCCTTGGCGGTCGCCGACGCGGGCAGCGTCCACAGGCCGTCGTAGGCCGGCTCGTAGACCGAGCCGTGGCTCCAGGCGATGTCGTACGCCGCGACGAGGTCGCCCTCTTCGTCGAACGCGGGCACCGTCAGCCAGAGCGTCAGGTCGTCCGACGTGGTGGGGGCGGCGGGCGTCAGGGCGATGACCGGCGCGGTCGGCTCGCCCGGGGTGGCGTCGTCGTCGTCTGTGGCGTCGTCGTCGTCTGTGGCGTCGTCGTCGTCTG
>CAYQEG010000115.1:0-25669 GCA_964416435.1 uncultured Rickettsiales bacterium
TCCCCCCGGGGGCCCCCCGGCGGCGGGGGGGGGGCGGGCGGCCCGGGCGGCGGCGGCGTCTCGTCGGCCGCCAGCCCGCGGCAGAAGAGCCGCCGGGCGAGCAGGTCGAAGCGGCTCGCGTCATCGGGGCCGGCGGCGTCGTCGGGGGCGGCGTCGTCGTCGGCGTCGTCGTCGACCTCGGGGGCGGCGTCGTCGTCGTCGGCGGCGGGCTCGTCGTCGTCGTCGTCGCGGGGGGTGCTGGTCGGGCAGCCGGTCGCCGCGAACAGCAGCAGGCTCAGGAGCACGGTCAAGGGGCGCATGTTTCTCTCCACAGCTTTGCAGCGCACACAGAGTACCGCGGCTCGCGGCGCTACAATCAACGCGATGAACGGCTTGCACATCGTGATCGTGGTCGGCCTCGTGGCCGCCTTCTTCTTCTTCTTCCTGCGCAAGATGGCCGCGGACGACGACGCGGCAGATTCGACCCCGGCCCCCAAGCCGCCCGGCCCGAAGCTTCACTGGCTCGTCGTCACCAAGGGCGCGGACGAGGGCAAGGCGTTCCACATCGGCAGCCGGCGCGTCGTCATCGGGCGGGACCCGAACGCGTTCGTGCAGCTCAGCGACCCGGCCGCGTCGCGCGCTCAGTGCCAGGTGGTGCCGGACAAGGACGGCCTCAAGGTCCTCGACATGACGTCGGCCAACGGCACGTTCGTCAACGGCAAGGCGGTCATCGAGCACGTCCTGCAGGACGGCGACGTGCTCGGCGTCGCCGACTCGACCCTGATCTACCGCCGGGAGGCGGACCACGCCGAGAACGCCGGGTTCGCCCGCAAGGACGCCGGCCGCGCGTCGCGCAAGACCACCGCCATGATGTCCGGGAACGAGGCCCGAGCCGCCGCCGCGGACGCGCTCCTGGCCGAGCACCACGGTGACCGCGCCGCCGCCGCCGAAGCGATGGGCGTCTCGGCGGCAGACTTCGACAAGCTGGTCGACAGCTGATCGGGGACCCGGCGTCCGGGCGGGTCGTTCAGTCGGCGACGATCTGGGCGTGGGACTCGTCGCCGGAGAGCGGGTCGCCGACGGACAGGACGGCGAACGGCCAGGCCTTCGGCCCCTCCTCTTCGATCCCGAAGTCGGGCATCGCGACCAGCTCGCCCCAGTAGCCCTCGAGCCAGACCGCGACGGACGCGCCGTCGGGGTGCGCGCCGGCGAGGGTGTCGATGATGCCGACCCCCATGCCGCCGTCATCCAGGGACAGGTGGATCGCGTCGTCCGCGGCCGGGGTCGCGGTGCCGACGAAGACGTCGCTGAACGACAGTCGGTACTCGTCCTCCCAGACCGCGACCACGGGCAGTCGGATGAGCTTGCGCTCAGACGCCTTCGCGACGTCGTTCTCGAGCCAGGCGAGCAGGTCGGCGGGCGGCGACAGGGCAGGCCCGTCGACGAAGCTCCCGCCACTCTTGGAGGTCATCGGGGTGCTCATGGTGGGGTCCTTCGGGGTCGCGCAGCCGAGCATCAGGCCGGCCGCGACCAGCGCGACGAGTCGGCTCACTCGCCTTCGGTGACGTACTCGTAGTCGGCGCCGCCGGCGGCGGCGTCCTCGTGATCCCAGATCCAGCCGCCGAGATCCTCTTCGATCTTCTTGTCGGTGGCTTCGTCGTCCATCTTCATGTCCAGCATCTTCTCGCCCTTGGCGCTCAGCTTGAGGCCGGCGGCGATGACCGCCTTGACGTTCTTGCCGTCGGCGACCATCGGCCGCTGGCGGTTGATCTTCCCGATGTCCGTCGTGTGGGCGAAGTGGTCCTCCCAGACCGTCGCCGTCGCCTCGGTGGGCCACGGATCGGAGACGACGATGTCGTTGTCGTTCTCCTTGCCCGGGGTGCCCATCAGCACGAAGGCATGGTCGAGGCCCTTGACGCTGCTGACCGCGATCGTCTCGCCCGGGGCGGTGACCCGCAGGTAGTCGAACGCGACCTGCGCGTGCTCGCCGCAGTTGCCGCCCGCGGCGAGGTCCGCCTTGGCCGCCGTCAGCGCTTCGCGGTTGCCCGCGGCGATGGCGCGGACCGAGCCGGCCATCTCCCAGCAGGACGGGTCGCGCATCACCTTGAGGCGGAAGTAGCTGTTGAAGTTGCTGTCCTTGAGCGCGGCGGCCTGGTTGCCGGCGCCGAAGGCGAAGACCGACTTGGCGTGCTTGATGGCGTCGCGCGCCTGGGCCAGCCGCTTGCCGGCCTTGGGGCCGACGGTCTTCTTGGGCTTGTCGAACTGCAGGTCCTCCTTCATCTGGAGGCCGTCGGCGAGCTTGTGCTGTACGCCCGCGCCACCGCCGGTGCCGAGCACGTCGGCCGCGGACGCGCCGGAGGAGACCCGCGCCGCCGCGGTGTCCGCCGCGACTTCGTACTTGTCGCCGGCCTGGCCGACGCCGCCGGCCAGGGAGACGCCCTGGGACTGCTGCACGACGTGCGCCGCCTCGTGAGCGGCCAGCTGCACCGAGGGGCTGCTCTCCGCGAAGGCGACCTTGTTGCCCATGGCGTAGGCCTGGGCGCCCATCGCTTCGCAGGCGGCGCTGGCCTGGGGGCCGGTGTACGCCTGGACGTTGGACATGTCGGCGCCGAAGCTGGACTCGATGGCCGCCTTGTGGGGGAGGGCCGAGCCGCTGCCGGACACGCCGGCCGCGGCGGTGGCGTGCACGTCGCCTCCACCGCCCCCCTTGAGCTGGATGGGGGATCGCGGAGACGCGGCCGAAGCCTGGACCGCGAAGCTGGACGAGCCGGCCGTCGGGCGATCCGCGTAGGGACCACTCGCCTGTTCGGCGGGCGTCAGCTGGATCGCGGTGCTGGTGTTGGTCGGCAGGGCGGCCTTGGGGGCCTTGCGCTGAACGGGCATCGTTGCCTCCGGGGCTGGCGGTCTACCAGCAAGGGACGGATCGAACACCCAATATAGATCGTCGCGCGCACGAAAGGGCCTCGATTTCCCGGTTGGGGGAGACCCCCATGGGTCAGCGCCCCCGGAGCCGCGCCCCCGAGCCGATCAGGAGCAGCCCGGCGAAGACTACGCCGCCTCCACGGGCTTCGCAGCCGCTCTCCCCCGGGGGATCGCAGTCGTCGTCGTCGTCGTCGTCGTCGTCGCACTCGTCGTCGTCGTCGTCGTCGTCGTCGTCCGCCGCGTCGTCGTCGTCGTCATCGGCCCGGGCGGACCCGGGAGCGAAGCCGAGGCCGAAGCCGAGGAGGAGCGCGAGCAGCAGGGCCAGGCGGTTCATCGCTCACCTCCGGGCAGGGGCACGTCGGCGCCCACCGTCAAGCCGACCCAGGGCACGAGCGTAAGCCCGCCGTCCCCCTCCAGATCGAGGAGCGCCCCCTGGACCGACACCGCGGCGCGGAACCCGGCGCGGTCCGGCTTGCCGAACGCGACCCCGACCTCGGGGCCGCTCACCGCGAACAACCAGCCCGCCTCGTCGTCCAGGTAGTCGTTGACGCCGACGCCGGGGGGCATCACCCGGGCTCCGACCGCCCAGGCGAGGTCCAGCCGCACGGTGCGGCGTCCGACCACGAAGCCGCCGGCCCCCTGCAGGCCGCCGACGAAGCGGCTCTCGCGCTCGTCGTCACCCATCAGCGCGCCGATCTCGAGGCCCAGGCGGACCGTCGGCCGCACGGCCCCGGGCGACGGCCCGACCAGCGCCAGCGCGGCGGTCAACCCCGGGCCGGCCGGCGGTGCGCGGTCTCCCCAGGCGCCCAGCCCCCCGATGGCTCCCACTCCGCCGAGGAGGTGGCCGGTGGGCCGCCCACGGCGGGACGAGGTGAGGTGGGCGGAGGCGTCGAGGGACTCGCCCTCGGGCTCGAGCGGCGGGAGGGCCGGCGTCTCGTCCAGCGCGCCGCTCGACCCGTCCTCTTCCGGGGGGTCGTCGGCGACGGGCTCGTCGGCGGCCTCCGCGTCGGGCTCGACCCCGGCGATGAGCGGGGGCGAATCGTCGGACCGGGCGGGGGCCTCGATCGCGAGCGGCGTGTCCGGGGCGGCGGGGAGGACCTCCGGGCAGGCGGTGTCCGCCGACGCCGCGAGCGGGCGTCGGCTCGATCGGGCCCGGGCGGGCGAGGCGTCGACGGTCCGCGGTGAGGGCTCGGGCCGACGGGCCACGGCCGGCGCCGGCTGCGCGGCCGGCGCCGGCTGCGCGGCCGGGGCCGGCGCGACGGGGGCGGCGACCGGCGCCGGGGCCGTCGCGGGCAGGTTCGAGCGGTGCAGAGCGGAAGATCCGAGCTCGACGTCCTCGGACGACGGGGGGGCGCCCAGGTCTCGGGAGACCCAGCCGCCGCCGAACGCGAGCATGCCGACGAGGCTGAGCACGCCCCACAGCTTCAGGCCGGCGAGCCCGATCACTCCGGCGGTGGCGCCGGCACCGGCTCCCGCGAGCAGGGAGGCGCGCGCGAGCAGCGCGGCGGCGTCGGCGTGGGGGACCGCAGCTGGAGGTGTGCCGAGTGACCCCAGCACCTCGTCCAGCAATCCGTCGTCGAACCGGTCGGATCCGCTCATGATCCGCGCTCCTTTCTGCCGCTCACCTGGGCTCGCTCGTCTTCGGTGAGCAGCGCCTTGAGGCGCTTTCGCGCGTACGACAGCTGCGAGCGGACCTGGATCTCGGTCGTGCCCATCGCCGTCGCGACCTCCTCGCCGCTGAGGCCGTGCACCGTCCTCAGCAGCAGCACCTGGCGGTGCTCCACGGGCAGCCGCCCGATCGCTTCTTCGACCCGCTCCGCGAGCTGCCCCCACGCCGCCCGAGCCTCGGGCGAGGGCGACAACCTGCGCCGCTGGGTCAGCTCCACCAGGCCGTCCCGAGCCTCGCGCTCGGTCTTGCGTCGTCGGATCAGGTCGATGCAGAGCCGGTGGGCGACGGTGAACAGGAAGCCCCGCACCGTGCCCCGCTGCTCCCACCGGCCGCCGCCCGACGCGAGCCGGGTGAAGACGTCCACGTAGACGTCCTCGGCCTGCTCGGGGTTGCGCAGCATGCGCAGCGCGTACGACTTGACCGCCGCGCCGTGACGCTCCACCAGCGGGCTGAACGCCGCCTCGTCGCCGTCCGCGAAGGCGGCGAGGAGCTGCTCGTCGGTGTGATTCGTCCAGCTCAAGCGCGGTTCCCGGGCAGCGGCCGCCGACCCATGGCCGCCGCTCTCATCATCTCAACGGGCGGCGCGGTCGAACGTGGAATGTCCGGCCCGATTTCTCACTCGATCCGCGCGAACAGGTCCCGGAGCACGTCCAGGGTCATGCCCCAGACGTCGTAGTCGTCGACGACGATCCGGGGCATGAGGAGGGGGACTCGGACGGGGAACCCGGGTGGCTTCCAGGTCCACAGGAACCGCCGCCGAGCGTCCGGCCGCACGAGACGGGCCAGGGGAATCCAACGGATCGACGCCACCTCCCGGGGTTCGGGCCGCAGGTCCAGGTCGCCGGTCACCTCGAAGACGTGGGGTCGCACCGCGAAGTCGAGCCAGCGGCTCCAGGGCCAGCCGGGTCGGTCGTCCAGCGCGCGAATCAGCCTCGCCTGGGACGAGGGCAGCGCGACCTCCTCGTGGGCCTCGCGGAGGGCGGAGTCGACCAGGGTCTCACCCTCGTGTTGCCAGCCGCCGGGGCAGGCGACGTCCCCGGACCAGGGATCTCCTTCGCGTTCGACCCGTCGCAGCAGCAGGAGTTCGGCCCCCTCGCCGCCGTCGCGCAGGAGCACCGCGGTGGCGGCGCGTCGTCGGAGCCGCGCGGGGTCGGCGACGCGGGACGGGCGAGAGGCCATCAGGCGGCGCTCGACCTCGGCTACGGATCGATCCGACACGCGTCGGCTCCCGGTGGTAGCTTCCGTCGCTCGAACGAAGGAGCGGTTTTGCGCAACGCCTACATCTCAGGCTCGGGGGCCTACGTGCCACCGAACGTCGTCACGAATGACGACCTCGTCGAACACTACGGGATCGAGACCAGCGACGAGTGGATCCAGAAGCGCACCGGGATCAAGGAGCGCCGCTTCGCCGCCGACGGGGTCGGCACCTCCGACCTGGCGGTGCCTGCCTGCGAGCAGGCCATCGAGGCGGCCGGCATCGACAAGACCGACATCGGGATGATCATCTTCGCGACGCTGTCCCCGGACTACGTCTTCCCCGGTGCGGGCGTGATGGTGGCCGACAAGCTCGGGCTGTGCGAAGGCAACGGGGCGACGTTCGTGCCCGCGCTGGACGTGCGCAACCAGTGCTCCGGCTTCCTGTACGGCCTGGGCGCGGCCTCCTCGATGGTGCGCTCGGGGGCCTACGATCATGTCCTGCTCGTGGGCGCCGAGAAGCACTCCCCCGGGCTCGATCTCACCACCCGGGGTCGCGCCGTCGCGTCGCTGTTCGGCGACGGGGCCGGGGCGGTCGTCGTCAGCGCGACCGACGAGGACCGCGGCGTCCGCAGCTGGGAGCTGGGGGCCGACGGTCGCTTCGCCGACGAGCTCTGCCAGAGGGTCTGGCGCATCCACAAGCAGGACTTCTTCGAGATCGGCCCCGACGGGCGCGGCATCGTGCCGCTGGACGACATGTACACCACGATGGACGGCCGCAAGGTCTTCCGTCACGCCGTCGAGCGGATGACGATCGCCCTGATGTCCCAGTGCATGAAGAACGGGATCTCGGGCGCCGACATCGACCTGTTCCTGTTCCACCAGGCGAACATGCGGATCAACGAGTACCTCGCCAACTCGATGGGCATCCCCCCCGAGAAGCTGGTGCACAACATCGACAAGTACGGCAACACGACCGCCGCGACCATCCCGTTGCTCATCGCCGAAGCGGAGCGCGACGGCCGCCTCAAGCCCGGCATGAAGGTGGCGATGATCGCCTTCGGCTCCGGCTTCACCTGGGGCGCCGCGATCGTCGACTGGTAGCCGCGGCCCCTCCGTGAGGTCGCTGCCGACCCCCCGGGCGCTGCTCGACCGAGAGGTCGTCGACCGCAACACCGCGGCGATGGCCGCCCGCGCCGCCGAGCACGGCGTCGCCCTGCGCCCCCACGTCAAGACCCACAAGTGCGCCGAGGTGGCGGCGCTGCAGCTGCGCGGCCAGCCCGGCGGCATCACCGCGTCGACCCTGGGGGAGGCGGTCTGGTTCGCCGAGCGGGGCATGGACGACGTCACCCTCGCCGTGCCCTGCGCTCCGGGGCGGGCGGTCGCTGCGCTGGCGGCGGCCGGCCACATGCGTCGGCTCGGGCTGCTCGTCGACTCCGACGCGGCGGTCACCGCGATCGAGCGCGCCGCCGAGCAGGCGGGCCGGAGCGCGGCGGTGCTCCTGAAGGTGGACTGCGGGTACGGGCGGGCCGGGGTGGACCCGGACGACGCCGACGCCGTGCAGCTCGCCCGCCGCCTCGCGGACAGCCGGTGGCTGACGTTCGAGGGGGTGCTCAGCCACGCCGGACACAGCTACTCGTGCACGTCGGTCGCCGCGGTCCGGGAGGTCGCCGCGGCCGAGCGGGCGGTCACGGTGGGCTTCGCCGACCGGCTGCGGGGAGCGGGCGTCCCGGTCGACGTGGTGAGCGTCGGCTCCACCCCGACGGCGGTGCACGGCGCCGACTGGGCGGGCGTGACCGAGCTTCGGCCCGGCAACTACGCCCTGTTCGACGTCTTCCAGGTCGGCATCGGCAGCTGCTCGATGCACGACGTGGCGGTCACGGTGCTGACCGAGGTGATCGGGGTGCACCCGGCCCGCTCCCAGGTCATCGTCGACGCGGGGGCCCTCGCCCTGAGCAAGGACGTCGGCCCCCGGCACGTCGATCCCGACTGCGGCTTCGGCGCCGTGCTCGACCTGCAGCGGCGACCGCTCCCGCTGCGGGTCCACTCGCTGTCCCAGGAGCACGGCGTGCTCCGGGTGCTCGACCCGAGGTTCTTCGCCCGGATCGGCGTGGGGGATCGGCTGCGCATCGCGCCCAACCACAGCTGCCTCACGGCGGCGCTGTACGACGAGTACGTCGTCCTGGAGGGCGGGCGGCCGACCGCGACCTGGGCGCGCGCGCCATTGCGCTGATCCGCCGTTAGACTCCGGCGCCATGACCGCCAAGATGTACTGGTACGCCGGCTGCTCCACCTGCAAGCGGGCCCACAAGCACCTCGCCGCCCGGGGCGTCGCTGTCGACGTCGTCGAGCTCAAGACCGATCCCCCGTCGGCCGCGACCCTCGCCGACCTGCACGCCCGCTCGGGCCTGCCGCTGCGCAAGCTGTTCAACGTCGCCGGCCAGTCCTACCGGGGCGGCGGCTTCAAGGACCGGCTGCCGGGCATGAGCGAGCAGGCGCAGTACGAGGCGCTGGCCGCTGACGGCATGCTGATCAAGCGACCGATCCTGGACCTCGGGGGCGCCGTGCTCGTCGGGTTCAAGGAGGCCGACTGGGACGCCGCCCTGTCTTGAGCAGCCGACGCTATGTCGAGTGTCATTGACCTCTTGTAAGGCGGGCTTTACAAAGGACGGGTGAGCCTCGCCCGCCTGCACAACACGCTGAAGCAGCACCGCGAGCGCCTGGGCCTGTCCCAGGCGGCGCTGGCCGAGCGCGTCGGCGTGAGTCGCCAGGCGATCCTTGCGATCGAGGCGGGGCGCTCGGTGCCGGCGACCAGCCTCGGCCTGCTCCTGGCCCAGGCGCTCGGCTGCCGGGTCGAGGACCTGTTCCGGCTGGACGCGTCCGCGGGGTTGCCGGTCGACGGCCCCGGCGGGGCGGCGGGCGAGCGTGTCGCCCTGGGCGAGGTCGGCGGCCGCTGGGTCGCCCATCCGCTGCGGCTCGACGCCAGCGTCGCGGCCGACGGGCTCCTCGAGTCGGCGCACGTCGCCCGCCCCCTCGCCGACCCGGAGCGCCTGCAGCGGAACGTGCTCGTCGCCGGCTGCGCCCCCTTGCTGGGCGCCCTGTCCCAGCGGGTGGCGGGCCGGTTCAGCGACGCCCGCGTGCGTTGGCTGTCCGCGAGCAGCCGGCACGCGCTGGACCTGCTGGCGCGTCGCCAGGTCCACGTCGCCGGGCTGCACCTGACCGGCGGGGGCGGGGACAACGCCGACGTCGCCCGCGCGACCTTCCCCGGACAGCGTCTCCTGGTGGTCAACCTGACCCGGTGGCGGCAGGGGCTGGTGGTGCCCGCAGGCAACCCCGCGGGGCTGACCGGCCTGGCCGAACTGGGCCGGCCGGGCCTGCGCATCGCGCAGCGTGAGGTCGGCTCGGGCGCCCACAAGCTGGTCGCCGGAGCGCTCGGCGGGGACGCCGCGGTGAACGGCCCGCTGGCGTCCGGCCACGCCGAGGTCGCGCTGCTCGTGCGCGCCGGCGCCGCCGACGTGGGGGTCGCGATCGAGAGCGAGGCGATCGCCGCCGGGCTGGACTTCGTGCCGCTGTCGGAGGAGCGCTTCGACCTGGTGATCCCGGCCGCCTGGGCCGAGGTGGGGGCGACGAGCCGGGTCGTCGACGCGATCGACGACGCGGGGTTCCGAGCCGATGTCGACGCGCTGGCCGGCTACGACGGCGGGGTCACCGGCCACGCCACCACGGTGGACGCGGCGTGAGCGCGCGCCTCGCCTGCTTCGCCCTGGTCGCCCTGCTCCTGGCGGGCTGCGGCGGCGCGTCCGCGTCCGGGCCGACGCTGCAGGTCTACGCCGCGTCGTCGCTGACCGAGGCGTTCCGGGACCTGGAGGGGTCGTTCGAGGAGGCGAACCCCGGCGTCGACGTGGCGCTCACGTTCGCGGGCAGCCAGGTGCTGCGGCTCCAGATCGAGCAGGGGGCGCCCGCGGACGTCTTCGCGTCGGCCGACCCGGAGCACATGCAGCGGCTGCTCGACGCCGGCCTGGCGGTGGAGCGCGCGACCCTCGCGAGCAACGCGCTGGTCGTCATCGTGCCGCTGGACAACCCCGCCGGGATCGAGACGTTCGCCGACCTGCCGAAGGCGGAGCGGCTGGTCGTCGGCAGCGACCACGTGCCGGTCGGTCGGTACACCCGGGACGTGCTCCGTCGCGCGTCGGGCCCCCTCGGGTCGCAGTTCGAAGCCGACGTCCTGGCCAGCGTGGTCTCCCAGGAGAACAACGTGCGACAGGTCCGCGCCAAGGTGGAGCTCGGCGAGGCCGACGCGGCGATCGTCTACCGGACCGACGCGGTCGCGTCCGAGCGGGTGCGGATGGTGCCGGTGCCGGCGAACCTCGGGGTGCGGGCGACCTACCCGATCGCCGTCGTGGACCAGGCCGGCCAGCCCGACCTGGCCCGACGCTGGCTCGAGTTCGTGCTGTCGGAGCGAGGACAGGCGACCCTGCGTCGGCACGGTTTCGTCGACCCATGAGCCGAGCTCCCCGTCGGCTGCCCCTGTTCGTGGTGGCGATCCCGATGCTCGGGCTGCTCCTGCTACCTGTCGTCGCGCTGCTCCTGTCGTCGTCCCCGGCGGACCTGTCGGCCGGCGTGCGGCACGAGCTGTTCGGGCCGGCGCTCTGGTTGAGCGCCCGGACGTCGCTGCTCAGCCTCGCGATCATCGTCCTGGCGGGCACCCCGCTGGCGTGGTGGCTGGCGATGAGCGACGGCCGGCGGACCCGCGTCGTCGAGCTGCTCGTGGACCTGCCGATCGTGCTGCCGCCGGCGGTGGTCGGCATCGCGCTGCTGCAGACCTTCGGCCGGAGCGGCCTGTTCGGTCCGTGGCTGGAGGCGGCCGGTCTGCAGGTCCCGTTCACGACGAGCGCGGTGGTCCTCGCCCAGGTCGTGGTCTCGGCGCCCTTCTACATCCAGGCCGCGGCGGCGGCGTTCCGGCGGCTCGATCCCGACCTGCTCCTCGTGGCCCGGACCCTGGGGCAGTCCCGGGCCGGCGCGTTCTGGCGGGTCGCCGTGCCGATGGCGTTGCCGGGGCTGGTCGGCGGCGCGGCGCTGTCGTGGGCCCGGGCCCTCGGCGAGTTCGGCGCGACGCTGCTGTTCGCGGGCAACCTGCCGGGCACGACGCAGACGATGCCGCTGGCGATCTACATGGCCCTCGAGGACGACGTGAGGGTGGCGCTGGCCCTCGCCCTGGTGCTCGGCGGGGTGTCCGTCGCGCTGCTCTTCGCGCTGCGCCTCGCCCCGGCGCTGTGGACCAGCCGAACCCTCGCCCCCCGCCAGGTCCGGTCGTGAGCTGGCGCGCCGAGGTCCGGTTGGCGGTCGGGGAGTTGGCGCTCGACGTCACGGTCGAGGGGGACGGGGTCCCGGTCGCCCTCATCGGCCCCAACGGCTCGGGCAAGACGACGCTGCTGCGCACCATCGCCGGCGCCCATCGACCCGACGCGGGGCGGGTGCGGCTGCAGGATCGCGTGCTGTTCGACTCGGCGCGGCGCGTCGACCTGCCGCCGGAGCAGCGGCGCGTCGGCTACGTGCCCCAGGGCTTCGGGCTCTTCCCGCACCTGTCGGTGCTCGACAACGTGGGCTTCGGCCTCGTCGGGCGGGGCCGGGCCGAGCGGCGGGAGGCGGCGGCGCCGGTCCTCGAGCAGATGGGCATCGCGCACCTGGCGCAGCGGACCCCCGGCGCGCTGTCGGGCGGCGAACAGCAGCGCGTCGCCCTGGCCCGGGCGCTGATGGTGGACCCGGCGATCCTGCTGCTCGACGAGCCGCTGTCGGCGCTGGACGCCTCCGCCCGGCGGGCGATGCGCGCTCACCTCGCCGGCTACCTCGCCGAGCGCGGCGGACCGTCGGTGGTCGTCACCCACGACGCCCGGGACGTGTTCGCCCTGGGGGCCCACGTCTACGTGCTGGAGCGGGGGCGGGTGGTCCAGCAGGGCGCCGCGGCCGAGGTCGCGGCCGCGCCGTGCAACGACTTCGTGGCCGAGTTCTTCTTCGACCAGGCCGGGTGAGACCCGTCAGGTGCCGCGGCGGACCGCCCCGGTGGTGATCGCGCCGTCGGGCACGTCGATGACGCCGGTGTCGTCCATCACGTCGAGGGACTTCTCGTCCAGCTTGACGCCCAGCGACGTCGCCCCGCCTTCGAACGTGAACTTCCCCCGGTAGATGTAGTAGCCGGGCGCCTGGATGCGGAACTCGTAGACCCAGCCGCGCAGCAGCGGGTACTCGGCGAACGTCTCGTTCGAGGCGAGCAGGCCGATCTCGAACGTGCCTGCGCCGTTGGTGACCGACACGCCCGACAGCACCGACGTCAGCTCGGGGGCCTCGTCCGGCTTCTTGGCGTCCTCGGCCGCTTCCACGGGCCGGATCGTCACGTCGGCCTGGGCGAGCGGCACCAGCTTCTGGTCCATCTCGACCTCGATGAAGCCGACGATCACGTCGCTGCTGCGGCCCGACGGACAGCCGGCGACGAGGCTGACGACCAGCGCCAGGGTGGTTGCGAGCGCCGCGACCGCGATGCGGCTGCGGGTGGGGGAGATCGAACTTCGTAGTGCCATGTGCGCCTCGTGCGGGAGCCTACCCGTACCAGACCCTGGTCCGCAGCGTCGATTCCGGGTCTCCGCTTCGCTTCGTGGTCGGATAACCTCCCACGCCATGCGCGCCCCTGTTCTCGTCCTGCTGTTCGCCACGCTGCTCCCGGTCGCGACCGCCCTCGCCCAGGCCACGATCGAGCTCCCCCCCGTGGCAGCGACGGCGTCGGACGAGGGGCTGGAGCTGGCCTCCAGTCACTTCGACAACATCGCCCTGGGTGGCGTGCACGAGTCGAGCGACCCGATCACCCTGACGGCGAGCGATGGCACCGTCACGCTGGCCACCCTCGGCGGGCTGGTGCTGTTGCAGGGCACCGGGAGCGACGACGCGGTCGTCTCGTTCGTCGGGGACGCGGCGGACGTCAACGCCGCGCTCGACGGCCTGGTGTTCACCCCGTCGCCGTCGTTCGCGGGGGTGGCGTCGCTGCAGGTGGAGGTAGGCGGTACGGCGGCGACGTCGGACACGCTCCGGATCGCGGTCAACGCCGCGCTGGACGAGGAGGCCGCCCGGGACGCGATCCTGGCCGGCGTCACCAGCGTGCACGGGGGCGTCCAGCCGGGCCGCATGGTCGCCTTCGGGCCCGAGGCCTACGCCATCACGCACCACCCCGAGGGCGTCGGCGAGGGGCCGCTGATCGCCGCCGCGTCCTGGGGCGCGGGGCGGGTCATCGCGGTGCCCGACCACCAGATGCTCAACATGGACGGCTACGGGGCCGACTCGGGCACGTTCTACGTCAACGGGATGGGCTGGCTGGCCGACTCGGCGTCGCTCGACGTCGCCGTGGTGACGCTCAGCTCCGGGAGCTCGGACTGGCTGACCAGCCAGGGCTTCACCGACGTCACGACGACCGACGAGGCGGGCCTCGCGGCGGCGCTGCCGACGGCCGACGTCTTCGTGGCGGCGTGGCTGGGGACCTTCGAGCCCGAGGGCAACCTGGACGCCATCGCGGACTTCGTGACCGGCGGCGGCGGCCTGTTCCTGGCCGAGTATGGCGTCGGCTGGGACTGGTGGTGGGGCGGCCCGATCAGCGGCGCGGTGGGCAACGGGCTGCTCCGGGAGGCCGGCATCGGCTTCGGCGGCGGCTGGAGCTGGGACAACGACACCGTCGACGCGACGAACCGCGCCGTGGGCCAGGTCAACGCCGACGTGCTGCTCGACGTGCTGATCAACGGCACCGGCCCCTGGTCGGCGACGGAGCTGGAGGAGGCGGCCGGGCTCCTCACCCGCATCTACGACGCGCTGCCGGTGGACGACCCGCTGGCCCTGGAGCTCGACGCGGCGTTCGTCACGGCGCTGTCGGGGATCACGCCGACCCCCGCGACGCCGGTCAGCGACCCCTTCGACCAGGCGATGCTCCTGAGGGAGCTGACGATCCTGGAGGCGCTGCCCGTCGGCGACGTCGAGGAGCACCGCTCCGCCGTCGGCTGCTTCGGGGCGATCGGCTCGACCGACCGCGTGACCGAGGCGGTGGCGATCGACACGGCGCGCACCCGCTGGCACAGCACCGGGCTGTACGCCGCGCCCGGCGAGATCGTCACCGTGACGGCGCCCGGGTCGGTGACCGGGGAGGGCTACCTCATCCGGATCTCCGGCCACGTGGACGACATCCAGGGGCGGGACAGCTGGTCCCGCATGCCCCGCGTCTCCCGGGCGTTCGCGCTGGACGCCGAGACGGTGGAGGTCGCGAGCCCGTTCGGCGGCGCGCTGTACGTCGACATCGGCGCCTCGCCGGGGGTCGATCCGTTCGACGTGACGTTCGCGGACGCGGTGGAGGCGCCCCACTTCGTGCTCGGCCAGACCACCGACGCGGACTGGGCCGCCGACGAGCGGGACCTGCCCGGGCCGCAGGCGGAGCTGGAGAGCGAGCACTGCACCATCTCCGTGCCCAGCTCGATGGTCGACATCGTGGACGACATGGAGGCGGTGATGGAGCACTGGGACTCCGTCGTCGCCCACCAGGATGCGCTGGCGAACCACGGTGACCTGCGCGCCATGGCCGAGCGCATCAACATCGACGTGCAGATCAGCGTCGGACTGCTGCACGCCGGCTACCCGACCCAGGGGCCCGACTGGGCGTCGACGACGATCGCGGACGTCGACGCGCTGTACGCGTCGGGCAACTGGGGCTGGTACCACGAGCTCGGCCACGAGGCGCAGCGCCGGCCCGACAAGAGCTGGGGCTGGGACAACCCGTACACCTTCGACGGCGCCGTCGAGGCGACGGTCAACATCTTCACGAGCTACGCGTACGACCAGCTGGGTCAGCCGTCCCGGGGCGGCTGGAGCTGGACCGGTCCACGGATCGAGGTCATGCGTCACGCCCTCGCGGCGACCGCGCTGGACGACTTCGCGGGGCTCGGCGTGGGCGACAAGCTGGCGATGTTCCTGCAGCTGCGGGACGGCTTCGGCTGGTCCACCTGGACGGACGTCTTCACGCTGTACAACGAAGCGGCGAGCCAGCCGGCGGACGTCCAGGCGGAGCGGGACCTGTTCCTGAACCGCTGGTCGGAGGTGGCGGGCCACGACCTGTCGCTCTTCATGGTCGACCACTGGGGCCTGGAGGCGACGCCGTCGGACGCGACCGCCGCGCTGCCGCCGTGGCTGCCCGCGCTCGGCGGCGTCGAAGGCAGCTTCCGGGTGCGGCCGGGCGAGCCGCTGACGTTCGACCTGCAGGGGGAGGCGCTGTCCCACGACGGGGTGGCGGTGCTGGTCGTCGACGACGGGCTGCTCGACAACGGCGACGGCAGCTGGAGCTACGAGGGCTCGGACGTCGAGACGACCGAGACGTTCACCTACACCGTGACGTCGAGCACCGGCCACTCCGCGAGCCACGAGATCGAGATCGAGGTCAGCTGGGCGGGCGTGCTGATCGAGCGCTGGTTCGGCCTGGGCGGCTCGACGGTCGCGGACCTCACGTCCGCGGCGGCCTTCCCGGACAGCCCCGACGAGGTCGAGCACGCCTCGGAGTTCGAGGGGCCCGTCGACTACGCCAACGACTACGGCAGCCGCTTGACCGCCTACGTGCAGGCGCCCGCGGACGGTGACTACACCTTCTGGATCGCCAGCGACGACGGCGGCCAGGTGTGGCTCGACGGCGACCTGGTGGCCGAGGTGCCGGGCTGGACGTCGCACCACGTGTGGGACGCCTACCCGAGCCAGCAGTCGGACCCCGTCTCGCTGTCGGAGGGCGACGTGTTCTTCGTCGAGGCCCTGCACAAAGAGGGCGGCGGGCTGGACCACGTCTCGGTGGCGTGGGCGGGGCCGGGGATCGAGTTCCAGCTGCTGGGCGAGCCCTACACCGCCATCGACCCGTCGGCGTTCCCGGACGGGCCGGGCGACGACGACGACGACGCGACGGACGATGACGACGCGGCCGACGACGACGACGCGGCCGACGACGACGACGCGACCGACGACGACGACGCGACCGACGACGACGACGCGACGCCCGGCGGCTTCGAAGGGGAGGGCTGCGGCTGCGCCTCGTCCGTGGCCGACGGCCAGGCACCGGGAACCGCGCTGCTCTTGCTGGTCGCCGGGGCCGGCTGGCGCCGCCGTCCAGGTCTCGCTCAGCCCCCGACGACGCACCAGGGCATCAGGTAGACCTTCCGCTCTTCGGTCCGGCAGGCCGCGACCACGGCGGGCTCGAACGGGCTGACGCAGTTCATCGTCGAGTTCCGGGCGCTCCACTCCCAGGCGCCGGGCGCGACGTCCACCTCGACGCAGCCGTCGGGTCCGACCAGCGCTTCGACGGGGAACGGGTCCTCCAGTTCGGTCCGGACCGCCACCAGCGCCTCGGCGGCGGGCTCCTCGTCCACCTCGTCCCAACAGACGCAGACCCGCAGCGTGCCGGTCGCGGCGGCGCAGTCGGCGGCGGAGTCGTCGTCGTCGTCGACCGGGGCGGGACAGCCGGCCACGAGCGCGGCGAGGAGGAGCGCGACCAGGGCGGGAGCTGCGGCTCGGAGGCTTCGGGCCATGGACGCAACAGTAGTACGCTTCCCCGGGAGGGGGGAGCGTGGACAGCCAGGCCCGCGGACGATTCGACGCCGAGGTCGCCGCGCGGACCGTGCGCGGGCTCTGGTGGATCTCGGTGGTCGGGTTCCCCTTCCTTCCGGCGTTCGCCGTGCTCGACTCACCGGGATCATGCTCATCGGTCCCGGCGGCAGCGCGGCAGCCTATCGCTTGCGGGTCGCGGAGTTCGAGTCACGGCAGGAGGCCGAGCCCCAGCGCCGGCGCAGCGACGAGCTGCTCCCGAACGTGCTGCCGCCGCCGGTGGCCGAGGAGCTCAAGTCGAACGGCCGCGTGACCCCCCGGGGGATCGACGCGGCGACCATCGTGTTCACGGACTTCGTCGGCTTCACCGCCCGCTCGGCCGCGGCGGAGCCCCGCGCCCTGGTCGCCAGCCTGGACGAGGCGTTCTCGCAGTTCGACGGGATCGTCGACCGCTATCGCCTGGAGAAGCTCAAGACCATCGGGGACGCGTACATGTTCGCCGCCGGCGTGCTCGGCGACGGGGAGGACCACGTGCTCCGGTGCCTGCTCGCCGCCATGGAGATGGTCGCCCTGGCGCGCCAGGGCGAGCTGGTCGGCCCCGACGGCGAGCCGTGGGACCTGCGCGCTGGCCTGCACAGCGGACCGGTGGTGGCCGGGGTCATCGGCCGCCGCAGGTTCGCGTTCGACCTGTGGTCGGACACGGTCAACACCGCAAGCCGGCTTGAGAGCGCCGCCGAGCCCGGCACCCTCTGCGTGCCGACCGAGGTGCTTGCCCCCTGGCGACGCCTGTTCGTCGTCGAAGACCTGGGGGTCAAGCCGGTTCGGGGGCGGGAAGCGATGGCGATGTCGACCGCGCGAGGCGTACGCCCCGAGGCGGAGGCCGAGCTCCTCACTGTGCCAACCGGGTTGTATGACTACGGATCCGACGGGCCCGCGGTCCGAGGTCCAGGAGCGACGAGGGCGCAGGGTCGCTCCCCTGGAACCGAGGAGCGACGCCGAGATCGGGCCGCGGGACCGAGGAGGCGTGGTCAGGAAACCCGGTTGGCTCAGTCAGTTCCGCGCCTGGGCCCGAGCCGTCTCCGGCGTGAGCCCGGTCCAGCCCTGGAACGCCCGGTAGAACGAGTTGGGGTCGGCGTAGCCGAGCAGGAACGAGATCTCGGCCGCCGGCATCGCGGAGCTGCGCAGGTAGTGCAGGGCGAGCGACTCCCGGACGTCGCTGAGGAGCTCCTGGAAGTTGGTCTGCTCGCCGCGGAGCCGCCGCTGCAGGGTGCGGTTGCTCATCCCCAGGCTCCGAGCGACCGCGTCCATCGTGGCGTCGCCGGCCGGGAGCAGCTCGAGCAGCGAGGCGCGCACCCGCTCGGTGGTCGACGCGGTCGTCTGCAGCTCGCTCAGCCGCCGACGAAGCTCCGGTTCGAAGAAGTCCCACATGCGCTGGTTGGCCGTGAGGAACGGGCGCTCGGCGTCCTCGGACGAGAAGGTGATCGAGACGGCGCTGCCCTGCTCGATGCCCCGCCCGATGTAGTCATGGACGGCGGCGGCGCTCGGCTCGTGGGGCTCCGGCGCGGTGAGCCGCAGGGGATGGACGGCGTGTCGGGTGCCGAGCCGAGCGAGGGCGACCCAGAACAGCAGCTCGGTCGCGGTCAGGAACGCGGGCGGATCCGGGCTGGGCGGCCAGACGAAGGTCAGCGTCAGGGACGACGGGCCGTCGTCCACCTGCAGCTTCAGCGGGCAGATCAACGGCTTGTACTGGGCGATGCGCTCGGCCGCCGACCGCAGGTTGGGGCTGCACAGCGCCGCGAAGATCGCGGGATCGAACGCCTCGGGGGTGATCGCGCGGGCGATCAGCACCGGCAGGTCCGGCTGGTCGGCCTCCGCCTCGAGGGCGCGCAGCACCGCGTAGTACTGGTCCGGGGTGAGCCGGGCGCCCTCCCGGGCGAGCAGGTCCCCCGGGAGGTCGGCGCGCCGCAGCACGTTGCCCGCGTCGATGCCGAGGTCGGCGAACAGCACGGCCCAGCCGGGCCCGATGGCGTAGGTGTTGGACATGGCGCGAGGTTACTCGCCGATCCGGCCCGCGGCACTCGCAGATGGCGCCATGGGACCAACCGAACCCGCCAACCCGGACTGGCGTGATCTGTTGGTGCCTTGGCGTCAATCGCGAGTGGCGGTGACCGGATCGGCGAGTAGGTTCAGTCCACGAGCGATGGCGCTCCCCCCTCGGAGAAGACGATGAACTGGACCCCCGACCTGCTCCCCGAGCTCAACGACAAGACCTACGTGATCACCGGCGGCAACAGCGGCCTGGGCCTGGAGGCGGCGAAGATCCTGACGGGCAAGGGGGCGCGGGTCGTCATCACCTCCCGCAGCGAAGCGAAGGCGACGGCCGCCCTGCAGAGCATCCGCGAGGCGGTGCCGTCGGCCGACGTGGACTTCGTGCTGCTCGACCTCGCCGACGCCGACAGCATCACCGCCGCGGCGGCGGCGATTCGGCACAAGTGCCCCCAGCTGCACGCCCTGATCAACAACGCCGGCGTGATGCAGACGCCGGAGCTGCGCACCTCGGAGGGCTGGGAGCTGCAGTTGGCGACCAACCACCTCGGCCACTTCCGCCTCAACGCGCTGCTGATGGACGCCATCGAGGCGTCGGGGGGCCGGATCGTCCCGGTCTCCAGCGTCGCCCACAAGCTCGGCGACATCGGACTGGAGGACCTCAACTTCGAGCAGCGCCGGTACGACGCGACGGTCGCCTACGGGCAGAGCAAGCTGGCCAACCTGATGTACGGCTTCGAGCTGCAGCGGCGGCTGGCCGAGCGCGGCAGCAGAGTCGGCGCCATCCCCTGCCACCCGGGCTACGCGGCGACGAACCTGCAGTCCGCGGGGGTCGGCCAGGAGGGCGGCAGCTGGTTCTTCAAGTGGCTGTACAAGTTCACCAACGTGGTCTGGGCCCAGAGCGCGGAGCGCGGCGCCTACCCCCTCGTGCTCGCCGCCGCCGACCCCAACGCCGAGCCGGGCGTCTACTACGGCCCCACGGGCCTGGCCGACACCCGCGGCCGCGTGGGCCGGTCCTCGGTCGCGAAGAAGGCCCGCGACGAGGCCGTCGCCGGCCGGCTGTGGGACAAGACCGAGGAGCTGGTCGGCCCCTTCTTCGCTTGACCGCACCCGCGGCAGGTATCTGCTGAAGGTCGGCCCGCGCTCTGCTACCTTCGATACGGGTTGGGCGAGGATGGAGATGTGATGAGCCGCCCTCGCGCCGACCGTGGGTTCTCCTTGATCGAGCTGATGATCGCAGTCGCGATCGTCGCCATCCTCGCCTCGATCGCCACGCCCCTGTACACCGACGCCCAGCTCCGCGCCCGCCGCAGCGAGGTGTTCGTGAACCTCAAGGGCATCGCCGAGGCCCAGGCCGTGCACTACCAGCTGTACGAGGACGGGGTGCGCTGCGAAGAGTCGCCGACGACCCCGCTGGGCCGCCAGGCGTACGAGTTCGACGACGCCGTGCCGGGGTGGCAGGAGCTCGCGTGGGAGCCGGACGGCAAGGTCCGCTGCCACTACGCGGTCGACGGCTACCCGACCGGCCTGCTGCCGTGGGGCCGGGCGGTGGGTACGTGCGACCTGGACGGGGACGGCTTCATCGCCGGTTGGTGGATCGACCTCGACCCCCTGCGCGTGGAGCCCACCGCTCAGCACATGGTGCTCCGCCCCAACCCCGCCACCGAGGCGCAGAAGCGGTTCTAGCGCGATGACCGGGCCCTCCCAGACCGAGCTGCCTCCGCTGCCCGCCGAGCTGGCCGACCTCACGCCTCAGCAGCTCCGCGAGGAGGCGGACGTCGACCGGCTCCTCCGCTTCACGCGGGTCCTCATCCCCCGCGCGCAGGAGGTGCTGGACTACTGGCAGCCGCTGCTGCAGTCGTGCCGTGAGGGCACGACCAAGGTGCCCGTCAAGGACCTGAGGAGCACCGTCTCCCGGGTCCGCGCGGTATCGGCCGCTCTGTACGACGTCGACCATCCCCGGGCCGACCGGGCGGTCGAGGCGCTGCGCAAGACCGAAGAAGCGCTGGAGCGTTGGTTGCCCGAGCAGCGCGGCTCCCACCTGGTCCAGGGCGCCGCCTACGAGGCGGGTGACGGACCCCGGCCGGAGCAGAAGCCGGACCGGCGACGGCTGCACACGCTGATCACGGTGGCCGTGGTGCTCGCGCTGTTCGCCGGTGGTCAGCGCCTCCTGAGCATGCACCGGGTCAACGCGGAGGAGCAGCTCCAGGCGTACCGGAGCGCCGTGCCCGAGGTGCTCGACCGGGAGATCGTCGCCAAGACGCTGGTCCTGACGGTCGACGCGACGTGGCGCCGCAAGCCGGCCGACGACCGCCGCCACGACATCATCGTGGTGCTCGAGGAGACCGCGGCCGAGCCGTTCAACGACGTCAAGGTGATCGGCACCGATGGCCAGACGCTCGCCCGCGTCAGCTCGGCGGGCCTGATGGACTGGGCCGGGCCGCTGCGCGAGAAGGCTCGCTGACGGTCAGCCCGCGTCGCTGGGCGCGGCCAGCCTCCAGGTCACCTCCGTGCACAGCTCCCCCTTGAAGGGAGCGGCGCGCCGCCCCTCCTCCACGAAGCCGAGGGCCTCGAAGAGGGCCAGGGCAGGGGCGTTGCGAGCGTCCACCACCGCCTCGACGGCGCGCTTGCCGCGCTCCTCGAACAGCCAACCGATCAGCCCGGTCAGCGCCTCGCGGGCGAACCCACGCCTCTGGCCGGTGGGGCTCAAGGTGACGCCGAGCTCGACCTCGTCCGGTCGGTCCGCGGGCACGTGCACGGCGCAGTCACCGACGAACCGGCCCTCGTGCTCGATCGCGAACTGGAACCAGGCCCCCGGCGTGTCGGGCTCGGCGGCGCTCATCCCCGCGATGAACGCCTCGCCGGCGGCCCGGTCGAAGTCCGACCAGCCCTGGTAGCGCGCGACCGCGGGATCGGCCCGCATCGCGACGAAGGGCTCCAGATCGCCACCCCGGAACCGGCGGAGGAGCAGTCGCTCGGTGGCGATGGAGGTGAACGCGGCGGAGCTCATCGGGGGGAGCATGGGTCCTGCCCGCTCCCGGTCAAGAGGCGGTGACCGCTTCCGCGGAATCGTCCTGTCCGCGCTTCCGCGGAGTCGTCCTGTCCGCGCTTCCGCGGAATCGTGGACTGGAGGGACAGGGGGCTGTTGAGCGGCGCTGCGTGCTTATCCTCGAGGCTGGGCCGGTGCGAGGGAGCTCGCGAGGAACCGATGAGACGACGCCACCCCGCTCCCCTGCTCGAAGAGCAGATCGCCTACTACCGCGCCCTCGCCGGCGAATACGAACACCACGCCCTGGACGTCGCCGGCGAGGACGACCTGGTCGCCGCGTTCGAAGCCTTCGCCCCGACCGGAGACGTGCTCGAGCTGGCCTGCGGTCCCGGCATGTGGACCGAGCGGCTGCTGCGCACCGCCACCAGCGTCACCGCGGTCGACGCCTCGCCGGAGATGCTGGCCCGCGCGCGGGCCCGCGTCGGCGGCGCGCCCGTCCGGTTCGTGCAGGCCGACCTCTTCGCCTGGGAGCCGGACCGTCGCTACGACGCGGTGTTCTTCGGCTTCTGGCTCTCCCACGTGCCGATGGACCGGTTCGACGCGTTCTGGGCGACGATCGGCCGCTGCCTGCAGCCGGGCGGGCGGGTCCTGTTCGTCGACGACGGCTACCGGACCCCGGACGAGCTGATCGAGGGCGAGGCATCCTCGACGATCCGCCGTCGCCTGAAGGACGGCACGGCCTTCCGCGCGGTGAAGGTCCCCTGGGATCCCGCCGCGCTGGAGGCCCGGTTGGCCGGGCTCGGGTGGTCGATCGCGGTGCGCTCGACCGACGGCCCCTTCTACTGGGGAGCCGGTAAACGGGACATCTGAGACGATCGGCCGCTAGAGTGCCCGGCTCCACCCGGAGTCCCCATGCGTGTCGTGCCCGGAGTCCCCATGCGTGTCGTGCCGATGCTGTCCCTCTTCTTCCTGAGCGCCTGCACCGCCGGCCCCACCAGCTACGCGCTGTTGGTCGTCGAGTCGGACGCCATCAAGACCTTCGCCGACGGCGAGCTCGGCGAGCCGATCGTCTCGGGGGTGACCCTCCGGGGTCGGCTGGACGCCGCCACGGTGGCCGCCGCCAGTCACGACGAGGGCACCTGGTACACGATCGACAGCGCCGGCACGGTCGTCAGCGAGATCACCGTCGACGCCTCGCTGTTGACGTCCTGGGAGCGCCGGTGGGCGCGAGGCGCCGGGATGTTCTTCGACTTCGACGACGGCGGCGGCCCGAACATCGTGGTCGGCGTGGACCTCGGCAGCGGGGAGGTGACCGAGTTCCCCCGTCCGGCCGAGGCGGGCCGCCTGCTCGCCGTCTCCGACGACGCGAGCCTGTCGCTGTGGGACCTGAGCGGGGCGGCCGGCGTGCGCCTCGCCGTGCTCGACGGCGTCGCCCCCGACTCCCCGGTTCACTACGAGTTCACCGAGGACCAGTACTACGACCTGCTGGATGACGGCAGCGCCTTCTTCGATCCGGACGGCAGCCGGCTCTTCTTCACCTCGACCAACGACGTGAACCAGCGCAACAGCGTCTGGATGGACCTGTCGACCGGCGAGGTGACCGAGGTCTTCGCGTGGTCCGGCGTCGGGGACTACCGCAACTTCGGCGGCACCGCCGTGCTGCTGGCGCAGGACTCGCCCGACTACATCCTGATGGACGGCACCGCGACCACGGTCTGGAGCGGCTCCAACCCCCAGGGCCAGCTCGACGGCATCAGCCCGGACCTGCAGTGGGTCCTGTGGGGGACCGAGATGTTCGACACCGCCCCGGGCACCTTCCGTTACGCGATGGTCAAGCTCTCCGACGGCAACGTCAACGAGGGCGACGGCGGGGTCGACCTGGTGAGGGACGTGACGTTCAGCTTCACGGGCGCGGCGGTGTTGGAGTAGCCGATCCCCGGTTCGGGGCGCCGCCGAGCGGCGTATCGTCTCGGCGTGAACCTCGGAGCGTCCAGCCGGACGGCGATCCGAGCCGGCGCCCCGTCGGCGGGGCGGGGACGTTGAGCCGGGCCGCCGCCCTCGCGGTCGCCGCCGTCGCGCTCATCAGCGCGCTCGGGACGATCGGCTCGGCCCTCGCGCCGTGGCTGCTGGTGCGTCACCCGCTCGCGCTGATCCTGTTGTCGCCGGACGTGCGGCACCTCGTGCTCGTCGCGCCCCAGGTCGACTTCGCGCCGGTGCTCGCGGCGGGGCTGGTCCGGCGGGCCGCCGGGATCGGCGCGATGTACGCCCTCGGCCGGCAGTTCGGCCCCCTCGTCATTCCCTGGATCGAACGCCAGGCGCCCCGGATCGGCCGGGCGCTGGTGGGCCTCGAGCGCGCCTTCGCCCGGGTCGGGCCGTCGCTGCTCGTGGTCTTCCCGTTCTATGCGCTGGGCGCGCTCGCGGGCGCCGCGGGCACGCGGGTGAAGGTCTTCCTCCCGGCGACGTTGGCGGGGCAGACCCTCTACATCACGACCTCCTACTACTTCGGGGACGCCATCGCGCTCTGGACGGGACCGCTGATCGCCTTCCTCGGCAACAACCTCCTCGCCAGCACCCTGGTCTGCACGGCCATCGTGGGGGTCCAGCAGGTGTGGTCTCGTCGGCGGGCCAGGGGGGCAGGGACGTCGCCGCGCGAAGAGCGATCGTAGTATCTCGGCTGGAGGGGACGACCGTGCGGCTGTGGACCTTGGCCTTGCTGACACTCACCGTGCTGCTGGCCGGCTGCCCCCGGGCGTCCACGGGCGCCGCCTCGGCGGACGCCCGCCGGGACCTCTACTGGACCCTCGTCGACCGCGGCACCCCCGAAGACACGGCCTCGTGGGCCGTCGAGGGCGCGCTCGGCCCGGAGGAGGAGTCGACCGAACGAGACCTCGGTGACTTCGACTGGGAGATCTCCGAAGCAGGCGGCACGGCGTCGGGTGTGCCGGGCAGCCTCGTGACCGGGAGCCTGTTGAAGGAGGAGATCGACCGGACGGTCAGCGTCCACCTCGACTACGTCCTGGGGTGCTACCGCGGGGGGCAGATCCGCCAGGCGGGGCTCGCAGGCCAGGTCGTCGTCCAGTTCGTGATCGGCCAGGACGGAGCCGTCCGGTCCGCCAGGACGAAGTCATCGACCCTGGGTGACTGGCGTGTCGAGCGCTGCATCAACGCCGTCTTCCTGGAGATGCTGTTCCCGCCCCCCGACGGCGGCGGCATCGTCATCGTCTCCTACCCGTTCGTCTTCCGGCCCGGCGCCTGATCGCGGGAACCGGGTCTGCAGATCGCGCTTCGGGTGCTCACACCTGGCAGCGCAAGGTCCTGCAGACCCTCGGACCGTCGTGGGCCTCCTGCCTGGATCGCGACAGCGGCCCCGTGCAACGAATCACAGGTGCTCGAAGTTGCAGTTCAGCATGGGGGTGGGATCCGCCGCGTCATGGACTGGGGCGACGTGCGCCGTTTCTCGACGGCCCGAGTCGGCCTGTTTCGGCTCGAGTCGGCAGGATTCTGCAGCGGCTTGTGGGGCATATGTGGGGCGGCCTACGGCACCCTTCGCAAGGTCAGAGGACCTCGCGCAATGGAGCTGGGGAACTCCAACCCAGCTGCAGTCAGGTCACCTGGGCCACCAGAGTAGAAGGCCGGAATTTGGACTCTCCAGAATCGTCTCGATTCCACTGAAGAGGAACCCAGCAACATCGATGCCGGCCGCCACGCCTGCAGCCTTGCCGCTGTACGGGAGATAGTCGGCGAGCCCCTGTTTCAGAGCATGCTGCCCAGCGAACTTCGTCCAGTCGCGGTACCAGCGCAGGCTGCTGTAGTCGAACCTTCGGTCCATGAACGCTTGTACGTAGTCGTGCATCTGCGTCTCGCGTCCGACCCTCCACCTGCTGTATGCGACCGCAAGTGGTTCCTCAATCCGCCTTCGACGGAACCCTCGATCGACTTGCTCGACGAGATAGGTTTGCACGTCGCAGAAGTGGTGAAACACCTCGTGATACAGGGTGGAGTGCACGAAGACTTCGGCCAATGCCGTTGCCTCCAACTTCGTCAGAGAGTACTGGCCGGTGCGAGCCATGGAGCCCATGCAGTACCAGAACTCCCATAACACTGCGGACATGAAGAAGTTGATTCTCCCGGGGCTGACCATGTCTTCGTAGGTAGCAATGAAGTCCGTGCCTTCCTGCGCATCTTCGGGCTTCTCGATCGACCGCCTCGGGTACTCAATCTCCGACTCCTCCATCAGGAAGCCGTCGCTGCTGAACGGCCATCCGCCC
>CAYQEG010000116.1:0-15376 GCA_964416435.1 uncultured Rickettsiales bacterium
GACGCATCCGGTCCATGGGGCGACAGGTGGCCAATGCGCTACACGCTCCTAGACGCGACCGCGCCTCCGGCGGGAGCCGAGCAGCAGGACCAGCGGGGCGATCAGCGGGCTCACCGCCCGCCCCGCGGCCATCGACAGGCAGGTGCAGTCCGCGGTCCCCCGCAGGCTGCCCCCGTCGTCGTCGTCGTCGTCGTCGTCGTCGACCGAGGAGTCGTCGTCGTCCGCGCTGTCGTCGTCGTCGTCCGCCGCGTCGTCGTCGTCGGCTGCGTCGTCGTCGTCCGCCGCGTCGTCGTCGTCGCCCCCGGAGCAGTCCTCGGTGGGGTCGTCGGGGCACGGGTCGTCGCAGTTGAGGAGGCCGTCGCCGTCGTCGTCGAGCTCCTCGTCGCCGATCTCCTGGTCGCAGTCGTTGTCGACCCCGTCGCACAGCTCGGGCGCGCCTTCGTAGGTGTCCGGGTCGGCGTCGTTGCAGTCCGTGCCGTCGCACCGCGCGGGGATGTGGCCGTCGCCGTCCTCGTCCAGGCACAGCACGTCGGTCAGGGAGACCTGGTTGCTCAGGTTGTAGCCGGCGCTGCAGCCGGCGATCGACAGAGCGTTGAGGTTGGTGTTGGCCGCCCCGCCCACGTCGGGATCGATGACCTGGCCGAGCACGTTGTCGCCGTAGCCGCAGATCCAGATGCTGTCGTCCGACCCGAGCATCACGCCGCTGAGCCCCGAGCCGCCCAGCGGCGTCTCGAGGCCGGTCGCGGTGTCGAACTGGTTGAGGCTGCCCTGCCAGCCCCAGGAGGACGGCGAGCTGACGTAGTACAGCTGGGTGCCGTCGGGGGACCACGCCACCGAGTAGCCCTGGCGCGTGTGCACCGTCGTCCAGGACGACGTCACGAGCCCGGTGACGACGTCGAAGTCGGCGAACGCCAGCCCGGCGCCGTCCTCGGTGGTGACCGCGACCTTCGAGCCGTCCCGCGGGAACACGATGGTGCCGCGGCTGGCCGTGAGGTTGGTCCAGGGGAGGGGCGAGCTGACGGGCGTCGGCGAGATGCCCAGGTCGTCCACCGAGTAGGCGTCCAGGGTCGCCCCCCCCTCGTCCCAGACGACCAGCCAGAACCCGCCGTCCCCGTCGTCCAGCCCCGAGACCGCCTCGCCGGTGTCGCCGATGAGGAACTGGGCCGTCGACGTCATCACCGGGGTCGGGCCGGTGTCGTCCAGCACGCTGACGAGCACGTTGTCGGTGTCGTTGGAGAAGATGTACAGCTCGGTGTTGAGGGTGCCCGGCACCGGGGCGAGGAACGACGTCTGGGTCGCCGTCGGGGTTCCCCCGAGGGTGTTGTCGCCGCCGGACACCGGCGCCCCGGTGGACGCGTCGTAGACCGAGATGCCGTCGGTGAAGAAGCGCAGCTCGCCGGTCGTCGGGTCGGCCCAGGTCGACGTGCCCTCGAACGCCGTCAGCCCCACCGGGCAGGTCACCGCGGGCGGCGTGACCCGCAGGTCGACGACCGCGTTGCCGGTGTGGAAGTGGCTGTCGTAGCCCTGGGCCGAGGCCGTCGCGGGGGCGACGAGCAGCGAGGCGGCCAGGGCCACCACGGGGCGGACGTGGAGGCGGGTGGGGGCGTGCATCGGCTCCCCCAGGCTAGCTGCCTTCGCGGCGCCGGCCCGTCTCAGTTCCAGAGAACGGTCGCCGTCGCCGCGATCTCGGCATCGGGGTGCATCGCCTCGGGCCGACTCACGTCCAGCGCGCCCGGCGCGGCGATGAGCTCGTACCGGGCGAGGCCGGGCTCCCCCGGTCGGTAGTCGGGGGACTGCCCGGTCGGCGTCAGCACGTGGATCCCGGCGCCGACGTGCCAGTCGCCTCCGGGCTTCGGCCAGAGCACCGAGCGACGGTCCCCCTGCACCTCCACCAGGGCGAGGTGCACGTCGCCCGACGTGACGACCTGGAACCGGACCGGGTCCCCGACCGACCGGGCCGCGCCGTCGGGGACGGGCGCATCGCCGAGCACCGCCAGGGAGACGTCGAGATCCCCCGGTCCGCCCCGGAACGGGTTGCCGGGGCCGTCGGGCTCCGACGGGCGCAGGAGCAGGAGCCCCAGGCCGACGAGGACGGCGGCGGCGACCGCCAGCCAGGGCAGCATCGAGCGACGCGGGGGCGAGAAGACGGGCTCGTCGTCCTCGTCCGCCCCCGTCGGCTCCGACGCCGAGCCCACCCCGTCGAGCATGCGGTCGATCCGGGCCTGCCCGACCTCGCTCAAGGCGGGATCGGCAACGGTCCGCTTCGGCCACTCCGGCGCGTCCGGCCGCGCCTCCTCGAGGTTGGAGATCTCGGCCGCGAGCCTCGCGACGATCGGGTCGGCGTCGATGGCGGCGCGCAGCTCGCCCGACTCGGCGTCGTCGAGCTGATCGGGGTACCGCTCCAGCAGCTCGATGATCCGCGGCGGGAGGCTCATCGCACGTACTCCTCGAGGCCCCGCAGGCGCGCCGCGAGCAGCAGGCGCGCCTCGCCGACCCGGCGCAGCACGGTGCGGCGGGACAGGCCCGACACCTCGGCGAGCTGGTCGTAGGTCAGCCCCTGTTCGTAGTGCATTCGCAACAGGGTACGGCCGGGTTCGGTCAAGCGCTCCAGCTCGGTGCGGACCTCGGTCCGCACCTCCTCGCGGATGATCCGGATGTCGACGTCGGTGTCCCCGGCGTCGAGTTGCCCGATCACGAGCGATGGCTCGGCCCCGCCGACCGCGCGGGTGTCTCGGAGCGCCTTGCGCGCGTCCCGCTCCGAGCGGCTCCGCAGCACGTCCAGGGAGATCGAGCAGACGATGCCCCGCGCGTAGGCGACCACCGCCGCGGGCTCCTCGGCGGCGTCGAGCCGCTCGAACAGCCGCGTCATCGCCTGGATGAAGACGTGCTCGGCCGTCGCGATGTCGCCCACCATCCGCCTCGCCGCGGCGAGGAGCGGACCTTCGAGCCGCTGCACGAGCTCGCGCTGGGCCGGCCGGTCGCCCGACCGCGCCGCGAGGAAGATCGCTTCGACCGCCCTCGCCAAGTCAGCGCTCCCGGGTCCGACGGAGGCCGCACCCGATCAGCAGCGGCAGGAACAGCGCGGTGCCGCCCCCGAAGGGGGTCCCGCAGCCCTTGGCCCGGCAGCCTTGGGTCTCGGGACAGAGCTGGGGATACTGCTCGCAGGGCCCCCCGGCGGTGTCGTCGTCGTCGTCGTCGTCGTCGTGCTGCTGGGTGTGCTCGGGGCACTCCCAGCAGGAGACCCCCTCGTCTTCGCACTCCTCGGTGGCGTAGCCGTCCTCCTCGGGCGCCTCGAACGACTCGTTGGTGTTGGAACGGCGCCTACACCCACCACCTGATCCTGGCGCTGACCGATCGGTTCGATGACAGCGACCTCAACGGCGACCTGGTCGTGTCGGTCAGCGAGGCCCACGACTGGGCGCGCGACGCCACGATGCAGGCGACCTCGGGCCTGCAGATCCCGGTCATCCAGTACCGGATCGTGGGGCTGGAGACGCTGATCCTCTCCGGCGATCCCGACTCCCGGGAGCGCGCGCGGCTCGCGATGGTGACGTCGTACGAGGGGCCCCAGCAGAGGGGCCCCAGCAGGGGCTGCGCCTGTTCGTCGACGGCGAGGAGAAGGGGGCGTTTCCCCGGACGGTGCTCGTGGAGCCGGGCCCCCACCGGATCGAGTTCCGCAACCTCAACGACCAGGTGGTCGACCAGGGTCGGGCGACGTTCCGGGCGGAGGCGGTCTACACGGTCTCCAAGCTGAGGGACCAGCTCAACGGGGGCCGCCACTTCCTGTCGGTCGGATACGCCCACACCTGGTTCGGGGGCGCCCAGTGGAAGACGGACGCGGCGCCCTCGGCGCCGGGCTTCCGGGTGGGTTACGACTTCCGCTTCCCGTCCCGCGTCCCCCTGATCCGCCGGCTGGGGTTGTTCGCCGACTTCGCGGCGGGCTTCTTCCCGCAGGTCGCGGCCGAGGGCGGGTTGACGGCGCCACGCACGACCCACCTGGAGCTGGGCGTGGGGCTGCGGTTCCGCCTGGACCTCGGCCCCGTCGTGCTGCAGGTGGGCCCCCGCGTGGCGGTCATGACGCTGCTGCGGGCGGACTACGGCTTTCCGTTCGTGCACTGGCTCCTCGGCGGCGCGGGCGGCGACTTCGCCGTGGGCGTGAGGCCGGTGCGGTGGCTCACGATCCAGGTCCGCTACCAGCCGACGTTCGTCGCCGCGGACCTGCACCTGGTCACCGCCCGGGACGAGCCTGCGCCGCTGTGGATGGCCCACCGCCTCGTCGGCGGCGTGGAGTTCGGGTTCTAGGTCGCGCACGGGCCTGACCTCCAGGACGGAGGTCGGGGCGCGGCGGTGTCAGGACTCGTGGAGTCGGTTCGGGACCGGCTCGCGGTCGGCGGCCGTCCAGCCCGGTCCGAGGGGCGGGAGAAGCCGTCCTGTCACCGCCTTGTACTCCTCGTACTGCGGGTACCGTTCGGTCAGCAGCGCCTCCTCGGCGTCGATCCGGAGGCGGATCATCCAGATCCCGACCAGCAACAGCGGCAACGCCTCCCACGTGCAGGTGGCGAGCGGGGCGCCGACCTGGAGGAGCAGCTCGGCGGTGTAGACCGGGTGCCGGACCCGCCGGTAGGGCCCCTCGGTGATCAGCTCGTGGCCCTCGTCGGCCTTCAGGTAGATCGAGAAGTGGCGCCCGAGGGCGCGCCGGGACCAGGCGGTCAACAGCAGCGAGCTGAGCACCAGCCCGTGGCCGACGATCGCGACCGGGAGGATCAGCGCGTGGAAGTGCATCCAGCCGCCGGTCACGGAGATGGTGAGCAGCAGGACCGAGCTGAAGATCAGCAGCCACGTCGTCCACGGACGCTGGCCCTTGGGAGCCTCGACGTCGCTGTGCCCGCGGTGCGCCGCGAACCGGTGCACCAGCAGCATCGTCAGCAGCAGCAGGGGAGACCAGATCGAGGCGAGGTAGGCGAGCATCGGACCGAGGCGGCCGCATCGTAGTGGATCCTGTGGCGCGCCGTCCCTGCCGCTGGCAGGCTGCTTCGCCATGAGCTCGCGACTGCTGATCCTGCTCGTCTGCCTTGGCCTGATCGCCTGTACGCCGGTTCGACGAGGAGGCGGCGGCGGCGGGGGTGACGACGACGACTCGACGGACGACGACGACGACGCGACCGACGACGACGACGACGTCTCGACCGACGGCAGCCTGACCCTCCAGTCCGAGGCGACCGGCACGGTCTCGCTGCCCGCCCGGATCGGCATCTCGCGCTCCGAGGGGCGGGGGCTGCAGGTGATGCTGCTGGCCGGCGCGGCGGTCTCCTGTGAGTCGTTCACCGACTTCACGGTGATCACGGAGGAGGCCTGGCTCGGGTACGAGGCCGGCGACCTCGACGTCGACACCTACGTCGACATCCTCGGGAACGCCTTGCTGCAGCTCATCGGACCCGCCAGCTGGGCCGTCGTCATGCAGCTCGACAGCTCCCCGAGCGCCGCCGACGCGGTCGTCGACCTGCAGACCGGGGAGTGGGACGAGCCTCTGCTGGTCACGATCGGCCGCATGGCGGCCGACACGTCCGATCCGGACCTCCTCTCCGAGGGCAACTCGTCGGGGACCGGGGGCTTCTCCTGGGAGGGGCAGGTCAACGGCTGGAGCGACAGCGGAGGCCTGCTCTCCGCGTTCAGCGTGGCCGTGCCGGACTGGGGCGGGCCGTTGGAGTGGGACACCGTCTTCGTCGACGGTGACGTCTCCGCGAGCGTGTGTGAGGTCGACCTGAGGGTCGACTGATCAGGGGGCGGGCGCGGCCCGCAGCTCCTGCCAGGTCTGGCCGCCCTCGGAGTCCACCGCGAGGATGAACAGGCGGGAGTCGGCGGAGTCGGTGTCCGGCAGCGGGCGCCACGCGAAGGTGCGCTCCGACGTGATCTCCTCGTCGCTGAACGGCCCGCCGCCGCCGCCGCCGAAGCCGCCGCCGCCGTCGACGTCGCAGGGGTCGGCCTCCTCGCCGGGCGCGGGCGCGCCGAAGCCGCCGCCGGGGCCGAACGGGGCGCCGTCCTCGTCATCCGGCGCCAGGTTCGGGCAGCCGCCGGTGCGATACAGCTCGACCGACAGGTCCTCCTGGTCGCCGTCGTCCTCGACGATGGCGATCAGCTCCTCCCCGTCCTCGTCGATCGCGCCGATGTACATCACCTCGCCGGGGCCGGGGGCCTCCACGGCGTCACCGTCCCCGACGGCGACGGTCACGATCACCGGGTTGGTGTTGGGCGGCTCGAACTCCTCGGGCTCCTCGGGCTCGGCGGAGTCGTCGTCGTCCCCCTCCTCTGGCGGGGCGGGGAACAGGAAGGTCACCAGCTTGATCGCCTCGCGGTCGTCGTCCGCCGTCTCCGCCCGGTAGCGCAGCGGGAGCACGCCGCCGGTCCGGCCGGTCAGGTGGTCGTCGCGGGCCTCCCCCTCGGGGGGCGCGAACAGCTGCTCCAGGTCGATCTCGATCGACGGGCCGTAGGGCCCCTCGGGCAGCAGCTCGGCCAGGTCCTCCAGCCCCTCGATGTCGTCCGGAAGGTCCAGGCTCCAGGTGTGCTCGACGCCGTCGAGGTCCGCCTCGGCGCCGTTGACCGTCAGGGCGCTCACCGTGATCAGCGTGGTCGGCGGGAACACCGTCAGGTCCGCCACCGCCGGGTCGCTCCGGATCCCGACCACCCGCAGGTTGTCGATCATTCGCTGGTCCGGCAGCTCCGGGAAGCAGGACACCAGCAGCAGCGGCAGCAGGAGGGCGAAGCGGCGCATCTAGATGTCCTCGGCGTGAGTCCCGACCGGGAGTCCGGCGAGCAATCGGCGTCGTCCGTCGTCGTCGAGACGAGGAGGCGTACCTCGCGTACGTCGACGAGGGGAGGCGGCGTCGGCGGCGTCGAGGGCCGGCGGAAACCGGTGCGGGACTTGTGCCGATGGCATCTAGAAGTCCACCCGCACAGCGAAGTTGATGGTCGGGATGCCCGTGAACGAGGCCGTCTCCCGGTAGTCGAACGAGTACAGCGTGAAGTCGCCGTTGGTCGCCGCGTAGACGTTCTGCACGTCGATGTAGATCTCGATGGTGTGCTTGTCCTTGCGGAACTTCTTGTCGATCCGGAGATCCAGCTGGTGGTACGGCAGGCTCCGCGCCGAGTACAGGTCGCCGTAGGTCGGGATGAAGGCGCCCGCGTCGGCGTAGAACACCGAGTCGAGGACCGGCGTCTCGGGGCGCCCCGTCTGCAGCTGCCAGCGCGCCCCGATCGAGAACTCACCGGGCAGCGCGAGCTGCACCAGGGCCGTGATCGCGTGCCGCCGGTCGTGCTCGAACCAGCGCCACTCCTCGTGCTCGAAGTCCTTGCGCTGGGCCCACGACAGCGAGTAGCCGAGCCAGCCGCTGACCCCCATGCCGTTGCGCAGGAACCCGAAGCGGGCGAAGACCTCGGTGCCGTAGATGCGGCCGATGCCGGAGTTGCTCAGGCCGTGGGTGGGGTCCTCGTCGTCGGTGCTCGCGCCCAGCTCGCCGAACTCCGCGAAGCCGCCGAACGACGACGCCTCCACGCTGCTCACCGTCTGGTGGTCCAGGAACTTGACGTAGCCCTGCACGTCGAGGTCCAGCCACGGCCCGGGCGTGATCTGCGCGCCCAGGTTGACGTGCCAGGCGCCCTCCGGCCCCAGCTCGGGGTTGCCCGAGATCTCGCTCAACTCGTCGCTCGCCGGCGCCTGCTCGTACCGACCGCCGGCCAGCTTGAACCGCAGGAAGTCGGTCGGGCTCCAGCCGATCCGGGCGCGCACCTGGGGCACGAACTGGTCGATCGAGTCCCAGTAGTCGAACCGGAACTCCGGGGCGATCGTGAGCCGCTCGTAGGGCTTGATCGGCATGCCGACGTAGCCGCCGACCCAGACCCGCGTCTCCCGCTGCGTGCCGGACAGGTTCTCTTCGTTGCCCAGGTTCGTGCGGGGCCCGGTGTCCTCGCGGACCAGCTGCGGCACGTCGCGCGTCTGGCGCAGCTGGTCGACCTCCAGGATGACCCCGGCGTCCAGCTGCAGCCAGGGCAGGATCGGCAGCACGAGGTCGTCGGTGACGTGCAGGGTCGTGTGCCGGTCGGCCGTGTGGAACAGCTCGGTGAACTGCAGCTCCGTGCCCCAGAACGTCAGGGCGATGTGGGGGGTGTTCCGCAGCCCCGTGGGTCCGCGCATCTTCCCCTTGAGGAAGATGCGGTGCATGTCGGTTCGCATGCTGAAGATCAGCGGGTCGGTGTCGTCCTCGTCCGGCTCCGTCTCGAGCAGCTTGATGCCGTCCAGGGTGCCGATGTAGCCGAGGCTGACGGTCAGCCAGGGAGCGAGGTCCGTCTCGAGGATCGCCTGCTGGTCCTGGAAGTAGGGGGCTGTGGCGAACTCGATGGGGGCGTCGGCGGGGATGATCAGCTTGAACAGGATGTCGTAGTAGCTGCGCCGGAAGCCCACATAGAAGCGTGACTTCTCGGTGATCGGCCCCTCCAGGCCGACCGAGAAGAGGCCGATGCCGGGGTCCAGGAAGCCGCCGATGCGGTCCTTGCGGGGGGAGCGCAGGTCGAGCCCCACGACCCCGCCGGTGAGGTCGCCGTAGCGGGCTCCGGTGGCCGCGGGCTTGAGGAACGCGCGCTCCACCAGGGCGTCGCCGGTGATCGAGAAGCTCGAGATGGAGTGGAAGATGATCGGGACCGGCAGCCCGTCGAGGTAGAGCACCGAGTCCTCCGCCGAGGCGCCGCGGAGGACGGGGGCCTGGGTGTCGGGGGAGACGCCGAACGTGCCGGCCGTGTGCACCACCCCGGGCAGCGAGGCGACGGCGGCCATCGGGTCGCGGCCGGCGCCGGGCATCTTCTTGAGCTGCTCGCCGGTGAGCTCCCGCTCGGGGGCGTCGTCCTCGCGGAGCTTTCCGACGACCACGGTCTCGGGCACGCCGGTGGGGCGCACGCGGTAGACGACCTCCCGGTCGACGCCCTCCTCGAAGACCTCCAGGAAGCGCTCGAGCTTGTAGCCGCCGGAGCCGATGGTGGCGACGTAGGTGCCCGGCGGGATGTCGCCGATCTCGAAGGCGCCGTCCTCGCCGGTCTCGACGACGGCGATGGGCTCGTCGGCCAGGTCGAAGTGCCTGGCGCGCGGCTTCTCCGGCGGCTCCTCCCCCTCCTCCAGCGGCTTGGGGGTCGCCTCGAACAGGGACAGGTCGAGGAACTGGACCGGCTCCCGGCTGCCCTTCACCTCGGCCCGGCCCGACAGGCGGGAGGGCACGATGACCGGCTCCAGCGGCGGGGGCGGCAGGAAGACGAAGGGGTAGTCGATCGTCACCTCGACCGGCACGCCGTCGAGGGTGGAGGGGACGAAGTCGAGCACGAACGCGGCGTCCTCGGCGGCCTGGTCGAGGGCTTCGAAGCCGGAGCTCTGCTTGACCTGGGCGTCGACGACGTCGCCTTCGACGCCGACCACGATGGAGACGATCACCTCGACGCGGGGGCCGCCGGGCTGGAGCACGCCTTCGGGGACGTGGGGGGCGACCTGGCGACGGGGGACCGGCCACGTCGGACTGGAGCCCGACTCCTCCGCGGAGTCGTCGTCGTCGCCCGCGACCTCCTCCTCCTCCTCGGCCTGGGCGAACGCGGCCGCCGGCAGCAGGGCGGCGGCGAGGAGCAGGATCAGCGCACGTCGGAGCATCGGCGCGTGCACTATGCCACCGCGGACGGCGCTCAGCCGATCGAGTACGCGAGGATTCGGCTCAGCTCCGTGTACGACCGGCCCGTCTCCGCCTGCCAGGCGCTGAACGCGGCCTGGACGGCCCGCAGCGCCTTCTGGCTCGTGGGCGCCTTGTCGACCACGCCGGCCTCGACCAGCGCCTTCACCACGTCCTGGGTCATCAGCGGGGTGTCCACGCCCATCGCCCGCAGGAAGTAGGGGCCGGTCCGACCACCGAGGCGGCTGCCGTTCTTCTTGAGCCAGGTCCACAGCCCGACGATGTCGTCCGCGGGCCACTCGGCGACGAACTCCCCGAAGCTGCCGTGGTCGGCGACGACGTCGAGCATCATCCGGGCGTTGTCGCGGATCGCCGTCAGCTTGCCTCGGTGGCCGATGACGCCGTCGGTGTCCGCGAGCGTGTCGATGTCGGCGTCGCTGAGGAACGCGACGGGCTCGAGCTCGAAGCCGAACAGCGCCTCTTCGTGCTTCGGCCACATGTTGTCCACGACCCGCCAGACGAAGCCGGCGGCCATGATCCCGAAGGCGGCCCGGCTGAGCCAGCGGTCGTCGGGGATGGCGGCGAGGTCCGCGCGCGGGGTGGGCTGGCCGAGCAGCTCCTCGAGGGCCGCGGGGCCCCCCTTGTGGGTCATCGCTCGTTCGATGAAGACGGACGCGGGCTTCATGGCGGTCTCCGGAGGGCGGCGGAGGCGACGGGGCGCTCAGCTGCGAGTCGGCGGCTCGGCGAGGTCGCGCACGCCGACGTCGGCGTCGTCGTCCGACGGGCGGTACGGGGGGGTGCGCAGGCTCGAGGGGTCGACCACGCCCATCTCGGTGGGCCAGCCCATGCCGGGCACCCGGTGGGACGGGTCGAAGCGTCCGAGCGCGCTGAGCGTCGACTGGGGCCAGGTGCAGGCCCGCAGCAGCCCGTCGTTCGCCTCCGCGCCGCGGCCCGACCGGTCGAGGCCGGCGTTGGGGTACCGGGCCGACGCGACGATGGTGCCGCGGTTCCAGTTCACCGCGCCGGCGCGCAGCAGGCTGGCGAGGCGCTCGAAGCGGACCTGCGACTCGCTGAACACCGCCGCGGCGAGGCCGTAGGGGTGCGCGTCGAACAGACTGGCGGCGTCCTCCGCGTCGTCCACGAGGCAGGCCAGCAGCAGCGGCCCCTGGATCTCCTCCGGCAGCGGCACCTTGTCCGGCAGCCTGCCCTCCACGAGGGCGATGGCGGGGCCGACGTAGCACTGGCCGCGGCGCCGCAGGTTGGACGGGAGCTGGCCGCTGCCGCCCTCCAGGGGGAACTCGATGCCTGCGCGGCCGTAGCGGCGCAGGGCGGCTTCGAAGGCTCGCTTGCGGGCGACGTCGACGAGGGGGCCACAGAAGGCGTCGTCGTTGGCGGGGTTGGAGATCACCAGCGTCGCGCTGAGGGCGACGACCCGCTTGAGGAACGGCCGCGCGACCGCCCGCTCGACGTACACCCGCGAGGTGGCGTTGGCCCGCTGGCCCGCGGTCAGGAACGCGCCGGTGACGACGTCGTAGGCGGCCCGGTCGAGGTCGGCGTCCGCGCAGACGATCGCCCAGCCCTTGCCGCCGCCCTGGAACCACGGGTCGCGACGCCCATTCGCCTTGCCGCGGATGACGTCGCCGCTGCCCGCCGCGCCCGAGCCGACCACCATGTCGACGCCCTTGTGGGCGACGAGGGCTTCACCGACGGGGCTGCGGGGGCCCTGGATCATCGACAGCACGCCCGGCGGGATGCGGGCCCCGTCGAACGCCTCGGTCAGCTTCTGGGACGTCAGCGGGAGCAGGCTGGACGGCTTCCAGACGACGGTGTTGCCGCCGAGCAGGATCGGCAGCAGCAGCTGCAGGGGACCGTAGATGGGGTAGGGGTAGGGGGTCACCGCGCCGACGACCCCGACGGGGCGGCGACGCAGGATGCCGGTGCCGCTGGGGTGCTGGCGATCGACGAGCACCTCGGCCGCGGCGTCGATCAGCAGGTCGATGGCCCGCACCGACGCGACGCACTCGAGGTTCGCCTCCCACAGGGGCTTGCCCATCTCTCGGCTCACCATCGCCGCGATGGCGCCCCGGCGGGCGCTCAGGATCTCCCGCAGCTCGCGGATGATCGCCACCCGGTCGGCCAGCGTGCGACCGTCCCAGGCGGGGAGCGCCCGGCGGGCGTCCGCGACCGCTTCGCTCACGGCGCGGGTCCGGTACGGCACCTTGTCGAGGCTGATGCCGGTCGCGGGATCGTCCGTCGTCACGAAGCCGTCCGCTCCGTGCTTGTAGAACGAGCCCCACAGGTAGTCGCCGCGGTGGCGGGTGATGAGCGTGCGGTCCATCGCGCTCCGGCGTCGATCGGCCCCCCCGCGGGCACGATCGGCGGCGCTGATTATCATGCCCCGCCGGGGCCCGGCAAGGCGAGCTACTATCTGCCGCCGAATGAGCGTTCGCTTCTCCGTCCTCGCTTCCCTCGTCGTGTTCGCCGCCTCTGGCTGCGCGTCGCCCACCGAGCCGCTCGTCCTGTGGGACGGCTACACGCTCGGCTGGGAGGACCTCAATCACCGCATCTCGTACCTGCGCGTGGGCGTCGCCCCGGGCGAGGGGGAGGGCGAGGTCGCGGCTCAGCTCGGCTTCGTCGGCGGCACCTGGACGACCGGCGAGGTGGCGCTCGACAACGCGGTCTACGAGCTCAACTGGCGGGAGGTCGCGAGCGACCGGCTGATGGTCGCGTACGGCGAGACCACGCTCACGGTCGGCCCCGAGGGGGTCGCCGCCGCGACCGAGCAGGTCGACCTGGCCGAGCTCGGGCTGCACCGCTCCGACGTGGTGGTGGTCGCCCTGCAGGGGATCGAGCTCGACACCGACGTGCCCCAGTCCGCCGACTTCCCCGAGGACTACGACCCGACCGACGGCTGGACCCCGCAGCGCTTCGGCGGCGGGGTCGGGGAGGCCACCCGGGACGGGGACAGCCTCCGGTTCGACGTGCACCTCCGCTTCGAACCCGGGCTCCTGGATCGCCCCGACATGAACGAAGCGTCGCCGTTCGCGACCCTCGGCGGCGCCGTGCGGTGGGCCGTCATCGCGGTGCGGCGCGGCACCGACGCAGCCTGGACGCCGGGCGCCCAGGAGGTGCACGCCTACTGGGCCGTCGATCCGCCCCACACCGAGTTCCCGCCCATCGACGAAGCGGACCGCACCGTCGCGCTGCTCGGGGAGCCGGGGCTGGACCAGGCGCTGCCCATCCTGCAGGCCTGGGACATCGAGCTGAGCCGCACCCTCGAGCCCCGGGGGCGCTACCTGCGCGAGTTCTCCGCCGGGATCGAAGCCGCGGAGTACGAGGCGCCGGAGGCGACCGCGGAGCTGCTGCTCGACGTCTTCTGCTCGATCAGCTCGATCTTCGAGGAGGGGGACGTCGAGCTGGACTACACGTCGTCCATCGGGCTGCTCCAGCTGGACGACCCGGCGCTCGCGGTCGAGCCCGGCACCGTCTCCGGAATGGCCCCCGCGGGCACGTTCGACACCGTCGTCGACTGAGCCATGCGCGTCGCGGTGGTCTGCCCCACGCGCCGGATCCCGGCGCTCGCGCCCGGCGGGGCGTCCTCCCACCTGAGGTCGATCGCGGGCGGCTTCGCCCAGGCCGGCGCGGAGGTGGACCTGTGGGCCGCCCGCCGGGCCCGGGAGGGCCAGCCGGTGGCGGATCTGCCCGACGGCGTGACGCTCCGCGTCGCCCGTCGGGGTCGGCTGCCCGGCGTGCTGCGCCGACGTCGCGCCTGGGACGAGCGGGTCGACGCGTCGGCCCTCGCCGCCCAGGCGGCCCGGTGGGGGGCGGAGCGGCGGCCCGACGTCCTGTACGAGCGGTTCGCCCTGTTCGCGTCGGTCGGCGCCCGCCTCCGCCGGCGCCTGGGCGCCCCGTGGGTGGTCGAGGTCAACGCCCCGGTCGCCTGGGAGGCGGCCTGGTTCGAGGGGGCGACGGCCGACCCGGCCCTGCTCCGCTGGGAGGAGCGGGTGCTCCAGGAGGCGGACGGGATCGTCGCGGTGTCCGACGCCCTGGCCGAGTACGCCGAGCGCCGCGGCGCCGCCCCGGCGTCGATCCGGGTGGTCCGCAACGGCGCCGACCCGTCCCCGGCCGAGACGGCCGCGGCGGACGGCCCGTTCGTGCTCGGCTACGCCGGCACCTTCAAGCCGTGGCAGGGCATGGCCGCGGCGCTGCCGTCGATCGCGGCGTTCGCCGCCACCCTCGACCGGCCGCTCACCCTGCAGCTGTGGGGGGACGGTCCGGACCGGGCCGCGGTGCTCGCCGCGGCCGAGCGGTCCGGGGTCGCCGTCGACGCGCGGGGCTGGGGCGAGCCGACCCGCGCCGCCTGGCACGCCGCCTGGGTCCCGCTGGGGCCGTGGCCGCCCGCCGGGGGGGAAGGGTTCGGGGAGCCGTGCCCCGATCGCTACTTCTCCCCCCTCAAGGAGGCGGAGGCCGCGGCGGCTCGACTGCCGGTGTTTCGCGGGGGGCGCCGGCTCCCCCCCGCCGCCGCCGCCCCCGCCCGCGCGGCCGGGGCGCCGCCGCGCGCCCCGTGCCCCTATCGCTAGTTCTCCCCCCTCATGGTGGGGGTGGCGGGGGGGGCTCGACTGCCGGTGTTTCGCGGGGGGCGCCCCCCCCCCCGGGCGCCGGCGCCGGCGACCTGGGAGCAGGTGGCCCGGACGATCCTCGGCAGCCGAGGGGTCGATCGTGTGAAGATGCGCACCGCCCATGGCTGAGGACCCGATCGAGCACCCGCCGGCGCTGCTGGACCCCGAGGGGGGACTGAGCGGCTGGCCGTCCGATCCGGAGCTGGACCCCTACGGCTCCCGGATGGTCCCCCGGTTCGGGCTCCCGCTCCGCATCATGGCCCGGCTCTTCTTCGGCCGGATCGACGACGAGTCGTGCGACGTCGAGGCGGTGCGACGGGCCACCGAGCAGGGCTCGATCCTGTACGTGATGCGGACCCGGTCGCTGCTCGACTACCTCTACTTCAACTACTTCGTGCTCGAGAAGAGCCTGCCGCTGGCCCGCTTCGCCAACGGCGTGCGCTCGACCATCGCGGGCACGTTCGGCCGGGCGATCCGGAGCCTCGCGGCGCGCCTGCGGTGGCGTCGCCGCAGCGGCCGAAAGCTGCCCGACCCGGTCGACTCCGGCTACCTCGCCGGCCTGGTGCGGCGGGGCGACCCGGTGCTGGTGTTCCTGCGGCATGGCCGGACGGGCCTGCTGTCCCCCAAGGCGAGCTCACGCGACCTGGTGGAGGTGCTGGTCGAGGCGCAGCAGCAGCGGACCGAGCCGATCTTCCTGGTCCCCCAGATCCTGATCTGGGAGCGCCAGCCCGACCGCACCAACCGCGGCCTCGTCGACGTGCTCCTGGGTGACAGCGACGACCCGGGCCGCCTGCGCAAGGGGCTGATCTTCCTGCTCTACCACCGGCGCGCGGTCGTTCGGCTGGGGGAGCCGGTCAACCTCGCCGAGTTCATCGAGCAGCAGGACGGCCAGCCGGTCGCGCGCATCGCCAAGAAGCTGCGCTGGCTGCTGCTCGGCTACCTGTACCGCGAGCGCAAGGTCATCAAGGGGCCGGACGTGCGGCCCCGCCCCGGGGTGTTAGCCCGCATCCAAGCCCCGCCCGCGGGGAAGGAGGCGAGACCCCCCCCGCAGGCGCGCCCGGG
>CAYQEG010000116.1:15386-24326 GCA_964416435.1 uncultured Rickettsiales bacterium
GGGGCTGCCCACCTTCCGGCCTGCATCTCCGCCCCCCCGGGCGGGGGCGGGCCCCCCCCGCCGCTGGATCTTCGACCGCATCCTCGCCGAGCCGGCGGTCAAGGAGGCGATCACCGCCGAGATGGCGCGCCAGGGTCGCGGCGAGGCGGCGATCACCCGCCGGGCCCGCAGGATCCTGGACAAGATGGGGGCTGACTTCCGGTGGGGCGCGATCATGGCGTTCCGGATGACGCTGGACTACATCCACGCGCGGCTCTACTCCGGGGTGCACTTCGACGCCGAGGACGCCGAGCGCATGCGCAAGGCGGCGCGCAAGGGGACGGTGCTGCTCCTGCCGTCCCACCGCAGCCACTTCGACTACCTGCTGCTCAGCCTGCTGCTCTTCTACCAGGGGATGATGCCGCCCCACATCGCGGCCGGCGCCAACCTCGCCTTCTTCCCGATGGGGCCGATCTTCCGGCGCTCCGGCGCCTTCTTCATCCGGCGCACCAGCAAGGGCGATCCGCTGTACGCGACGCTGCTGGACCACTACCTGCGGGCGTTGACGGCCGAGGGTTACACGCAGGAGTTCTTCATCGAGGGGGGGCGCAGCCGGACCGGCAAGATGCTGCCGCCCAAGGTCGGCCTGCTCGGCAGCTACGTCGAGGCGATGGCGGACCGGATCGTCCCGGACATCCAGATCGTGCCCGTCTACATCGCCTACGAGCGGGTGGTCGAGGACTACAGCTTCGAGCTGTCGGGCGAAGAGAAGAGCGCCGAGACCGCGTCTGCGCTGGTGCGCAGCAGCCGGGTCCTCCGCAAGCGGTTCGGGCGGGTCTACGTCAAGACCAACGAGCCGATCTCGCTCAAGGAGGCGCTCGACACCCTGGACAGCAGCTGGCAGACCACCGAGCCGGACGATCGCAGGACCTGGCTGAAGCGGTTCGGCACCCACATCGTCGCCGAGATCCAGGACGTCACCGTCGTGACGCCGTCGACGGTCGCCGCCATGGCGCTGCTCCTGCACAACCGCCGGGGCATGACGCGGGCCCACTTCCACCGCCGGTGCCGGTTCCTGCGCCAGTGGTTGGAGAGTCGCGGCGCCCCGTTCAGCGACTCCTGGCACTTCCCCGAGGACGCGCTGGACGAGACGCTGGAGCTCTTCGCGGCCGAGAAGTGGGTGCAGCTGTTGCCCCAGCCGGAGGGCGGCGACGAGGGGGAGGACGACATCATCGCGATCGCGCAGGAAGCCGCGCCGCGGATGCAGCTCGACTTCAGCAAGAACACGATCCTGTTCCACTTCGTGCCGGCGGCGTTCGTCTGCACGGGGCTGTCGCTGGGCGACGGGCCGTCGTCGACGACCGGGCAGCTGGCGCGGCGCTTCGACTTCCTGGTCGACCTCTTCTCGGCCGAGTTCTTCTTCCACCCCGACCTGCCGACCGAGTACCTGATGGACGGCGCCATCGACCGCCTGGTCGAGCACGGCATCGTCGCCCGGGACGGGGACGAGGTGCTGGTCCTGGAGTGGCCCCGCCTGCGGCTGATGATCGCCGTCGTGCGCAAGTACTTCGAGGCGTACTACGTGGTGCTCAAGGGCAGTCGCATGCTGCGCAAGGGGCCGCTGACGGAGAAGGAGCTGGTGGCGGCGGCGCTCCAGTACGGCAAGCGCCTCTTCCTGACCGAGGACGTCACCCGGCCCGAGGCGATCGGCAAGGTCAACCTGACCAACGCCGTGCGCCACTTCAAGGGCAAGGGCGTGCTCGTGCCGGTCGAGGACCGCCCCGGCTCGACGGAGAAGCTGGCGCTGGACGAGGACGCGCGAGAGCGGTACATGGGGCCGATGCGCAAGCTGTTCCACTCCGACATGCAGCGCCCCCGACAGCGCCGAACCGACCCGTGATCAAGGGCGGCACCCCCGAAGCCCGCTCGAAGGTGGCGGTCGTCTGCGGCGGCGGCGGGCTGACCGGCGGCGTGTTCGAGGTCGGCGCCCTGCGCGCGCTCGACCAGGCGCTGGGCGGCGGCGTGGTCTCCTCGCTCGACTCGTACGCGGGGGCGTCCGCGGGCGCGCTCGTCGCGACCCTGCTCGCCGCCGGGCTGACGCCCCAGGACATGGACGACGTGATCGTGCGGGGCGCCCGCAACCGGCGGAAGCTGCCGCCGCTGCGCCGGACGTCGATCTACGGCATGGACCTGTCGATGTGGGCGGTCGCGGCCGCGAAGCTCCCGCTGTCGATGAGCCGCAACTTCCTCGCCAGCCTGATGCCGGGGGACGCGGCCCGACCGGTCGACGCGGTGTTCGACGCCCTCGGGAGCCTGCCGCCGGGGCTGTTCACCAACGAGCCGCTGGCCGAGTACGTCGACGAGATCCTCCAGCGGCTGGGGCTCCCCCGGTCGTTCGAGCAGTTCCCGCGGGAGCTGATGCTGACCGCGGTCAACGTGGACACCGGGCACCGGGTGGTGTTCGGGCAGCGGGGCATCCGCAGCGTGCCGGTCGCCCGCGCGGTGCAGGCGTCAGCGGCGCTGCCGCTGCTCTTCCGGCCGGTCCGGATCGACGGCCAGGACTTCGTCGACGGTGGCATCGAGCGCAACCTCCCCGTCGACGTGGTGGTGCAGCACGGCGCCTCCCTCGTGATCGCCATCAACCCGCTGGTGCCGGTCGTCAACGACCCCCGGAGCAACGACTCTTCGCTCGTCGCGGGGCGCCGCTACCTGTCCGAGCGGGGGCTCCCGGCCGTGCTCGACCAGGTGTTCCGGATGCTCATCCGCAGCCAGGTGGTCTACGGGCTGCAGGCCGTGCGCGACCGGTTCCCGGAGGTCGACATCGTCGTGATCGAGCCCGAGGCGCACGACTGGACGATGTTCAGCTACCACCCCATGCGGTACAGCGTCCGCGAGCAGATCGCGGCCCACGCCTACGAGCAGGCCCGCGACCGCCTCCAGCGCGACGCGGACGAGCTGGCGGGCGTGTTCGCCCGGCACGGGCTGGACTTCGACGCCCGCCGACTCGGGCGCCGCAAGCGGCAGCGGGCGTCCCGCCCGGTGTCCCAGCTCATGCACCGCCTCGGGCGGCTCCCCGGCCTCCGGACCCTGGTCGCCGAGCCCGGCGCCCCCGACCCGTTCTGAGCCCGCTGGCCGACCCCGGCCGATGACGTAGAGTTCCGCCGTGGCCGGACCGACCATCGTCTACCTCGCCGCGGGCGAGCTGCACGTGCTGACCGACGGCGGCGAGCGCTCGTTCGCGAGCCGATTCGCGGAGCAGGTCCGCGAGCGCAGCCTGTCGATCCAGCGGCGCAACGCGTGGAAGAGCCAGGGGCGCGGCGCGATGTTCGCGGGCACCTGGCAGCCCCAGGGGAGCGACGCCCACTTCATGCCCGTCCAGCTGCCGGGCCTCTGCCGCGGTCGGACCGACGGGGAGGTGCTGTACGCGTTGGCCACCCCGGACGTCGGCGGCGTGTTCGCGGTGGAGCTCGCCGACGGGGAGGAGCAGCGGCTCTTCCACAGCGCGGACCGGCGGGTGCGGGAGCTCTCCTACGGGCCGGACCGCGAGGCCGTCGTCTGCAGCGTGTCGTACGACCCGCTGTCCTCGGACCTGGCGTTGATGAACCCCGACGGGACGCGGCTTCGGCCGATCACCGAGGGGGACTCGATCGACGGCGCCCCCAGCTGGGTGCACGGGGCCCCGCGGGCGGTCGTCTACCAGTCCGCCGGCGTGGCTCGGGACGCGGCCGGCCAGCCGCGGGGGCGGGGGCCGTTCGGGATCCAGCGGCTCGACCTGGAGGCCGGCACCGTCGACGACCTGCTCCAGGACGAGGCTCACGACCTGTTGGCGCCGCAGGTGGCGTCCGACGGGGCGTTGCTGTTCGTCCGCCGACCCTGGAAGCAGCCGGGCCAGGCGTCCCTCGGGGGCTGCCTCAAGGAGGCGCTGCTGTTCCCGTTCCACGTCATCTACGCGGCGTTCCAGTGGCTCAACTTCTTCACCATCCGCCACACCGGCAAGCCGCTGACGACGGCGGGCGGACCGGAGCGGCAGGCGAAGCACATCGAGCGCCTGATGCTGTGGGGGATGATGGTGGACGCCGAGCAGGCAGCGAAGGAGAGCCAGCGGGCGGGGGACGAGGTGCCTGCGATGGTGCCCCAGAGCTGGCACCTGGTGCGCCGGGCGCCGGACGGCGCCGAGGAGATCATCGCCCGGGGCGTCGCCGCCTTCGACGTCGCGCCCGACGGCGCGCTGGTCTGGAGCAACGGCCGCGGCCTGTGGCACCGGGCCCCGGGGTCGAGCGAGGTGACCGAGGTGGGGCGGGGCGAGGGGATCGAGCGGGTGCTGCTCGTCGGCTGAGCCCCCACTGCGTCGGTGCCCCCGAACCGTTACCGTGTGCCGATGCGATCCCGACTCTTCCCCCTGCTCGCCCTGGTCGCCGGCCTCGGCCTCCTCGCGGCCGCGCCGGGCTGCGCGACGACCCGCGGCGGCGGCGGCTCGGTCCACGCCTCCCCCGAAGAGCAGTTCCTGGCCCGGATGGCCGGGGACTGGCGGCTGGCCCTGGACGGCGAAGCGCGGGCCCAGTTCGACGCCGCCAAGGCCCAGGCCGACGCCAACCCCGACGACGAGATGGCCCAGGCGATGGTCGCCCTCATGCAGGCGATGATGGACAGCCTCCGCCTCAACGTGACGGGGGACCAGATGACGCTGCACATGGGTGACGAGGCCGAGAGCGTCTCGTGGCGGGTCATCTCGACGACCGCCGACGGAGGGGTCATCGAGTCCGTCGACAACGACGGCGTCGTCGAGCGCGTCACCGTGGTCTTCGGGAAGGACGACCTGATGACCTGGACGATGGACGACAAGCCCGAGCCCCTGAGCTGGGCCCGGGTGAGGTAGCGCCTACGCCGGCGGCGGGGGCGGCTTGGGCGGCATCGGCACGATCCCGACCCGCACCCCGGTCAGCTCGCTCGGCCCCTCGGCCGCCTCGAACCGGATCTCCTCGCAGCGGCCGATCGCCTGGAGCGTCAGGGCGAGGGTGCGCACCTGGTCGGCCAGGGCGGGCGCCGCGTCGGCGACGTCCAGCTGCACCGCGGCGAGCCGCTTGGTCTGGCTGATCCGCTGCTCGGTGCGGGCGGTCCGCACGGCCCGCAGGATGCCGAGTACGACGTCCATCTCCGGCACGTCGCCGGTGCGGTCCGCGTCGTGGGCGGGCCACGGCGTCACGTGCAGCGAGACGGCGTCCTCGTACGGCGCGTAGATGCGCTGGTACAGCCCCTCGGTGACGAACGGCAGGAACGGCGCGTACAGCGACAGCAGCGTGCGCAGCGACTCCCAGAGCGTCGCCCGGGCGGACTCGCGGGCCGCCTCGGGGTAGCGCTCGGGGTTCCAGAAGCGGTCCTTGACCATCTCCAGGTAGTTGTCCGCGAACGTGCCCCAGAAGAAGCGGTCGGTCGCCTCCCGGGCGGGGGCGTAGTTGTAGGACTCGAAGGACTGCTCGACCGTCGGCAGGATCCCGTTGAGCTCGGTGAGCAGCCAGCGGTCCTCCGGGGTCCGGTCCTCGAACGCCGGCGGCGCGGCGTTGGGGTCGAACCCCTGCAGCTGCATCAGCGCGAAGCGGGCGGCGTTCCAGAGCTTGACCACCAGCTTGCGGCCGGCGCGGATGTCCTTCTCGTTGAAGCGAGTGTCGTTGCCCAGCTGGCTGCCCGCGGCCCAGTAGCGCAGCGCGTCGGCGCCGTACTTGCGGATGACGGCGTACGGCTCGTAGCGGTTGTAGCCGTCCTTGTCGGTGTGCCGCTCCAGGTCGCGCTTGCTGATCTTCTTGCCCTGCTCGTTGAGGCCCCAGCCGCTGATCATCACGTCGCGCCAGGGGATCGTGTCCTCGTGCAGGTGGCTCTTGGTCACCGTGTAGAAGAGCCAGGTGCGGATGATCTCGAACGCCTGCACCCGCACCGTCATCGGGTGCAGCGACATGTCACCGTCGTGCGTCGCCGAGCCCGCCCAGTCGGCGTTGATGAGCGGCGTCATCGAGGACGTCATCCAGGTGTCCAGCACGTCCGGCTCGCCCACCCAGTGGGTGCCGTCGCAGTCCGGGCAATGCTCCAGCGGGCAGGTGTCCTCCAGCGGGTCGACGGGCAGCGCCGACTCCTCCGCCAGGGCGACGTGGCCGCACGCGTCGTTGCCGCAGAACCAGACCGGGATGGGCACGCCGTAGAAGCGCTGCCGGCTGATGTTCCAGTCGTACTTGAGCCCCTCGATCCAGTGGTCGAGGCGGACCTTCATGTGGGCCGGGTGCCAGTTCAACTCGGCGCTGCGCTGCAGCAGCTCATCCTTCAGGTCGAGGACCTTGATGAACCACTGGGGCGCCATGTTCCACTCGACCGGCACCTCGGAGCGGTCGCTGATCGAGACCGCCTGCTCGACGACCTGGGCGCCGCGGTACAGCTCGGCCGCCTTGATGTCCTTGACGATCTGCTTGCGCACGGCGCTGGCCGGCTTGCCGACGTAGGCCTCGCCGGCGAGCTCGTTCATGAGCCCGTCCTTGTTGATGATCAGCCGGGTCGCCAGGCCGTCCCTCTTCCACTTCTTGACGTCTTCGCCGTCGCCGAAGGTGCAGACCATCATCAGGCCGGTGCCGAAGTCGAGCTTGACCTCGGGGTCGGTCAGGATCGGCACCGTGCGGTCCGTGAGGGGCACGATCGCCTGGCCCCCGACGAGCTCGGTGTAGCGCTCGTCCTCGGGGTGGCAGTACAGCGCTACGCACGCCGGGATGAGCTCGGGGCGGGTCGTCGAGATGACCAGGTCGCCGCCGTCGGGTGCCTTGAAGGCGATGTCGTGCAGCTGGCCGCGCCGCTCCAGGGTGTCCAGGTCGGCCTGGGCCAGCGCGGTCTCGAAGTGGGTGTCCCACAGCACCGGCTCGTCGCTGCGGTAGATGCGCCCCTTGGAGTACAGGTCCAGGAAGGACCGCTGGGCGGTGGTGCGGCAATGGTCGTCGATCGTCGAGTACCGCTGCCGCCAGTCGACGGACAGGCCGAGCGCGCGCCACAGCTCCTCGTAGGCCTTCGCCCCCTTGGCCGTCTCCTCGAGGCACAGGGCGCGGAACGCCGCCCGTGTCGTCTTCTTCTTGTTGATGTTGTAGGTCTTCTCGACGAACCGCTCGGTCGGCAGGCCGTTGTCGTCGAACCCCATCGGGTAGTAGACGCGCTTGCCCTGCATGCGGTGATACCGGATGACGAACTCGGCCTGGGCGTAGGACATGGCGTGTCCGACGTGCAGGTGGGCGGCGCTGACGTAGGGGGGCGGCGTGTCGACGGAGAACAGCTCCCCCTCGCCGTCCTGGTCGTACTTGTAGATGCCCGACTCCTCCCAGAGGGTCCGGCATGCATCCTCGATCGCCGCAGCGTCGAAGTCCTTGTCCAGCTCGATGTTCAGAGTGCCGCTCATGGCGGCGTGGACTACACCACCTCGGCCGGCTCGGCAAGCGCGTCCGGCGGCGCGGACGCCTCCTTCGCCTCCGCACGGAGCTGCGCGAGGAACGCCACGGTGGCGACCGACTCCTCCAGTTGGCTCTTCCCGAAGCGGCTCGCTTCGTGCCAGCAGGCGACCGCGAACAGCACGAACCCGCCGGAGAGCCCGTACGAGATCGCGGGCGGGAGGATGCCGTCGAGCTCCGGCGTGAAGGCCACCGTCGTGAGCGCGCCGGCCCAGATCATCGAGGCGAAGGCGACCCCGTCGCAGGTCGCCGCGAGCACCCAGAACCGGCGGAGCAGCTCGTAGCTCTCGGCCAGCTCGGCGCGGCCCCGCAGCTCGGCCCACAGCCGCGTGTACAGCCGCTTGGGGGCCCGCCCCTGGGCGACGTAGGGGCCGACGATCTCGTCTTCGAGCAGGCCGTGGTCGCGGACCGCCTCGTACAGCCGGGCCTCGAACCGCTCGGTGTAGTCCTCGCCGCCGTGTCCGTTGGGCAGCCGCCGAACGATCGGCCGCCGGAGGACCCGGCCGGCCGCGAAGCAGCCGAGCCCGAGGCAGTAGACGGCGAGCGCCCCGCCGAGCGCGGTGAGCGCGGTGACCTCGCCCTGGAACTCCACGTCGGCGGCGACCGCCACGTACAGCAAGGCGCCGAGCGCGGCGCCTCCCGCCACGAAGAACGAGAGGTCGAACAGGTCGAAGAAGTCGGCGATCCGCTTGAGCAGCGCGCCGAGCGCGTCGGCAACCCCCTGGAGCATCCGGGCAGACTACGCGTCGGTCCCCACGGCGTCGACCTGGGCTACCCTTCAGCCGTGCGCCCCTGCCTCCTCCTCGTCCTCCTGCTCTCCATCCTCGGCTGCCCCTCGGCGCCGCCGATCTACCCCGGCGGTGAGCCGGCCTGCTCCGAGCAGACCCAGGTGGAGGTCCTGCAGGTCTTCGACGGCGACACGATCGAGGTCGAGTACCTCGACGGCCCGCGCGACGGGCTGGTCGAGTCGGTGCGCCTGATCGGGATCGACACCCCCGAGGTGGACCACAACGGCGACGACCACGACTGCTACGCGCTGCTCGCCTGGCAGGAGGCGATCGACCTGCTCGACGGTCAGCTCGCGTGGCTGACGTTCGACGAGGAGTGCACGGACACCTACGACCGGGCGTTGGCCTACGTCTGGCGCGACGAGGACGGGCTGTGGGTGAACCAGCACCTCGTGCTCCAGGGGTTCGCCCGGGCGTGCCCGTTCTCGCCGAACACGACGTTCACCGAGGACCTCGCCAACGCCGAGATGACCGCGATCGCCGAGCTTCGGGGACGCTGGGCGGAGCCGTGCAACGGCGGGCCGGAGTGCTTCGCCGGAGGCTCCAACCGATAAGGGTCGGGCCCACCCGGTAAAACGCATCGGGAGGCCTCAAGCCACCTCCTCCGCCGCCGATGAGGCAGGGTGAAGGACGGCGAGTAACAGCCCCCCCTTGCTGCCGTCTTTCACGCGTCGTCGCCGGAGAGTCCGTGGTGGACTCTCCGG
>CAYQEG010000116.1:24336-25618 GCA_964416435.1 uncultured Rickettsiales bacterium
TTGGTGCGTTTTTCCCGGGGGCGGCGCGGGAGCGGCGGGGGGGCACGCGCGGGCGATGACTGGTTCTGCTCCCCGGTCCCGGCGAGCGCTTTTTACGTGGGGTATCCTCCCGGCGATCGCGCCTTGGATCGGCGCGCTGAGGGACCCCAGATGACCCGCACCAAGCTGTTTGCTGCTGTTGCCGTGCTCCTGTGCGCCACGCTGATGCCTGTTCGGGCGGACGCCCAGCTGGAGGCTTCGCTGAACGCGCAGCGCTTCCAGCCAGCGCCGAGCTACCACTCCTTCGTCAGCGTCGACACCGCGCGGCTGTTGCCCAAGATGGGCTTCGGAGCGGGGCTGATGTTCGACTACGCGTGGCGCCCCGTGCAGATCTCCAGCTCCGAGCTCTCGCGCCAGCAGGGGCTGATCGACGGCCTGATCGGCGGCCGGGTGAGCCTCGCGTTCGCTCCGGTCGAGTGGGCCGAGATCGACGTGGTGTTCCCGTTCATGCAGATGACGCAGGTCGGCACGCTCGACAACGTCGCCGGCAACCGGTTCCACTACGCGATCGGGGACCTGGAGCTCGGCGGTCGCTTCCGGCTGCTGGCCGAAGAGAAGGCCGTGGGCATCGCGGTCATCCCGTTCGTCAGCTTCCCCACGGGCAACCGCAACCTGCTCAGCACCCGTGGCCACTTCACGTTCGGCGCCCGCGTCGCCGTGTCCCGCCACTGGAAGGTGTTCCACTTCGGCGCGTACGCGGGCTACCGCTTCGTGCCCGGCCAGGCGGTCTACGGCAACTTCGCGGCGGACGACGAGCTGATGTACGGCGCCGGCGTAGGCGTGTCGGTGTTGCCCAGCTGGTTGGACATCAACCTCGAGCTGATGGGGGCCGGCATCATCGGCCCCGAGCGCTGGAACCACAGCCAGGACCCGGTCTCCGGCGGCGTGCACAGCCCGCTGGAGCTGCACGCCAACGCGCGCCTGATGACCCCGGTCGGCGTCGACGTCGTCGTCGGTGGTGGCCCCGGCCTGACCCCTGCGGTCGGCACCCCCGGCTTCCGCGTCTACCTGGGCGTGTCCTACGCGCCGCCGCTCACCCCGGCCGAGAAGGAAGATCCGGATCCCGACGGCGACGGCATCAAGGGCGCCAAGGACAAGTGCCCCGAGGAGCCCGAGGACAAGGACGGCTTCGAGGACGACGACGGCTGCCCCGACGCCGACAACGACGGCGACGGCGTGCTCGACCTGGACGACCCGGACTGCCGTGACAAGCCCGAGGACAAGGACGGCTTCGAGGACGAGG
>CAYQEG010000117.1:0-25540 GCA_964416435.1 uncultured Rickettsiales bacterium
GGGAGCGGCTTCGCCCTCGGGAGCGGCTTCGCCCTCGGGAGCGGCTTCGCCCTCGTCGCCCGCGGCGGGCACGTCGGTGGAGCCGGTGTCACCGCCCTCGGGGGCGTCGGTCCCGGCGCCGGCCTCCTCCAGCAGGTTCTCCAGGTCCAGGCTGTCGTCGCCGCCCGAGCCGGTGTTGCTGAACCAGGCCAGGGAGAGGCTGGTGATCATGAACAGGCCCGCGACGATGGCGGTCAGCTTCGTGAGGAGCGTGACCGAGCCGCTGGCCCCGAACATCTCCTGCGACGAGCCGCCCATGGCGGCGCCGAAGTCCGCACCCTTGCCGGGCTGCAACAGCACGACGAGGATGAGGAAGAAGCACAGGGTGATGTGAAGTCCGACGATGAAGATCTGCATTGCTGTGTACCTATCCCTGGAACCTGACGATCGCCTCGAAGGAGTCCGCCTTGAGGCTCGCCCCGCCGACCAGGGCGCCGTCCACGTCTGGCTGCGCCATGATCCCGGCCACGTTGCCGGGCTTCACACTACCGCCGTAGAGGATTCTCATTGCACGGGCGGTGCCCGCGTCCCACGTATTTCCGAGCCACGCGCGAATCGCGGCGTGCACTTCCTGGGCCTGCTCGGGGCTGGCCGTGCGGCCGGTGCCGATCGCCCAGACCGGCTCGTACGCGAGCACCACCTTGCCCAGCGCCGTCGCCGAGAGGTGGCCCAGGCCATCGGCCAGCTGCCCGCGCACGACGTCCAGCGTCTTGCCGCCGTCCCGCTCTTCCAGCGTCTCGCCGCAGCAGAAGACGGGCAGCAGGCCCCCGGCCAGCGCCGCGTCCACCTTCGCCGCCAGCAGCGCGCCGGCTTCGCCGTGGTAGGCGCGCCGCTCGCTGTGGCCGATGAGCACCGCGCCGCAGCCGGCGTCCTTGAGCATCGCCGCGCTGGTCTCGCCCGTGTAGGCGCCACGGGCGTGCGCCGACAGGTCCTGGCCCCCGACCACGATGTCGGTGTTGCCCAGCACGTCGAGCACCGGGGCGATGGTCACGAACGGCGGGAACACCGCCACGTCCACCGCCGGCAGGTCGAGCAGGGCGTCGCGCAGACCGCGCGCCAGCTCGGCGCCCTCGGACGGCGTGGTGGTCATCTTCCAGTTGCCCGCGAGCATGGGGCGACGGCTCATGACTGCTCCTTCAGCGCCGCGATGCCGGGGAGATCCGCACCCTTGAGGAACTCGAGGCTGGCGCCCCCACCCGTGCTGACGTGCGACACCTTGTCGGTCAGACCGAACTTGTTGATCGCGGCGGCGGAGTCGCCGCCGCCGATGACGGAGTAGGCCTTGCTGCGGGCGATCGCCGGCGCGACGCCGGCGGTGCCCTTGCTGAACGCCTCGCGCTCGAAGACGCCCATCGGCCCGTTCCAGAAGACCGTGGAGGCGGCCATCAACTCCAGGGCGTAGCGCTCGCCGGTGGCCGGGCCGATGTCCAGCCCCATCCGGTCGTCGTCGAGCACCGGCACCACCTTCGCGTCGTCCTCGGCGTCGAGGGCCGGGGCGACCACGTGGTCGGTGGGCAGGCGGATGGCGACGCCGAGGTCGTTGGCCTTGTCCAGCAGCTTGCGCGCCAGCCAGACCTTGTCCTCTTCGACGAGGCTGCCGCCGGTGGGGAGGTCCTTGGCGCGCATGAAGGTGTACGCCATGGCGCCGCCGATCAGGAGCACGTCGACCCGCTTGAGCAGCGCTTCGAGCACGGAGATCTTGTCGGACACCTTGGCGCCGCCCAGCACGCCGACGAACGGCTTGGCCGGGCTGTCCATCAAGGCGCCGAGCTTGCTGATCTCGTTGGCGACGAGGAACCCGGCGGCGCGACGCCCCCGGAACAGCGCCGGCACCTGGCAGACCGAGGCGTGGGCCCGGTGCAGGACGCCGAACGCGTCGGACACGTACAGCTCCCCGAGCTCCGCCAGGCGCTCCGCGAACGTCTCGTCGCCCGCCTTCTCACCCGGGTGGAACCGCAGGTTCTCCAGCAGCAGCACGTCGCCGTCGTTCATGTCCTGGACGAGCTTGCGGGGGCCCCAGCCGATGCAGTCGTCGGTGTGCAGGACCTTGCGCTGGAGCAGCCCCGCGAGCACCGAGCCGGCCGGGCGCGTCGAGAAGGCCGGGTCCGGCGCGCCCTTGGGGCGGCCCAGGTGGGACATCAGGATGACCTTCGCCCCGGCGTCGACCAGGTGCTGGATCGTCGGCAGCGCAGCGCGCACCCGCGTGTCGTCCGTCACGTTGCCGTCGGCGTCGAGCGGCACGTTGAAGTCGACACGCACGAGCACGCGGCGGCCCGCGACGTCCAGCTGATCGACGGAGCGAAGGTTCATCGGACCATCAACCCGCGACGAGCCGCGCGAGGTCCACGAGGCGGTTGGAGAAGCCCCACTCGTTGTCGTACCAGGACAGCACCTTGATGGTGTCGCCGCCGGACACCGCCGTCGACAGGCCGTCGACGATGGAGCTGCGCGGGTCACCGATGTAGTCCGAGCTGACCAGGGGCTCGTCGCTGAAGCCGAGCACGCCCTCGAGCTCGCCGTCCGCGGCGGCCTTCAGCGCGCCGTTGACCTCGTCCACCGTGACGTTGCGGCCGACCTTGACCACCAGGTCGACGACCGAGACGTTGGGGGTGGGCACCCGGATCGCCATGCCGTTGAGCTTGCCGTCCAGCTGCGGCAGCACCAGCGAGACGGCCTTCGCTGCGCCCGTCGTGGTGGGCACGATGTTCTGCGCCGCGGCGCGGGCCCGGCGGGGATCCTTGTGATAGCGGTCGAGGATGTTCTGGTCGTTGGTGTAGCTGTGGATGGTCGTCATCAGGCCGTGCTCGATGCCGAACTGAGCGTCGAGGACCTTGGCGACCGGGGCCAAGCAGTTGGTCGTGCACGACGCGTTGCTGATCATCGTGTGCGACGGGTCGAAAGTCTCCTGGTTGACGCCCATCACGATGGTGACGTCGGGGCCCTTCGCCGGGGCGGAGATGATCACCCGCTTCGCGCCGCCCGCGAGGTGCCGGTCGGCGCCCGCGCGGTCGCGGAAGACGCCGGTGCACTCGAACACGATGTCCGCGCCCGCTTCGCCCCAGGGGATCTCCTCGGGGTTGCGGATCGACGTGCAGGGGATGGTCTGCCCGAGGGCGGTGATGCTGGTGTCCGTGGCGGTGACGTCGTAGGAGACGTTGCCGTGCACGGTGTCCCGCTGCAGGAGCGGAGCGAGCTGCCGGGCCGACGCGAGGTCGTTGATGTGGACGCACTCGAAGTCGTCCGCCGCGAGCAGGATGCGGAGCAGGCACTTGCCGATTCGGCCGAAGCCGTTGATGCCGACGCGGATGGTCACAGGTAGAGCCCCCAGGGAGGTGGTCGTTCGTCGTGAATAACGCGCACACGCGCGCGAGGGGCGCGGAAGGTAGACCACCTCGTGCGATCGATCAAGCGCAGCGTCGGCTGCGCGGCCACGGTCGGCGCGGTAGGTTCTCCGCACCGTGCGCTACCGGATCACCGGCCTGGCTCTCGAGCCGTTCGTCGTGGAGGACGTCCGCCAGCTTGCGGACGTGGTCGCCCGCATCCTCGGCGTCGCCACGACCGACGTCTACGGCCCCACCGTGGTCAAGCACAGCCTCGACGCCCGGCGACGGCCCGCTCGCCACATCTGGTCCATCGAGGTGGACCTTCCGGACGAGGCGGACCCCCGCCCGCGGCCGCCTCGGGGCGCCAACATCAAGCTGCTCGATCCGTCCGCCGAGCCGAGCGCGATGCGGGCGGGCGGCGTGCTCTCCGGCGCTCCCCGGGCCGGTCGCCTCCCCGAGGACTTCCGCCCGGTCATCGTCGGCGCCGGGCCCGCCGGCCTCTTCGCCGCCCTGGCGCTGGCCCGCCTGGGCGCGCCTCCGGTGGTCCTGGAGCGAGGCGAGCAGCTCGAGCAGCGAAACGAGCGCGTCGAGGCGTTCTGGGAGGACGGTGAGCTGGACCCCGAGTCGGGGGTCCTGTTCGGCGAGGGCGGCGCCGGGGCGTACAGCGACGGCAAGATCTACACCCGGACCCGCAACCCGGCGGTCTCCTCCGTCCTGCGGGAGCTGGTGGAGCTGGGCGCGTCGCCGCGCATCCTGGTCGAGTCGCGACCGCACATCGGTCGGGACCTCCTCCAGGAGATCCTGCGCGCCTTTCGGGACGAGCTGCACGACCACGGCGTCGAGGTCCGCTACGGCACCCGGGTCCAGGGGCTGATCCGGCAGGGTGACTCGATCGTGGGGGTGCGGCTGTCCGATGGGACCGAGCTGATGCGCGCCCCCGTGATGATGGCGACGGGCCACTCCGCGCGGGACAGCTTCGAGGCGATGCGTGACGCCGGCGTACCACTGGAGGCCTGGTCATCGGCGATCGGCCTGCGGATCGAGCACCCCCAGCAGCTGGTCGACCGGGTCCAGTACAAGATGGAGCATCCCCGCCTCGCCGGCCTGCCGCCGGCGGACTACCACCTGGCGTGGCACGGCAAGGACGGGCGGGGCTCCTACACCTTCTGCATGTGCCCCGGCGGCCAGGTCATCCCGGTCAGCAACCTGCCCGGCCAGCTGCTCGTCAACGGCATGTCCAACGCGGCCCGGGACGGCCGGTGGGCCAACGCCGGTGTCGTGGTGCAGGTCCGGGCCGCCGACTACGCCCCGTTCGGGGCGCCGGCCGACCCGCTCATCGGGTTCCGGTTCCAGGACGCCTGGGAGCGCAAGGCCTTCGAGCTCGGCGGCGGCGGGTTCGTCGCCCCCATCCAGCGGGTGTCGGACTTCCTCGAGGGCCGCCCCTCGGAGGATCCGATCGCGTCGAGCTACCGTCCGGGGACCCGCCCCGCTGACCTGCGGGGCTGCCTGCCCGAGCCGATCGCCGACGCGCTGGCCCAGGCGATCGGCGCGTTCGGTCGACGCCTGCGCGGCTTCGACGGCCCCGAGGGGCACCTCATCGGGGTCGAGACCCGCACCTCCTGCCCGGTCCGAGTGCTCCGCGACGACGAGTGTCGCGCCTTCGGCGTCAAGGGCTTCTACCCGGTGGGGGAGGGGGCGGGGTACGCCGGCGGCATCGTGTCCGCGGCGGTCGACGGCATCCGGGCGGCGGAGTTGATGGTCGAGCATGCCGCGGCGCGGGTGGCCTGCGACGGCTAGTCGCCTTCGGACCGATCCTCGCAGCGCTCGAGCAGCCACTCGGCGATGTAGGGCCACACGTAGATCGGCGCCTTGCTCCCCAGCACCACGTCCAGGTGGCCCCAGTGGACCTCCTCGCGGACCGGGCTGAAGAGCTTGTAGGTCTTGTCGGTGCTCTCGCTCAGGTCGTACGCCGGGCGGGCGTCCTCGGGCGGGAGCAGGCGGTCGCGATCGGCTGCGATGACGAGCAGCGGCACGTCCAGCCGGGTGAACGCGTCGGCGTAGTCCTCGCCCCGCTCTCCGGTGAACGAGCCGTCCGAGGCCCAGCGCATCATCGTGAGGAGGATGTTCAGGCCGGTCCAGTCGAAGCCACGGACCAGCCGCTCCTGGACCACGTGCGGCTCCGTGGAGCCCGGCACCCAGCCGGACAGCGGGAACGACCAGCTCAGATCGTCCGCCTGCTGCCACCAGTCCGCCACGATGCGACCCAGGAACGTCGTGCGGATGCCGGCACCGACCTTGCGGACCAGCGGCTCGACCTTGCCGACCGACTCGAGGAACTCGGCCAGCCGCTTCGTCACCGGGTTGCTCCCGAACTGGAAGAGCCCGGCGATGGTGACGATGCCGGCGAGGTGCTCGGCCACCCGGGAGGCGACGGCGTAGCAGACGGCCCCCCCGAGGCTGTGGCCGATGATGAAGACCCGCTGCTGACCGGCGTACGCGGCGACCGCCTCGATGACCGAGGCGGCGTCGGCGACGTAGTCATCGAAAGAGTTGGCCGGGGCGGTGCCGTACTCCCGCGAGCGGCCGTGGCCGGTCAGCTCGAGGTTGTAGACGTCCAGCCCCTGGTCGGCGAGGTGGTTGACGAAGCTGCGGCTGCTCAGGTGCCAGGAGTAGCGGTTCTGGGCGAACCCGTGGATCAGCAGGACCGCCCCGCGTCGCGGCACGTCGTCCCGCAGTTTCCGGACGAGCGCGAGCGTACGCCCCGAGGCGCCCTCGGCACGGAGGATCTCCTTGCTGAACTGACCGAACCGGTCCCGATCGATCGCCTGTTCGACGCGAAGCCGCTGGACCAGGTGCAGCCGCGACGCCGGCATCGACCGCTATGCGGAGACGCGGGCGCGCTGCCGACGGTGCTTGGCCTTCAGCTTGGCCTTGAGCTTGTTCGTCCTGCCGCGCTTGCGGACGCTGCGGACCTTGCTCTTGCTGATGCGACGCTTCATGGCCTTCTCCTAGCGGTGCTCGAGGGTGGTTTCGCCACCGGAGCTGGTGACCTGCGCGCGGAAGCTCTTGGGAGCTTCGCGACCCGCGCAGTCGGTCTTGGTCATCTCGAAGTCGATGTTGCCCAGGGTCTTGCTCAGCGCCTGGTCGCCGTCGAGGCTCCAGGTGCCCGACTCGGTGCAGTCGAACGGCTCCGACTCGCCCCCGAACCGGATGGTGGAGCGGGCGCTCCAGGTGCCCGACTCGTCGAACGTCAGCTCGTCGTAGACGAGCGTGGCGCCGGTGTCCTCGGCCGTCCAGATCAACGCCGGAGCGTCGACGATCGCGTCGACGAACGCCTTCGTGGCGCCGCTGAACCGGCTCTTGGGGGCCTCGACCACGGGCTCCTGCTCGCCGCTGGTGGACGAATCCCCCTTGGGGCAACCGGTCAGCATCGCGGCGGCCGCGACAGCGATCAGGACGGTGGCGATGCGGTCGCTCATCAGGCTGGCTCCCCGGACGAAAAAGATGCGGACCTTATGGCCGGTGGCGCCGGGTCGTCAAGGCGGATTTCGGTTTTTCCACGGTTGAGAATCGGTGTACGTCGACCGGTTTTCCCCGTCCGGATGTGGACAACTCTGGGGATACGGTGCGGGTAGGGGTCCGCAAGTCGTCGCAGGCATGGGGGTTTTGTCGATCTGCCCGCGAACCGTGCAGCCCGGGGCGCCACCGTGTGGCCGACGTCGGGCGCGCGCCGAAGGGCGCTGGTACACTCCGCGGCCTGATTGACTGGTCAATCGATCCCGGAGCCAGCCATGCCTGCGAAGCAGAAGCGAGACGCGGCGTTCGAAGAGAAGCGGCGTCTCATCCTCCAGGCCGCCACCAGGGTGTTCGCCCAGAAGGGCTACACGGGCACCCGCGTGGGTGACATCGCGTCCGAGGCGGGCATCGCCTACGGGCTCATCTACCACTACTTCCAGAACAAGGAAGACATCCTCAACTCCCTGTTCCACAGCACGTGGTCGATCACCCTCAAGGTACTCCAGGACATCCACGAGCAGGGCGGCGCGCTGCGGGACAAGCTGCGCAAGATCGCCGGCTTCTTCCTGGAGGCGTGGAACCTGCAGCCGGAGCTCGTCGAGGTGGTCGTGATGGAGGTCATCCGGTCGCCCAAGTTCCTGGAGAAGGCCAACCTCGAAGAGTTCCAGGCCACCTACCGCCTGCTGGAGCAGATCCTCCGGGCCCACGCTGACGAGGTCCGGCCCGGCATCGACCCGCGCATGGCCGCGGTGCTCTTCATGGGCAGCCTCGAGATCCTCCTCACCGGCTTCGTCGCGCGCGAGTTCCTCGACGAGCCCATCGAGGCGACCGCCGCCCGCGACGCGGTCGTCGACACCTTCCTCAACGGCATCGCCATCTAGAGACTGGGAGCCCCCGTGGACTTCACCTTCACCGACGAGCAGAAGCAGTTCGCCGAGGTCGTCGAGCGGTTCGCTCGCGAGCAGCTGGTCCCCCTGTGGAGCCAGGAGGCGGACGACCAGGGCGTGTTCATCCAGGAGCACTGGGACGCCATGGCCGAGTTCGGCCTCATGGGGCTGCCGTTCCCCGAGGAGTACGGCGGCGGGGAGGCGGACGCCGTCACCTTCTGCGTGGCCAGCGAGGCGCTCGGGCGGGCCGGGGTGGACGCCGGTTCGACCCTGTCGTACGGCGCGAGCACCGTGCTCTGCGGCGTGCCCATCTGGAAGCTCGGCACCCCCGAGCAGAAGGCGCGCTACCTGCCGAAGATGTGCAGCGGAGAGTGGATCGGCGGCTTCTGCCTGACCGAGCCGGGCAGCGGGAGCGACGCGACGGGCATGTCGACCCGCGCGGTCGCGGACGGCGACGAGTTCGTGATCAACGGCTCCAAGACCTGGATCACCAACGGCCCCAACGCCCACCACTTCGTCGTCACCGCGGTCACCGACCCCGACGCCAAGCCTCGCAGCGCGGGCATCTCCGCGTTCATCGTCGACGCCGACACCCCCGGCTTCCGCGTCGGCAAGAAGCTCGACAAGCTGGGCCACCGCACGTCACCGACGAGCGAGCTGTACTTCGACGACATGCGCGTGCCCGCGTCGGCGCTGCTCGGCCCCCTCAACTACGGCTTCGCGCTGGTCGGTCGCCTCATCCTCGGCTGGGAGCGGACCTGCCTGCTCGCCCCTGCGCTGGGCGGCATCTGGCACGGCCTGGAGGTCGCCTCGCGGTACGCCCAGGAGCGGGAGCAGTTCGGTCGCCCCATCGCGAAGTTCGGCGCCATCCAGGAGAAGATCGCGGAGATGCGCGTCGCCTACGAGGTGGGCTGGGGCCTGCTGTACCGGGTCGCGGACATGCTCACCCGGGACGAGCCCTGCCTGACCGAGGCGGCGATCCTCAAGACCTACCTGACGGAGGCGGCCGTGCGCTGCTCCGAGGAGGTCGTGCAGATCCACGGTGGCTACGGCTTCAGCAAGGAGTACCTGGTGGAGCGCGCCTACCGCGACTCCAAGCTCGGCACCATCGGCGCCGGCACCAACGAGATCCAGCGCGGCATCATCGCCCGCGCCATCGCGGGGTTCTAGACATGGACTTTCGCCCCAACGACGACCAGCGAGCCTTCGCCGCCACCTTCAGCAAGTTCGTCGACGAGGTGATCGCGCCTCGGGCCTACGACGTCGACCACGCCAAGGACTTCCCGTACGCCAACTACAAGGCGCTGGCGGAGGTCGGATACAACGGCCTGGGCCACGAGGAGCGGTACGGCGGCAGCGACGCCGACGCCATCTCCGTCGCCATCGCGGGGGAGGAGCTGGCCCGCGGCTGCGCGTCGACGTTCCTGAGCGTCGGCGCGTCGATCGGGCTGTTCGGCGGCCCCCTGCGGATGTTCGGCAGCGACGAGATGAAGTCGGAGATCATCCCCGCCCTCGTCACCGGGGATCTCGTCGGCGCCTGGGCGCTGACCGAGCCCCATTGCGGCACCGACGCCGCCGCCATGACGACGACCGCCCGGCCCACGGACGCCGGCTGGGTGCTCAACGGCTCCAAGATGTTCATCACCAACGGGCATTGCGCCGACTGGGTGATGGTCGCGGCGAAGACCGACCCCGAGGCGGGCTACGGCGGCGTGAGCAACCTGCTCGTCCACAAGGACACGCCGGGCATGACCGCGAGCGAGCCGCTCGAGAAGATGGGCGTGCGCGGATCGCCGACGGCGGCGCTGTACTTCGAGGACTGCGAGATCCCGAAGGAGTGGATCGTCGGCGCCGAGGGCTCCGGCTTCATCCAGGCGATGAAGACGCTGGAGATGGGCCGGATCGGCATGGCGTCCTACGGGGTCGGCATCGCCCAGGCGGCGTTGGACGAGGCGATCAAGTACGCCAAGACCCGTGAGGCGTTCGGCAAGCCGATCCTCAAGTTCCAGCCGGTGCACTTCAAGATCGCGGACATGAAGGCCGAGATCGACGGCGCCCGCCTGTTGATGCACCGCGCCGCCGCCCTGCACGCCACCGGCGACTGCCCCCAGGCGGTGTACAGCGCGGCCAAGCTGTTCGCGACCGAGGCGGCGGTGCATTGCACCGACAAGGCGGTGCAGATCCACGGCGGCTACGGCTACATGGCCGAGTACCCGGTGGAGCGGCTGTACCGCGACGCGCGGCTGGGGCCCATCGGCGAAGGCACGTCCGAGATCCAGCGTCGGCTCATCGCCCAGGAGACCCTGGCGCTCTTCGCCTGATCACTCCACCAGTGAGATCGGCACGGGCGTCATGTCGACGGACGGCGTGCTCCCCGCGAGCGCGTTGCGGGCCGCCCGGGCCGCCTGGGCGCGCTGCGCGGAGCGGTCGGGGCGACCGATGGCGCGGTAGTAGCGGGCGAGGTCGTCCTGAGCCGCCACCAGGTAGGGGGCGACGCGGGCCGCCTCCTGGAGCTGACGCTCGGCCCGGGCGTCCCCTCCGAAGCGCGGGGTGATGGTGAACCCGCCGCGCGCGTAGGACCGCTGAGCCCACAGCGTGCTGTAGAGCAGGTCCGTCGGCGTGACGGGGTGCCGGGCGTGCTGGTCCAGGGGCTTGAGCGGGTCCCCGAACAGGTGCTTGAACAGGCCCCGGCTCCAGGCCGGCCGGGTCGCGTCGACGTCCCGGGTGTGGCGCGGCCGCTCCCCCTCGTCGAGCACCCGGAAGACGCGATACCAGTCGTTCTCGTACGCCAGCTCGAACCGACGCAGCGTGCGCGGCGCGTACTGCATCGTGATGACGACGGAGGTGTGGGGCCAGGCGTCGACCTCGTCGGCGACGTAGCGCTGGCTCATGCTCGGGTCCGTGCGGAGCACGTGCTGCGCCTCGTGCACGTACCAGCGGGCGCCGTAGCGGGTCGCCACCTCCCACAGCTCGTCCTCGCTGCCGAACCGGGCCAGCGTGATCTCCTCCAGCCGCGTCAGCAGGTCCCCCTCGAAGAAGCAATGGAGCACGGTCGGGCGATCGAGGTACGCGAGGATGAAGGGGCTGATCACGAACGAGGCAAGCACCGGCTCGTCCGGGCCGGCCAGCTCGGGGAGCGCGCGGGCGAGATCGTCGAACGACTCGGGCGTCGAGGTCACCACCGGCAGCCAGCTCCCCGCCTTCTCCGGGTCCTCCATGAGGTGCACGTAGTCGGGCAGCAGCGCCCGGCCGTGGGCGGCGACGAGCAGCAGCGCCACGACCAGCCCGATCCGCACCTGGGTGCGCCGTCGCACGAACGCGCAGAAGCCCAGCGCCGCGAGCACCACCAGCGGGATCGCCGCGAGCAGCTGCAGCTTGCGGAACAGCAGGTAGACGCCGCCGAAGCCGAACAACATCCAGAGCACCAGGTGCGACGCGAGCCCCAACAGCGGCTCCGTCGGCCCGTACCCCGCGAGCAGCGCCCGCGGCGGCGCCGGCGGCACCTGGTCCTCGATCCGGAAGGTCCGCAGGAAGCCGGGCCGCCACCACTTCAGGGTCGCCCACAGCCCCGGCCCCGCCGCGAGCAGCAGGAACGGCCAGTCCCGGGCGAGGCGGAGGAGCGTGGGAGAGTTGTAGTTGCCGGTCCAGTAGTGACGCGCGTGGAAGCTGAGCACCGACGGGTCGCTCGGCTTGACCCCCAGGTAGCGGACCTTGGCGACGATGGTCTCCCACGCGTGCGAGTAGCCCGCCTCACCCGGCAGGAGCACGCGCAGCGCCACGAACACCACCACCGCGACGGGCAGCCAGACCCACGGCCCCTTGCCCACGGTCTCGTCCCGCTTCGCCTTCAGGGTCGCGACCACGTCCGCCGTCATCCCGGCGATCAGGGCCGCGGCGCCGAGCATCGGCGTGGACGTGAGGAACGAGTCGTGGCGCAGGCTCAGCGGGAGCGCGCACGCCCCGGCCACCGGCAGGAACAGCAGCACCGTGCCGATCAGCAGCTCCCGGGCGTCTTCCCGCCTCAGCAGCCACGCGGTCGCGAGGAACACCAGCAGGAGCAGGACGTAGAAGGTGACGACCTTCCACAGCAGCAGCGACAGCGCCAGGAACACGCCGGACAGCACGGCCCACGGTAGGAGCGTGCGCCGGGCCCACAGGGCGAGGAAGCCGAGGTGCAGCAACAGCGCCGGGACGGCGAGGTCCTCCCGGAACAGGACCGCCCCCGTGCCCCGCTCGACGACGGGCAGCGCCACCGCCCACACGAGGGCCCCGAACACCGCCGCGTCGCGCCGGCGGGTGACGCCGAAGCAGAGCAGCGCGACCCCGAACACGCTGGTCGCCGAGACGGCGCGGGTGAAGCGTCGGACGAACGGGGCGAGCTCCTCTTCCGGGTCGGCGAGGTGCTGGTACGCGGTGCCGTAGAGCACCTCCTGCAGCACCGTGTCCGACCACGGGGCGTACCCGTCCGGCGCCTGCATGCGCCGATCGACCTCCGGGATCCAGCCGCCGTCGGCGACCATGCGCACGTAGCGGAAGCGCTGGGCGGACTCCATCCAGTAGGAGTGGGCGGGGTCGGTGCCGCTGGCGTCGAACCAGTGCTGCTTCATCGACAGCGACAGCACGTAGATCGCGCCCAGGCAGGCCACCAGGATGACGAGCAGCGCGACCTCGCGGCCCGGGTCGCGCTTCCAGGCATGCCAGAAGTGGTCCCGGCGCGACTGCAGCTGCTTGCGCACCCGGGGCGAGATCCGGGGACCGCCCGGCTGGTACCGCCACTCGTCGGTCGAGTCGATCACGGCGAGGACTCCGGCCCCGCCGCGCCCGGGGCGGCGGCGGCGTGGCCGAGGCTGTAGAGCCGCTCGGCGAAGAGCAGCCCCTCGGGGTGGATCGGGTGTCGGGACAGCACCGAGCGCACCTGGTGGGACGCCTCCGCGAAGCGGCCGGCGGCCATCAGCGTCTCCGCGTCGGCGAGCGCCCGCGCCGCCTCGGGCGGGTAGGGCTGCCGCTCCATGCCTTCGTCCCAGCGCCACCGCATCAGCTGGATCAGCGCGCTCGCGTTCGGCTGCAGCGCGCTGCCGCGCCCGTACAGCGTGCCCGCCAGGTCGTGGTGCCCGGCCATGCGATGGAAGCCGGCGCGGGCGGCGTACCGGCGCTCGAGCACGCCGTGCCCGAACGTGTCTGCGGGGAAGCCGGTAGAGCGGGCGGCGGGCTCCAGGGTCTCGCTCCACAGGCGGTCCTCGAGCGCCTCGGCGACGGTCGGGGGCGTCGGCGGGCCGTGAAGGCGGTGGAGGAGGCCGGCGGGCTTGCGTCGGCGGCGGATGAGGTCGGGCAGCCAGACCTCGTTCACCTCGATCGGCAGGTCGGGGCTCGCCCGCAGGATGCCGGCGAGGATCCACTCCGGGATCAGCTGCCGGTTGGTGGGCGCCCCCCGGAACTCCGACGCCGACGGCACCGGTACGCCCCGGGCCTGCATCGACTCCAGCGCGGTCCGGTCGAGCAGGTGCATGACGCCGACGTGCAGGTCGGGGCGCCGCCCCTCCCAGTAGCGCAGGTACAGCGGTGGGAACGCCCACGAGTCGCCCGCGAGGAGGACCAGGGAGCCGGGCGCGGCGCCGTCGAGCAGGGCCGCGCCGACCTCGGCCGGCAGCGTGCGGCCGCGGTGATCGGCGGTCCGCAGGCTCGTGGTCAGCCCGTGGGTGAGCACCGCGAGCACGAGGGCGGCGCCGAGCCACGGGGCGACGGCGGGCCAGCGGCCCCGGACCCGGGTCAACAGGTCGGCGGCGCCCAGGCCGGCGCCGGCGGCGAGCACCGCGATCGGGCCGAGCAGGTAGCCGCGGGCGTCGGGGTTGTCCTCGCGGAACAGCCCCTGGAGCGCCGTGGGGAGCACACCGACGGCGATGAGGAGCAGCGCGCCGAGGGCCCACCGCTTCTTGCTCCGCCAGGCCGGCCGGGCCGCGAGGGCGGCGAGCAGCAGGGCGACGGGGCCGAGGTCGATCAGCGCGATCCGGGCGTGGGCCCACAGGTTGGCGCTGAGCTGCCCCGGCTGCAGGTGGAAGGAGCGCGTGTAGCCGGCGGCGGTGACCGCGTGCACGACGCGGTCGAAGGTGCGCGGGCTGCCGAAGTCGACGGGCGGGTGGGCCATCGACCGGAGCGGGAGCCAGGCGAACTGTCCGAGCGCCGGCAGCACGATGAGGACCGCGAACAGCAGCGCTGTTCGGATGGAGCCGCGGCCGCGACCCGTAGCGAGCAGCACCAGGCCCGGGATCGCCGCCACGAGCATGGCGTGGTGCACCGCGCCGGCGACCGCGAGCGGGAGCACGGCCAGGGCGACGCCGCGGCGTCCGCCCATCTGCAGGGCGCGGACGGACAGGATCCCGAGCGCGATGGTGAGCCCGTACAGCTCGGGCCGCACCCCCTGGAGCACGAGCGCGGGGGCGAGGCCGAAGGACAGCCCGGAGATGAGCCCCGCGACCGGCACCCAGGCCCCGGGCATGCGGGTCATGCGGCCCGCCGCCTCGGCGACCACGAGGGCGAGGAGCCCCGCGGCGCTGGCGACCGTGACGGCGCTGAGCACGGTCAGGCGGAACGGCAGGTCTCCGATCGGGACGAGCGACGCGAGCTTGGCGAACACCAGCCAGGCCGGCTCGCCGGGGGGGTGGGCGACCCCCATGGAGCCGGCCGCGAGGGCGAGCTCGCCGCCGTCCAGCCACGTCAGACCGGGCGCCGCCAGCAGCAGGCAGAAGCAGAAGGTCACCCCGAAGACGACCGGGAACAGGGGGGGCCGGCTCACGGGGCGTCGTCCCAGAGCGTCCGGTAGTACGCCTCCACCTGCTGGGCCTGCGCGTCGGCGCAGGGGGCCGCGGCGAGGTCGGCGAGGGTCCGCTCGCGCACGACGCGGAGCCAGGGGTCCTCCGCCCCAGCGGGTCCGCCGAGCCGGGCGACGAGGCCGTGTCGGTGCAGCAGTCCGGCGTCGAGGTGGCGCTGCTCGGGCTCGCGGATCTCGAGGAACGCGGGCCGGGTCGCGCGGCTCAGCTGAGCCACCGGGTCGGCGCGCAGGTCGGGGCTCCAGGTCAGCCCCAGGCGGGCGAGCCCGGGCTGGCCCCCCAGGCGGACCAGCTCGTGGTCGTGGCCGAGGAGCACGCGGGGCACGAGGGCCAGGTCGACGCGGCGTCGCTCCACCGCCTCCAGCCAGGTCCAGGAGAACGCCGTGTCGTTGCCGGACACCAGCAGGATCGAGCCGGTCGGCAGGCCCGCGGACTGGGCGGTGGCGAAGCCGTGCGCCTGCCACGCATCCGAGCGGGACGCCCGCGCGCCGTCCGCCGCGAGCATCCCGAGGGCGAACAGCGTCAGCATCGCCCCGGCGCGTCCCGCCCTCGGCAGGCCCGCGGCCGCCGCAGGCACCACGCCGATGATCCCGATGAGCAGGTAGCCGAGCAGGTCCGGGTTGTCGACGAGCACCTTGTTCTGGGGGACGACGGTCCACGCGTTGCCGGCGAGCCAGACCAGCGCGATCACCATCAGCGCCGGCCCCCCGGGGCGTCCGTGGGTCGCCGCGCCGGCCCGGAGCGCCGCGACGACGCCGAGCACGACGAGCAGCGGGAGCCCGGCCCGGCTCCACAGCCTCAGCACGACCTCGAGGTTCTCGATCCAGGCGCCGCTGCCGTCCCCCCCGAAGTTGCTCGCGAAGGTCCGGGCGAGCAGGACGTCCAGGAACCGGTCGGGGGCGTTGGGCAGCCCCCACGCGCGGGCGGGGAGGGCCGCCGCCCGCAGCGGAAGCCACGCCTGCACCGCGAAGCCGACCCCCCCGGCGATGCCGAGCGCAGCGACGTCCCGCGGCCCGACGTCCTTCCGGGCGAGGCGGGCGACGGCGAGGGCGGGCACGGCGGCGGCGAGGAGCAGCGGGTGCACGCCGGCGCCGACCCCGAGGAGCAGCCCGACGCCCGCGGTGGCCCGCAGCCCGCCCCCGCGAAGCGCGATGGCGAGGGCGCTGGCGGCGATGAGTGCGGTCGGGGCGTAGACCTCGGGCCGGACGCCCTGGGCCCGGGCGCCGAACCCGACGAGGGCGGCGGCGATGAGGAGCAGCCCGCCGGGGGGCAGGCGACCGTCGGACCGTCGGATGGCGGCGGCCAGGGCGAGGGCGCAGCCGGCGAGGCAGGCGGCGCTGAGGAGGGTGACCCGGAAGGCGAGGTCTCCGATGGGCACGAGCTGGGCGAGGTGCGCCAGCGCGAGGTAGGCGGGCTCACCCGGCGGGTGGGCGACGCCCATCGTCCAGGCGGCGGCGGCGAGGTTGCCCGAGTCCAGCCAGTCCACGCCGGGCGCCGCGCCGGCCACGACCCAGGCGAACAGCCCGACGGCGAGCAGCTGCTCCGGGGGGTCGTGCAGGAGGCGGGTCGCCATGGGAGCGCTCAGCGGATCAGTCTTCGACGTCCTCGGCCGTGCAGCCCGCGTAGGACATGCGGCCCAGGCCGTGCGTCTCGGCGAGCTCTTTGAAGACCTCGCAGTAGCGGGTCGAGATGACAGTGCCGATCTCGGCCTCGGGATCGGGATCCCAGGTCCACCTTCCGCCCAGCGGATCCGCCGGGAGCTGCAGGCCGGCGGTGACGACCTCGGACGGGTCCGCGGGCAGGTCCCCGGTGGCGCGCCGGAACTCCTGGAGCACGTGCCCCGCGTCTCGAACGGCGATGAGGTAGACGGTCTCGAAGATCTTCACCTCGACGGCGGTGCGCGCCTTGTCCTGGCTGGGCGGGATGTTCTCGAGGTCCTGCTGCAGGAAGAGCAGCGCTGCGTCGAGGTCACCGGCCTCGGACTTGAGGCTCGCGGCGAGGTTGCGCACGTAGAACGGCCCGTCGCCCGTGAGCGCCGCCCGCTCCATCCACAGGGCGGCGGTCTCCCGGTCCTTCTTGAACATGAAGTAGTTCATGGCGATGCCGAAGGGGAACTCCCAGATGTCCGGGCGATGGGTCGCTCCCTTGGCGAACAGCAGGCTGCTCTGATCGATGAACGCCCCGTCGACGCGGAGCATGGTGCCGCCGTACTTGTAGGCGGCCTTGAAGTCGGGGTCGAGGTCCGTCGCCAGGTCGCACATGTGGAAGACCCAGGAGTACCAATCGTCGTCCTCCGACGCGTAGTTCTTGCCGAACAGCAGCACCGTGCGGACCCACAGCAGATCGGCGAGCAGGGGCTCGTACCCGAGGGACGCGGCCGTGAGCGCGCGGCCGGTCGGCAGGTACTTGATCTCCTGGGTCAGGTCGCTGCGGGGGGCCCAGGCGTCGGTGTGCCGGTGGGCCGAGCGGAGCACCGGCGCCGCGGCGAGCAGCAGCGCGGCGCACACGAGCGCGACGCCGCGGCCCTGGGAGAACGCGGTGCTGTCGGAGGAACTCACGGCGAGGGAGTCTACCGCGGCAGAACGAAAACAGCCCCGGACCAGGGTCCGGGGCTGCTTCGTCGCGTATGGAGCGGGACACGAGAGTCGAACTCGCGACCCCTGCCTTGGCAAGGCAGTGCTCTACCACTGAGCTAGTCCCGCGAAAGGTGCGCGGGAGTATATGGCCGAGTTGCCGGGTGTCAACCCACGACGTTCAAGACTTCCGCTGGGCGTCGCGGCCGAAGCGCCCGGTCGGGGCGGTCCGCCAACGGCCGGAGTGGCGGGCAGACCGCAGACGGTCTAAAGACTGGGCGCACGGCGCTCCGCCGGGGAGATCTTGGGTGGCCCAGCCGGTCCAGTTCGAGCGGAACATCGGCCTGTTCATGGCCGTGATGATCGGCATCGGCGCCATGATGGGTCCGGGGATCTTCGCGCTGCCTGGCGAGCTGGCGGCGATGGTCGGGCCGCTCAGCATCGGCGTCTACGTGCTCATGGGCCTGGTGACGATGTTCACCGCGCTCAACTACGCCGAGCTCGGTTCGGCCATCCCGGTCGCGGGTGGCGGCTACTCGATGACCAACCACACGCTGCCGCGCCCGGTCGCGTTCCTGACCGGGTGGTTCTTCTGGATCGGGAACGTCGCCGCCTGTTCGCTGTACGCCGTCGTCTTCGCGCTGACCATCAAGGAGTGGTTCTGGGCGGCGACCCCGATCTTCCTGGTCGTGATCCTGGTGACCCTGACGTTCAGCCTGATGAACCTGCGCGGCCTCGAGGAGTCGCTCAAGGCGGTCACGGTGATGAACGTCATCGAGCTGGTCGTGCTGATCGCGGTCGCGGCCCTCGGCGTCGTGCACGTCGACCGGGCCAACCTCGAGCCGTTCGCCCCGATGGGCTGGGGCGCGGTGCTGCCCGGGATGTCCCTGATCTACGTCTCGTACGTCGGCTACGAGCTGATCACCGTGGCGGCGGAGGAGATCAAGTCCCCCGGCAAGACGATCCCCCGCGCCATCGTCATCACGATGGGAGTCGCCATCCTCCTGTACCTGTTCGTGGTGCTGGTGATGCTGGGCTCCGTCCACCACAGCGAGCTCGCCCAGACCGACGTGCCGTTCATCTATGTCGCGGACCAGCTGTTCGGCGGCTGGGGTCGCTACGCGGCGGTGATCGCGACCGTCATGGCCAGCCTGTCGGCCTTCGCGGTGACCCTCGGGGCGAGCGCCCGGGTCCTCTTCGCGCTGGGCCGGGACGGCCACTTCCCGCGCTCCTTCGGCCGGCTCCACCCCCGGTTCCGCACCCCCCACATCGCGCTGGGCGTCTGCGCCGTGGCGGCGGCGCTGCTGGCGGCGTCCGGGGCGGTGAAGTTCGTCGCCTCGATGGCCGGCTTCGGGTTCCTGCTCGGGCTCGGCTTCGTCAACTACTCGGTGGTCGCCCTGACCCGCAAGAAGCCCAACCTGCGGCGCCCGTTTCGGGTCTGGGGCTACCCCTGGGTGCCCGTGATCGGGGTGATCACGTCGTGGGGCTTCGTCGCGTTCCTGGACGTCGGTACGGTTGTGCTCGGCACGGCGTTCACCGCCATCGGCCTGGGCGTCTATTGCCTCCGGCCCACCAACCGGGCGGAGCTCGCCCACGGGATCCCCGCAGTTCGTCGTTTCGTCGGCCGGCTGCTGCAGAAGAGGAGACGTCGCATGCGCGTTCTGATCATCGGAGGCGGCTCGTACGGCCAGAACATCGCCCAGCGGCTGCTCGCGCGGGACGAGGTGCGGATGGTCTTCCGCAGCCACGAGCACCGGATCACGTTCATCGAGCGCGACGAGGCGACCTGCCGCGAGCTCGAGAGCCGCTTCGGGGTGCCCATCTACCAGGGCGACGGCACGAAGCGGCAGATCCTCGAGCAGGTGGGCGCGGACGAGGTCGACGTCGCCATCGCCGCCTCGGATGACGACGGGCGCAACGTCATCGCCGCGCTGCAGGCCCGCCAGCTCGGCATGCCGCGGGTGATGGCCATCGTGCGGGACTCGGACTACCTCCCCCTCCTCGAGGCGGAGGGGGTCGTCGCCATCGGCGCGCCGTGGGCGACCGCCGCCCTGGTCGAGAACTACCTCGACCGGCCCGGGGTGGCCGAGCTCTTCGAGATCGGCACCGGCGTCGCCAGCCTCATCGGCGTGATGATCCCGAGCGGCGCCCGGGTCGCCGGCAAGCTGATCCGGGACCTCGAGATCCCCAGCGAGTGCGTCGTCGCCGCGGTCATCCGAGGCAAGCAGTTCGTCGTTCCGCGTGGCTCCACGTCGATCGAGGTCGACGACGAGGTGGTCTTCGTCGGGCCCGCGAACGCGGTGCAGGACGCTCGGGAGCTGTTCCTCCGGACGAGCTGATCCGGCGCGTCGCGGTCGAGCGACGGATCGCTCAATCCCCCGCCGCGAGGTCCTCCAGCACCGCCATCAACGCCTCGATCCCCGGCACCGTGTAGTGCGGCTGCTCGTCGGGGGTGGTGGGGCGCGAGTAGCGGCCCTCGCCGTGGGCGACCCGCACTGCCCAGCAGCCGAGGCGGCGGGCGGCCGCGATCTCGCGGTCGAGGCGGTCACCGATCACCAGCGTCTCCTGGGGCTGGACGGAGTGCTCGGCCATCAGCTCGGCGATCGCGCCCTGCTTGTCCGGGTCCGTGTAGTCGCAGATCCGGATCCCGTCGAGCAGCTCATCGAGGCCGGCGAGGGTCAGCTTCTGCCGCTGCGTCGGCGGGTGGCCGGCCGTCACGAGGAGCCGGAGCACCCCGGCCTCCCCCAGCTCCCGGAGCACCGCGTGGGCGTCGGGGAAGGCGTCGAGGCGGCGTACGCGGCGCTCGTAGAAGGCCCGGTGCCCCGCCATCACGACCGCGTCGTCCTCGCAGCCGTAGCGATGGGCGACGAGCAGGTCCACGCTCTCCCCCGGGTGGGCCCGGCTCAGGTCGATGCGCGCCTGGGCGACCTCCTGGGCGGTGCCCGGCAACCCGGCCGCGATCATCGCGGTGGCGGCGTCCAGGTGCGCCGGCTCGAGCAGCTGCCCGGTGGTGTCGACCAGGGTGTCGTCGAGGTCGAACACGATGGCGCGGATGTGGGTCACGTCGCGGACCATACAGCAGCGCCGTCGATCTCTTGTCCGCGGGGGTCGAGCCGTGCTAGGCCCCGGTTCCCACCGCACCCACCCCGAGGCCTGCAATGAAGTTCTTCATCGACACCGCCAACTTCGACCACATCCGCGAGGCCATCTCCTGGGGCGTCGTCGACGGCTGCACCACCAACCCGTCGTTGATGGCCAAGGAGGGGCACGACTTCGCCGAGGCGATCGCCCAGATCTGCGACATCGTGCAGGGCCCGGTGTCCGCCGAAGTGGTCGCCCAGGACGCCGAGGGCATGCTCCGCGAGGCCCGCCTCGTCCGCCAGATCAGCGAGCACGTCGTCATCAAGCTGCCGATGAGCTGGGAGGGCATCAAGGCCTGCAAGGCGCTGACCGACGAGGGCACCCGCACCAACGTGACGCTCGTGTTCAGCGTCAACCAGGCGCTGATCGCCGCGAAGGCCGGCGCGACCTACGTCAGCCCCTTCGTCGGCCGGATCGACGACCAGGGCGGCGACGGGATGCAGGTCCTGGCCGACATCTGCCAGGTGTACGAGAACTACTACTTCGAGACCGAGGTGCTCGGCGCCTCCATCCGCCACCCCGCCCACGTGCTCGACGCCGCCCGCATGGGCTGCCACGTCGCGACCATGCCCTACAAGGTCATGAAGCAGCTGGTCAGCAACCCGCTGACCGACACCGGCAACGAGCGGTTCCTCAAGGACTGGGAGACGGTCCCGGGCGACGGCATCGAGGCCACGGTCGGCCGCTTCCTGGAGCGCCGCGGCAACCTGTAGGCAGGCCGCGAAGCCAGCTTCCGCTGGATCCCCGATCGTCGCTTGCGCGACCTCGCCGGCCCCGATAGTGTTCGCGGCCCGGTGAATGGTCATTCAGTGCAGGCCCGTGTGACGAACGACGAAGCCTCCCGCAAGCGCGACAAGCGCCGCCAGATCCTCGACGCGGCGGTGCTCGTGTTTGCCCAGCAGGGTTTCCACAAGTCCCGCGTGAGCGACGTCGCTCGTGCCGCCGGCGTGGCCGACGGCACCATCTACCTGTACTTCAAGAGCAAGGACGCCATCCTCATCTCGATCTTCGAGGAGACGATGGGGCAGATGATCGAGCGCGTCGCCGAGGCGCTGCGCGACATCGACGATCCGCTCGAGAAGCTCCGCGCCTTCGCGATGTTCCACATGGGCAACGTCGAGGACAACGCGGACGTGGCCAAGGTGCTCCAGGTCGAGCTGCGGCTCAGCACGACCTTCATGAAGGAGTACGCGCCCATCGCGCTGAAGCAGTACATGGACATCATCGGCGGGCTGATCGAGCAGGGTCAGGCCGCCGGTCTGGTCCGCCAGGACGTCAATCCGATCATCGCCCGCCGCGCCTTCTTCGGCGCGATGGACGAGATCGCAATGCAGTGGATCCTGACCCCCAACGCCCGGTACGGGCTGCGGGAGTCGGCCGCCCAGATCGGGGACCTGTTCGTCCGCGGCCTGGTGGCGAGGGACTGATCGAACAACCGGGCCCGCCGTCGCGGGCCAGCAGGAGGTGAACGTGAAGATCGGCGTGCTTTTGAAGCAGGTGCCCGACAGCGAGACCAAGGTCCGCGTCAACGGCGACGCGACGGGAATCGAAGAAGGCGACATCAAGTGGATCGTGAGCCCGTACGACGAGTACGCGGTGGAGGCGGCCATCCAGCTCAAGGAGAAGGTCGGCGACTCGGAGGTCGTCGTCCTCTCGATGGGCCCCGCCCGCTGCCTGGACGCGGCGCGCACCGCGCTGGCGATGGGCGCGGACCGGGCCGTCATCCTCGACGATGACGGGTTCGCCGGCAGCGACACCCTGGGCGTCGCCCGGTCGCTCGCCGCGGCGATCTCCAAGGAGGAGCTCGACGTGGTGTTCGCCGGCTGCCAGGCGATCGACGGTGACAGCGGCGCCGTGCCGCAGATGACCGCCGCGCTGCTCGAGTGGCCCCACGCCACGTGGATCAACTCCTTCGAGCACGAGGGCGAGACGGCCACGATCAAGCGCAACGTCGGCGGCGGCAACGTCGAGGTGGCGCGCCTGCGCTACCCCGCGCTGTTCTCGTGCACCAAGGGCCTCAACGAGCCCCGGTACGCCAGCCTGCCCGGCATCATGAAGGCCAAGCGCAAGCCGGTGGCCCGCTACAGCCCCGGCGACCTCGACGTCGTGGTCGGCGCCGACAACTCCGAGACCACCCTCAGCGACTTCCGTCTCCCGCCCGCCCGGTCGGCCGGTCGGATCCTCCAGGGCGAGCTGCGCGACCAGGTTCGTGAGCTCGTCAAGGCGCTGCGTGAAGAGGCGAAGGTCCTCTAGGGCCAGGAAGGAGATACAGATATGAGCGACATCCTGGTCTTTTGTGAGACGAACGACGGCAAGGCCAAGTCCAGCGCGCGCGAGCTCCTGGGCAAGGCGAAGGAGCTGTGCGACGGCGGCGACGTCGACGCGGTGGTGATCGGCGGCGTGAACGCCGAGCAGCTCGCCGAGTGGGGCGCGGACAACGTGATCACGATCGCGGGGGACGGCCTCGAGGGCTTCAACCCGGTCGCGTGGGCCTCCGCGGTCCACCAGGTCGTGGACGACCGCAACCCCGACGTGGTGCTGGCTTCGGCGAGCTCCCTGGGCAAGGACCTGCTGCCCCGCGTGGCGGCCCTCGCCGAGTGCTCCGTCGCCTCCGACTGCACCGACCTCGTCGAAGGCGACGACGGCATCGAAGCCGTGCGTCCCTTCTACTCGGGCAAGTGCTTCGCGAACGTGGCCCTGGAGTGCGACCCGAAGTTCTTCTCGGTGCGTCCCAACAGCTTCATCATCGATGAGATCGAGGCGGGCGACGGCGACGTGGAGGAGTTCGACGCGGACGTGGACGACGGCGGCTACGAGCTGCTGTCCGTCGAGAGCAGCGGCGACGACAAGATCGAGCTGACCGAGGCGACCCGCATCATCGCGGGTGGCCGCGCGCTCAAGTCCGCGGAGAACTTCGCGATCTTCGACGAAGCGGCGTCCCTCATGGGCGCGGCCGTCGGCGCCTCGCGGGCCGCGGTCGACGCCGGCTACACGCCGCACAGCACGCAGGTCGGTCAGACGGGCAAGGTCGTCAACCCCAACCTGTACATCGCCGCCGGCATCAGCGGCGCCATCCAGCACCTCGCTGGCATGCGCACGTCCAAGGTGATCGTCGCGATCAACAAGGACGCGGACGCCCCGATCTTCCAGCACTCCACCTACGGCATCGTCGGTGACCTCTTCGAGGTCATGCCGATGCTGACCGAGGAGCTGCGGGAGGTCCTGGCCGACTGATGGTCCAGACCGACGACTGGGTCGAGGTCCGGCGACGACGGAATCGCGTTCGCGCGATCGTCGTCGCCGTGGCCGTTCTGGGGGGCGCCGGCTTCTTCCTGTTCTCCAAGGGGCAGGAGAAGGCGAAGTCCGAGGCGACGATGCTCCGCCTGGAGGGGCTGCTCGCGACGGGTGACCTCGAGCCGCTCAAGACCGCTGCGCGCGAGGCGGGCACCATTCTGTCCGAGGACTTCGGTGCGCCGGCCGGCATCGCGACGGTCGACTCGCGCGCGCAGCTGCTGGTGTGGATGCTCTACACGGGCGTCGACAGCCAGCGGTTCCGCTCGCGGGAGTCGCTCGACACCGCGATCGAGCGCGGCCCGGCCGAACCGACGACGCTGGTCACCCAGGCGTTCTGGGAGGCCGTCGTCGGCAGTCCTGACGTCGCGCTCGACGTGTTGAGCGGCGGCGGCGCGGGCGCCGAGCTGCCGGACTGGCAGGCGATGGCTCGGGGCGAAGCGATGCTCCGCAAGGGGGACCTCGACGGGGCGGCCCAGGCGCTGGCGTCGGTGACCACTCCGGTGGGGCGCTTGTGGGCGATCCGGGTGGCGTGGCGTCGCGGTGACCTGGACGTCGCGGATGAGCACGCGCGGGCGATCCTGGCGGTCTCCCCGGGGCACGCGTCGGGCGCCATCGCGGCGCAGCTGGTCGCGGCCCGGCGCGAAGGCGGGCCGGAGGCGATCGAGCGTCTCGGCGCGCTGCTCGAAGGGGACACCCCCCTGTCGGCGCGAGACGCCGCCAAGGTGACGGTCGAGCTGTCGCGGCAGTACCGCCGCAACGGTCAGCTGGAGCAGGCCGACCAGCTCCTCGAGCGCTACCTGGAGAAGGACGAGACGTCCCTCGAGCTGCAGCGCGAGTACGCCCGCGTGCAGCGCTTCCAGGGGCTCTTCGGCGCCGCCCGGACCCGCGCCGACAAGGCGCTGCGCAGCCGTCCGGACGAGCCCGACCTGCTCACCGAGTTGGCCCAGTCGGCGTTCTTCAACGATGCGCCGGCGATGATCCGAGACCGCGTCCGGTCCGCGCCGGAGGGGGCCGAGGGGAGCGACGGCGTCATCCGCGCGCTCGCGCTCGCGAGCCTCATCGAAGGGAACAACGCCCTGGCGATCGACGGCCTGCGCTCGACCCGCCACCTGGGCGTGCCGGGCGAGACGGAGCTGTGGCTGGCCGAGGCGTACCTGCGCTCGGGGCAGCCCGAGCAGGCCCGTGAGGAGGCCGCTCGCGCGGCCGAGCTCCTGGCGCCGGCGACCGGCGAGGGCTCCCGAGAGGTCGCCACAGCGCGGATGTATGAGGGTCTTGCGATGGCGATGGCGGGCGAAATCGAGCCCGGTCGGGAGCTGATGGACCGGGCATTCGTCGACCCCAACCAGACCCCGTGGGGTGCGTGGCTGTTCGGACGATTCCACGAACAGGCCCAAGATCCGGCGTCCGCCAAGAACGCCTACCTGCTTGCGTGCCACAACGGGCAGGACTTTGCCCTCTCCTGCCTCGATCTCGCCCGGATATACGATGCCCTGCCTGGCAGCGCGATCCGCCGGCGTACGCAGCACGAGGCCCGGGAGCATTACCTGCGGTCTTCGCCCAAGGGCTGGCACGCCGCGGAAGTTCGAGAGGCGCTCGGCAGGTAGTTTCGCGGGTCTCGGCCCGTAATTGAGCGGCGCTCGCTTGCCTGGCTGGCGAATCGTCTGGTAGGGTTCCGCGCGCTCAGGCGTAGGGGCGTGTGAACCCGTTGATTTTGTTGGGATTTTTCCCGGATCGGACCACCGGATCGTAACGGGTGGCGTGGAGGATGAGTGTGATGAGGAACATGTACTACCTGGTGGTGGCAATGCTTTTGGGCCTGTCGGTCAGCCTGTACGGCTGTCCCCCGACGCCCGTTGATGACGACGACGACGCCACCCCCCCGGGTGACGACGACGACGACGACGACGACGACGACGACGACGACGACGACGACGACTTTGTCG
>CAYQEG010000118.1:0-25204 GCA_964416435.1 uncultured Rickettsiales bacterium
CCGCCCCCGCGGCGCGCCCGGCGGGGCGGCCCCGGCCCGGCCCCGACAACGGGGGGTTCTTGGACTCGCGGGGGGTGGCGATCTTCTGCTCGGTGTTCGGGGCGACCATCTTCAGCTCCAGGTCAGGGTGCGACGGCGCGGGCGACGAAGACGCCAGGCGCGCCGGGGTTGTTGGGGGGAATCGGCTCGATGTCGACGGACTCGAAGCCCGCCTCGTCCAGCCAGCAGTTGACGTCATCAGGCGCCAGGCCGAGCCACTGGTCGGCCAGCGTGTCGCGCATCCACTCCTCGTCGTGCGGCATGAACTCGCCGATGAGGAGCTCTCCGCCGGGGCGGAGCACGCGGAGGATCTCGCCGAACGCGCGGGCGGGCTCGGGGAGGTGGTGCAGGACCATGTTTGCGATCACCGCGTCCGCCTCGTTGTCCTGCAGCGGGAGGTGGGCGAGGTCGCCGAGGCGCAGGTCGACCGCGTCCAGGCCGGCGTCGCGGGCCCGGCGGCGGGCCTCGGCGAGCATCGCCGGGGAGGCGTCCACCCCGATGACCGTGTTCGCCCGGGCGACCAGCTGGGAGAGCATGCGGCCGCGGCCGGTGCCCAGGTCGACCACGGTGCCGCCGGACGGCATGCGGTCGAGGATGCGGGGGACGCAGTCGGCCGAGCCGAGCCAGACCGCCGCGGGGTCCCCCGGGTCGACCGACGCGAAGAAGCTCGCGGTGCGCTCCCGGCGGGCGTCCCAGGTGGCGTGGATCCGCCGGCCCACGTCCCCGTCGACCGCCGGGCCGAAGGACTCGACCCAGGTGCGCAGCGACGCTTCCGCCGCCCGCAGGTCGCGACTCCAGGCGTACCAGACGACCCGCCCCTCCCGGCGCGACGTCAGCAGGCCGGCGTCCCCGAGGATGCGCAGGTTCCGCGAGACGGTGGACTGACCGGCCTCGACGATGCCGGTCAGCTCACCGACGTTGAAGCTGCCGAGCGCGAGCACGCGCGCGAGGAGCAGCCGACCGGGGTCGGCCAACGCCTTGAGCAGCACGGTGGGGTCTTCGCTCGCCACGGGAGAAAGATATATCCACAAATCGAGATTTGTCGATATGTCATTCAAGATTCTCTCCGAACGGATACGATTGGGCCGTGGCGTGGAACGGACTGAAGCGTGAGCTCTCCGAGCTCTTCACGACCCCGAAGACCCGGGCGGCGCGGCGCGAGTATCGCTTCCACCTCAAGGTCGCCGAGGGACTGGAGCACGACGCGTTCTCCGATCTCGAAGGCATCTGGGACGACTACTGGGCCGAGCTGACCAAGGCGATCCCGGCGGACCGCGAGGGGGCCGGCATCGAGGCTCGCTGGCACCGCAGCCGCGCTGCGGCCCATTGGATGAAGACCTTCCGGCGGGGCGCGGCCGACTCCCGGATCCGGGACATCGCGTCGACGTGGCGGCGGGACCTGTCGACCCTCCTCAAGGAGTGGCCGTCGAGGGACCCCGACGGCATGACCGTCGCCGGGGTCCGGGAGATGGAGGTCGAGTTCGAGCGCCTCTGCCGCGGCCTGAAGCTGCACTGACCGCATCGATCAGACGCATGCCCGATCGCGACGACTACGGGGCCGCTACCATCCGCCTTCCGCCCGGCCGATACCGGGTCCTGGGGTTCCCGCCGATGACCGGACTGCTGCTGGACAAGTGGATCGAAGTGACCGCCGAGAACGCCGCCGGCTGCTACGGCCCCGCGAACATCCCCGTCGCGACCGCGATCCCGAACCTGCTTCGGATCGAGGACGTCGACGGAACCACCGTGTGGCCGGAGGCCCGCTGATGCGCCCGCTCGCCGCCCTGCTCGGGGTCGCCCTGCTGTCCGGCTGCCCGACGGTCGAGCCGGAGGAGCGTCGCGTCAGCGCGGTCGAGTTGTCGTTTGATCGGGAGATCAGCGACGGCTTCTGGTCGTTCCCCTTCCCCAGCGACCTGCGGCTGATCGCCGCCCGCCGCGCCGGCGGACTGCACCCCGACCTGTGGGACTTCCCGAACCCGTCCGGCACCGAGATCCTCACGGAGTACATCCGCTACGGCTCCACCGTCTCCCAGGGGTTCGGGCTGAGCTCCCCCACCTGGTTCCGGTTCTCCGGGCAGGTGAAGCTCCCCGAGTGGAACGAGGAGTCGGTCCGGGCGTCGATGAACTGCGAGGGGCCGGTCCGCATCCTGGACGTCGACGTCGCCTCACCCCATTACGGCACCTGTCTGCCAGCCCGGTGGCGCATCGTGGACGACGCGGCGGGCGACCCCTGGCTGGACGACAACCTGGTGATGATCGCCCCCTACTGGGGCTTCCCGATGCGCAGCGGCACGACCTACGCCGTCTACCTGGAGGACTTCACCGACCTCGGCGACGGCTACGTCCGGCCGACCGAAGCGCTGTACAGCCTGCTCTCCGGGGACTCCTCGGACGCCGAGGCGCAGGCGGCGTACCAGCCGCTCGCCGACTACCTCGCCGACAACGCCGTGGCCGACAGCTGGAACCCCGGCTGGTGGGTGGCGGCGGCCACCGTCTTCACGACGCAGGACGCGGTCGGCGAGATGGAGCTGCTGTCCGACCGCGTGCTGAGCGATCCGGACCTCCCCCGCTGGAACGACGACGAGGGGCTGCGGCTGCTGGACGAGGAAGACGAGAACTTCAACGGCGACTTCGACCTGTACGACGGCGCCTACACCGCCTGGAACTTCCAGCGCGGCGACATCCCGTACGCCAGCGAAGGCGGCGGCTTCGTCTGGGAAGACGGCCTGCCGGTGCCGCAGGTCGCCGAGCGCATCCCGTTCGTGATCGGCATGCCGCGGGGCATCTTCGAGCAGCCGGCGGACGGCTGGCCGGTCGTGCTGCACTCCCACGGCACCGGCGGCAACCGGTTCAGCCACTTCCGCGAGGGCGGCGCCCGGCCGGCGTCGATGGCGTCCAGCCGCGGCTTCGTCTCGATCGGCATCCCTCAGCCGTTCCACGGTGACCGCTGGCCCGACGGCAACAACGCGGCGGTGTCGCTCTACTCGTTCAACTACTTCAACCCCGAGTCGGGGATGTCGACCTTCCGGCAGGGCGCCCTGGACACCGTCGCCCTGGTGCGGTTCGTCCAGGAGGCGATGGCCGACGGGGGCGCGATCGCGCAGGAGCACCCGGACCTCCGGATCGACCCGGACCGCATCTACTACATCGGCCACAGCCAGGGCGGCCTGACCGGGTCGCTCGCCCTGCCGTTCACCGAGGGCGTCAAGGGCTGGGTGTTCAGCGGGGCAGGCGCCGGCCTGAGCATGACGATCATGCAGCGTGAGGACCCCTTCGTGATCCGGGACGCGCTGGTGACGGCGCTCGGCGCGCCGGAGGGGACCCAGCTGTTCGAGATGCACCCCATCGTCGCCCTGGTGCAGATGCTCGCGGAGCGCACCGACCCGCTGAACTACGCTCCGCTGTGGGTCGCCGAGTCTCGCGGAGAGCCGGTGTCGGTGCTGTTGACGGAGGGGCTGTGGGACGCCCAGACGCCGGCCGACACGTCGGAGGCGCTGGCGACCGCGGGGCGGCTCCCGATCGTCCGTCCCTACCGCGAACGTGAGGTCCTGGGCCTCGAACTGCGGGGCTTGGAGCCGCTGCGCGAGCCCTTCAGCGGCAACGTGGTTCACCCCGCTGGCGTCGAGGTGACGGCCGGCCTCGCGCAGTTCGATGACGACCACTACGCCATCTTCAACACCCCCGAGGCGGGCCTGCTGTGGGCGAACTTCCTCTACTCCATGGCCCGGGACGGGTCTCCGGGCACGCTGGGGGCGGACTTCCCGTGAGGGGCGCCCTGGCGCTGCTCGCCGCCGTCGCGCTGACCGGCTGCGGCTACATCGGCTCGTCCGCCGACCCCCACGAGCTGGAGCTCGGGCAGGCCGTGTCGGGCCGGCTCCCCTGCGGGGGCACGGCCGAGGCGCACTTCTACGTCTTCGAGACGGCCTCGGACTCCGTGAGGGTGGCGCTGACGGCCGACGACGACGAGGTCTCGATCACCTGCCAGGCCTTCTGGGACTGGCAGGACTTCGACAACTCGATCGTCGGGAGCTGCGGCCCGGACGCGGCCGACGAGCCCGGCCCGGAGTGGTCGGAGCGGGTCGACCTGACCCTGGTCGACGGGGAGCGCTGGTACCTGCGGCTGCACCTCGTCCACGAGGGGGACTGCCACGAGGACTACACCGTCCAGGTCGACGAGTAGCCCTCCGCTCCACCCGTGCACCCCCCCGACTCCACCTGCAGCATCGATCCCGGCTTCCCGCTGCACCTCGGCCTGACGCTCGGGCCGCTGGCGATGCACCGGCGGGACCCGACGATGGTGACCGGGGAGGAGGGGCTCGCGTGGGCGTCGCGCACGCCCGAAGGGCCGGTCACCCTCGACATCCGGCGTGCGCCGGGGGGGCGCTTCGAGGTCGCCGCGTGGGGGCCGGGCACCGACTTCGCCCTCGACCGGCTGCCCGACCTGCTCGGCATGGAGGACGATCCCGACGCGCTGGTGGCGGATCACCCGCGGCTGCGCGAGGCGATCCACAAGCTCCGGGGGCTGCGGCTGACCCGCACGTGGGGGGTGGCCGAGCGCCTGCTCCCGATCGTGCTGGGCCAGCTGGTGACCGGGATGGAGGCGAAGTGGGCCTACGACGCGCTGATGGAGCGGTTCGGCGAGCCGGCGCCGGGGCCCCACGAGCTGCGGCTCCGTCCGCCGGCGCGGGTCCTCGCCCGGCTGCCCTGGGAGCAGTACGTCGGCGCGGGGGGCCGGCGCGCCAACGCCCGCACCCTCCAGGCGATCTTCACGGTGCCGAAGCGGCTGGAGGAGATCATGGACATGGACGGACCGGCGGCGGCGGCGCGCCTGCAGGCGCTGCCCGGGGTCGGCCCGTGGACGTCCGGCGAGGTGATGGTCCGCAGCCTGGGGTTCGCGGACGCGGTGCCGATCGGCGACTACCACCTGCCCAACGGCGTCGCCTGGTTCTTCGAGCGGGAGCCGCGGGCCGACGACGCCCGGATGCTGGAGCTCCTGGAGCCCTACCGGGGCCAGCGCGGGCGGGTGGTCCGGATCGTCGAGCAGTCCGGCCAGGGCAAGGCTCCGAAGCGCGGGCCGCGACACCCGATCCGGCGCAGGGGCGGTTGACCGCGCGGCCCACCGACGCTATCCCCCGCTCGTGCCGGAGCCCACGCCCCCCGTCGACCAGCTGACCTTCGAAGCCGCCCTGGGCGAGCTCGAGTCGATCGTGACCGAGCTGGAGCGCGGGGAGACCGCGCTGGAGCAGACCATCGCCCGCTTCGAGCGCGGGATCGCGTTGGCCCGGCGGTGCGAGGATCGGCTCAACGAAGCGAGCAGCAAGGTCGCGATGCTCCTGCGCGAGGGGGACCGCGTCGTCGAGGTCGACGCCCGCAGCGGGCGGGTGGTCTCGGAGACGCACGACCCGGGCGACGAGATCGTGCCCGACGGCCCGACGGCGCGCCCCGAGCCGCCGCACCCGGCCGAGGCGCAGCAGTCGCTCCTGGGCGACGACGACATCCCCTTCTAGGCGGAACGACACATGGACCTGAACGGTTGGTTCGAAGAGAAGCGCGTCCTCGTCGACGGGGCGCTCCGGGACGCGTTCCCGCAGCCCGCGACCTGGCCCCGATCTCTGTACGACGCCGCGGCCTGGGCGCTGTTCGGTGGCGGCAAGCGCATGCGGCCGGCCCTGACGATCGCGGCGTGGGAAGCGGTCGGCGGTCGCGGATCTCCGCTCGCGGTCCTCCCCGCGGCCTGCGCCGTGGAGATGGTGCACACCTACAGCCTGATCCACGACGATCTGCCCTGCATGGACGACGACGACGAGCGCCGGGGCCGCCCGACGGTGCACGTGAAGTTCGGCGAGGCGCTGGCCCTGCTCGCGGGCGACGCCCTGCTGACCGAAGCGCTGCGCCTGGTGGCCAGCCGCTCCGCCTACGGCGGCGCCGCCCCGGACGGCCGGATCCTCGACGTCACCACCGCGCTGGGGCACGCGGCCGGCTGGCAGGGCATGGTCGGCGGTCAGTCCATCGACCTCGGCTTCGAGCATGACGTGGTCGACGACGCGTCGCTCGTCCAGCTCCACCGCCTCAAGACCGGCGCCCTCTTCCGCTTCTCGACCTGGTCCGGCGCTGTCCTCGGCGGCGCGACGACCGAGCAGGCCGACGCCCTGGCCGAGTACGGCGAGCTCCTCGGGCTGGCCTTCCAGATCGCGGACGACGTGCTCGACGAGCTGCAGGACCAGACCGAGCGGGGCGACGAAGCGGCGGACACGCCCAGCTTCCCCGCGCTCATCGGGATCGACGCCTCCCGCGAGCGGGCCGAGGCGTTGGCGACGCGCTGCGTCGAGCTGCTGGAGCCGTTCGGCGAGGGGGCCGAGACGCTCCGCCAGCTCGCCTGGTTCGCCGTCCGGCGCTCTCACTGAGCCGATGGCGAAGCGCCGGATCGACCAGCTGCTCGTCGAGCTCGGGCTGGCCGCCTCCCGGGACCGGGCGCAGCGCCTGATCCTCGCGGGGCAGGTGCTGGTCGACGAGACCGTGGTCGACAAGGCGGGCACGAAGATCGCCGAGGACGCCGCGATCCGGCTCAGGGTGCCCGACCACCCCTACGTCAGCCGGGGCGGCCTCAAGCTGGCCGGCGCGCTGGACGATCTCGACGTCGACGCGGCCGGGCTTCGGTGCCTCGACGTCGGCGCGTCCACCGGCGGCTTCACCGACTGCCTGCTTCAGCGCGGCGCCGCCCACGTGGTCGCGGTCGACGTCGGCACCAACCAGCTCGCCTGGAAGCTCCGGAACGACGAGCGGGTCTCGTCGTTCGAACGGACGGACGCCCGCGCGCTCACGCGCGAGCACCTCGACCCGCTCGGCGGGCCGGTCGACCTGGTCGTGGTCGACGCCTCGTTCATCAGCCTGCGCCTCGTGCTCCCCCCGATCGCCGCCCTGTTGCCGTCCGGGGCGCTCCTCGTCGCCCTCGTGAAGCCCCAGTTCGAGGTCGGCCGGGACAAGGTCGGCAAAGGCGGGCTGGTCAACGACGACGCCGATCGCAACGCCGCCGTCGAGGCCGTGTGCGACGCCGCCCGAGACGTCGGGTTCGAGATCGCCCAACGTTGCGACAGCCGGATCGCCGGAGCGCGCTCCGGGAACCGCGAAGTGTTTGTTCTGGCTCGGTTTAAGCCGGAATGCTAGCTTCTCGGCGCTTCGATGGAGACCTCGACATGAGCACCCTGCCCCGCTTTGCCGCCTGCCTCGTCGCCGTCGCCCTCGTGGGCTGCAGCGGTGAGACCTACCTGACCGGTCCCGGCGTCGTCGTGGTCGAGGCCGAGGACGAGTTCCCGGAGTTCAACGGGGCCACCCTCGAGGTCTACGCCCCCGCCTCCGCCGAGGTCCTGTCCGTCGACGAGGATGTCTACCTGGACGCCGAGATCATCAGCGCCGACGGCGAGCCGATGGACTTCGACGAGATCGTCTGGGAGACCGACCAGGAAGACGAGCCGATCGCCGTCGGCCGCGTCGCCGACGTCGAGCTCGACTGGGGCATCCACACCTTCACCGTGACCGCGGACCTGCCCAACGGCGACCGGCTCCAGACCATCCTCGGCGGGGTCCGAATCCAGGGCCCGCACACCGGGATCTACAGCGGCAACTTCGAGATCCTCATCGACGCCGAGTTCCAGGGCACGCCGATCACCGCCGCCTGCCTCGGCGGCCTCGACTTCGTCATCGACATGTCCGGCGAGACCCTCGTCGGCGAGAACGGCTCCTGCACGATCAACCTGTTCGTGCTCGGCGAGTTCGACGTCAACTACAACGTCGAGGGTGAGGTCGACGACGACGACGCGGAGGGCGACGTGCAGGTGGACCTGGGCTTCTTCGACATCCCGGTCGGCTGGGAAGGCGGCTTCGACGACGACCACACGCTGTTCGCGGAGTTCGAGGGGTCTGCCATCCTGTTCGACTTCACGGGCTCGATCGACGCCCACCGCGTCAGCCTCTACGTCGACCCCTGAGACGGCAGGTCGGGTCGGTTTTCGTCCCGACCTCGACCAGACTGACGGAGTCCAGCGGGCCTGATACAGTCCGCGCCCCAACGGCCCCCCCAGGAAAAGCGAGCGCATGGCCTACTCCGTCAACAAGGTGATCCTCCTCGGCAACCTCGGCAGGGACCCGGAGCTGCGGTACACGCAGTCCGGCACCGCCGTCGCGAAGTTCAGCGTGGCGACTTCGTCGCGCACCAAGGACGGCGGCGACAAGACCGAGTGGCACAACGTCGTCGCGTGGGACAAGCTCGCCGAGCTGGTCAACCGCCTCGTCGGCAAGGGCAGCAAGGTCTACGTCGAAGGGCGCCTGCAGACCCGCGAGTACACCGACAAGGACGGCAACCGCCGCTGGTCGACCGAGGTCGTCGCGCGTGAGATGGTCTTCCTGACCACCGTGGAGAACCGCGGCGGCGGCGGCGGACAGCGCCGGGACAACGACTCCTGGGGTGGCGGCAACCGCGGCGGCGGCGGCGGCGGCGGCGGCGGCGGCGGCGGTCAGCGCCAGTCCAACCCGGCCCCGAAGGACGACATCCCGTACAGCGACGACGAGGACATCCCCTTCTAGGGGAGCCCATGGCGTCCACCCTCCGGCTCCTGCTCGCCGCGATCGCCCTGCTGGCGTTCCTGGCCGCTCCCGCAGGGGCGCAGGACGAGGACTACGACCTCGACGACGAAGACGGCGACCTCGACGACGAGGACCTCGACGACGAGGACTTCGACGACGAGGACCTCGACGACGAGGACCTCGACGACGAGGACTTCGGAGACGACGAGGACCTCGACGACGAGGACTTCGGAGACGACGAGGACTTCGGAGACGACGAGGACGACGTCGACCTCGACGAGTACGAAGATCGGCGCCGGGACACCGATCTGCGGCTTCCGGAGGAGATCACCGAGGAGGACCTCGTCCAGACGGTCCTCGTGGTGCCGTTCGCCGGGGAGACCAGCGAGTCGACCGGCGTCGGTGTGCTCCTCGAAGGCTTCCTGCGCACCGCCCTGGAGGACGAGCCCCAGCTGACCATCGTCGGCCTCGAGGAGGCCCCCCGGGTCGAGGACATCGACGCCGATCTGTACTACGAGGGCTGCCCCCTGGGCGACGAGCTCGGCTGCCAGTTCGTGATCGGCGAAGTGGCCGGCGTCGACCGCGTGATCAGCGGTCGGGTGACGGTGCTCGGCGACGACCGCTACCAGGTGGTCGTCACGGTGCTCAACGTGCCCCACGCCGACCTGGAGCATCAGTACGCCCTGAAGCTGAGCGCGGGCGAAGAGACGGTGCTCGCCCGGAGCGTCGTGATGACGTTGGACATGCTGCGTCGCGCCGAGCTGCTCGCCCCCTACGAGGAGGCGCTCGAGGCGGACGAAGCGCGACGCCGCGCCCTGGAGCTCGCCCAGACCGAAGAGGAGCGCCGCATCGTCGCCCGCATGGAGCTCGACGTGGACGCCGACGAGCTCTCCCGGGCCGAGGAGCGCGCCCGCCCCGAGCGGGAGTACGTCACCGAAGAGCAGATGCAGGAGATCAAGGACTCCGAGGGCGTCGTGCGGGAGTGGGAGGAGCTCGGCATCAACGAGCGGCAGTACCTCTCGTACAAGAACAGCGGCCTGGAGTGGGACAAGTGGAGGAGCCGTTGGGCGGGCCACCGGCTGCAGATCCTGGCGAGCGTCAACTTCGGCTTCATCGGCGGCGCCACCGGGCTGCGCTACTACGGCGGCTACCTGCTCGACCCCGAGCTCAAGGGCGTGGTCGACCAGTACTCGTGGCAGATCGCGGACAAGGGCCAGTCCTTCACCATCGGCTTCTCGGCCGGCGTCGGCATCCTGCGCAACCTGGACATCGAAGCGGGGGCCTGGTGGTCCCGCGCGCGGGTCAACACCCGGCTGTTCAGCGGCGACACCGAGTGCCCCACCCCGGGCGACACCCAGTGCCCCCGGGGCGACCTCGTCCCGTCCCCGACCAACCACGCGCCGTCCAACCTCGTGCCGACCACCGTCAACCTGTGGGGCGGTGAGGTGATGATCCGGTACTTCATCCTGACCGTGCCGGTGGTGCGGCCCACGGTCGGCGCCGGGATCTCGTGGATCCTCTACCCGGACCTCTACAACGACCCCGAGCTCCCGGACAACGAAGAGAGCCCGTCGGTCCCGGACGAGTACATCACGTTCCCGCGCCTGATCGACTTCGGGGTACAGCTGGAGCCGGGGGTGCAGATCGACATCGGCAAGCACCTGGGCATCTACCTGCGGGTCCCGATCTCCATCGGGCTCAACCCCGCTCGTCGCTCGGTCTCCGGGGACTACCCCCCCACGCTGATCGACAACGCCGACGAGCCCATCGCCGCGCCGTTCGGGACAGTTCGGGTCGTGCTCGGTGTTCAGGGGCGTATTCTCGGGCTACCCGTCCAGCCCAGGATCCGCACAGGAGACGATGTACTCGATGAGGACCTCTGAGATTCGACGCCTGCTGGTGAGCCGCTGGCTCCCCGTCCTGCTCACAGCTGCCCTGCTGACCCCCGCGCTCGCCTGCACGGAAGCGCAGAAGGAGCAGATGGCCGCCAACACCGAGGCGCGCAAGCGCCAGATGGCCGAGCGGCAGCTCGAGGAGCGGGCCAACGAGTACTGGAACCTGATGCGCTGGCAGAGCTGGGACCAGGCCGCCACCTACCTCGAGGACGAAGAGCAGCAGCTGTCGTTCCTGCGGGCGCGGACGGCGACCGGCACGGCCGCGCCGTCCATCCGGGACATCGAGATCGAGTACGTGTTCGTCGGCACCGGCGCCGAAGAGGGCGAGATCCGGCTGTCCTGGACGGAGGTCGCCGCCACGGAGGCCCGCGTCTCGGACCGGAACGCCACGCAGCGCTGGTACAAGCACCACGGCAAGTGGTGGGTCGACCCCGAAGCCCCCCTCGGCGCGGCGCCCGAGTCGGCCGTCAACGACGAGTCGGTGGCCGAGGAAGAGCCTCCGTCGGACCTCCCGACCGAGACGCCCCGATGACCGACCGCGACGCTTCGCCGGTCGCCGTGATCCTGGCGGCCGGCAAGGGCACGCGCATGAAGTCCGACCGCCCCAAGGTCCTCTTCGAGGTCCTCGGGCGCAGCCTCGTGCGACGGGTCGTCGACGCCGCCCGGGAGGCTGGCTGCACGGACGTGGTGGTCGTCGTCGGGCACCAGGCGGAGCGTGTCCAGGAGTCGCTCGCGGACGTCGACGGCGTCGTCTTCGCGACCCAGCGGGGGATGCAGGGGACCGGCCAGGCCGTCGCCCACGCGCGCCCCGCCGCGTCCTGGGTCGGTCGCACGGTCGTGGTGTTGCCGGGCGACGTGCCCCGGATCTCCGCGGGCACCATCGGGGAGCTGCTCGCGGCCCACAGCGGCGCCATCACCGTCGTGAGCATGGAGCCGGCCGACGCCACCGGGTACGGGCGTGTCCTGCGCGACCCCGACGGCCGCGTGCTCCGGATCGTGGAGCACCGCGACGCGAACGCCGCGGAGCGCGCCATCGGCGAAGTGAACACGTCGGTGTACGCCTTCGACGGCACCTTCCTGTTCGGCGCGTCCGAGGGCGACGGGGCGATCGACCGGCTGACGACCGACAACGAGCAGAACGAGTACCTGCTGACCGACGTCGTCCAGTTCGCCAACGACGACGGGCTGGCGGTGCACGGCTGGATCCTCCCGGACGCCGACGAGGTCGCCGGCATCAACGACCGGGCCCAGCTGGCCGACGTGGAGGCGGAGCTTCGGGCGCGCGTCAACCGGGGTTGGATGGAGCGGGGCGTCACGATGGACGACCCTGCGTCGGTCCGAATCGAGGAGTCCGTGCGACTCTCGTCCGACGTCACGCTCGGCGCCGGAGTGGAGCTCCGGGGAGACTGCTCCGTCGGAGCGGGCTCGACGCTGCTCGCCGGCTGCATCCTGACCGACAGCACCGTCCTGCAGAACGCGACGGTCGGCCCCTACGCGGTGCTGACCGGGGCCGGTGTGGGCGACGGCGCCCGGGTGCTGCCCTTCACGGTGATGAACGGCATCAACGAGAAGAAGCCGCACCTCACGGGGGACGACGACCGCGTGCACGTCGGCGAAGGCGCCCGTATCGGCCCCTTCAGCCACCTCCGGCAGTCCTCGGACGTCGGACCGGACGCCCACGTCGGCAACTTCGTCGAGCTGAAGAAGACCCGGCTGGACGACGGCGCCAAGGCCAACCACCTCGCCTACCTGGGCGACGCCACGGTCGGCGCGGGCTCCAACGTCGGCGCCGGCGTCATCACCTGCAACTACGACGGCGTCGCCAAGCACCCCACGACCATCGGCAAGAACGCCTTCATCGGCACCGACAGCCACCTGATCGCCCCCGTGAAGATCGGCGACGGCGCCTACGTGGGGACCGGCACCACGGTCACCCGCAACGTGCCGGCGGACGCCCTCGCCATCGGGCGGGCTCGTCAGGAGAACAAGGCTGGTTACGCCAGCCGCATGCGCCGCCAACTGGAACGTCGCGCCGCCCTGAAGGAGGCACGAGAGCAGACGCTCGCCGATCGGGCGGCCGCCAGCGAGAACAGCGACTGACGTGCAGGAACTGCTCGCGGGGCTGAACGAAGCCCAACTCCAGGCCGTCACCCACCCCGGAGGACCGCTCCTCGTGTTGGCGGGGGCCGGCTCCGGCAAGACGCGGGTGCTGACGCTCCGGCTCGCCTGGCTGGCCCGGGAGGCCGGCATCGAGCCGTGGCGCCTGCTGGCGGTGACGTTCACCAACAAGGCCGCCGGCGAGATGAAGGAGCGCACGCTCCAGATGCTCGGTGAGGGGTCGTCGTCCCCTTGGATCTCGACGTTCCACAGCGCCTGCCTGCGGATCCTGCGCCGGGAGGCGGACCACCTGGCGGACCTGACGTCGGACTTCGTCGTCTACGACGCGGACGAGAGTCTCCGCCTGCTCAAGATGATCGTGCAGGAGGCGCGGCTGCCCAAGCAGGTCAACCCGCGGGCGATCCGCTCGATCATCGACCGCGCCAAGAACGACGCGCTGAGCCCCGACGAGCTCGCGGCGCAGAAGCGGGCCGACCTCGACAAGCGGGTGCCCGAGATCTACCGCCGGTACCAGGAGCGGCTGCGCCGGGCCAACGCCTGCGACTTCGGCGACCTCATCCTGCAGACCATCCGGCTGTTCGAGGGCAACCCCGACGTGCTGGAGCGCTATCGCAAGCGGTTCGCCCACGTCATGGTCGACGAGTACCAGGACACCAACCACTGCCAGTACAAGCTGATGCGGCTGCTGACCGATCACGGCGACCGCAACGTCTGCGTCGTCGGGGACGAGGACCAGTCGATCTACTCGTTCCGCGGCGCCGACATCCGCAACATCCTCGACTTCGAGCGCGACTTCGAAGCCGCCACCACCGTGCGACTGGAGCGCAACTACCGCTCCACCGGGACCATCTTGGAGGCCGCCACCGCCGTGGTGTCGGCCAACCGGGAGCGGCTGGGCAAGACGCTCTGGACCGACTCGGGAGAGGGCGACCCGATCACCGTGCGCGTCGCCTTCGACGACCGGGAAGAGGCCCACCGCACCGTCGAGATCGTGCGGCGCGAGATCCGCCGCGGCCACAAGCCGAAGGACGTCGCGATCTTCTTCCGCACCAACGCCCAGAGTCGGCTGCTCGAAGAGGAGTTCCTGGCCTCTCGCCTGCCGTTCGTGCTGGTCGGGGCGCAGCGCTTCTTCGACCGCAAGGAGGTCAAGGACGCCCTGTCGTACCTGAAGCTGGTGCTCAACCCGGACGACGACGTCGCGCTGCTGCGGGTGCTCAACGAGCCGCCGCGGGGCATCGGCGCTGGCACGCGGAGCAAGGTCGTGGACCTCGCCGCCTCCGACGACAGCAGCCTCTGGTCGGCGCTCGACGTCCTCGCCGACGACCCGGCGCTCGCCGGCCGGGCCCGCAAGGCGCTCGGCGGCTTCCGGGACCTGGTGGTCGGGCTGCGCAAGACCGCGACCGACCTGCCGCTGCCACAGCTGCTCGAGGCGGTCTTCCGCGAGACGAAGATGGTCGAGCGGTACGCCGACCAGCAGACCCCCGAAGCGTTGACGCGGGTCGACAACCTCGCCGAGCTCAAGAACAGCACCGCGGAGTTCGGCCACCTGACCCCGCCCGAAGGGCTGGTCGCCTGGCTCGACCGGGTCAGCCTGGTCGCGGACACGGACGATCTGCCGGAGGAGGGGGCCGAGGCCGACGCCGGCAAGGTGACCCTGATGACGGTGCACTCGGCCAAGGGGCTGGAGTTCCCGGTGGTCATCGTCGTCGGCATGGACGAGGACGTGTTCCCGCACTTCCGCGCCAACCAGGCGGAGTCGGACCTCGAAGAGGAGCGGCGCCTCGCCTACGTCGCGATCACCCGGGCCGAGGAGCGGCTGTACCTGCTCCGGGCCCGTCGTCGCCGGATGGGGGGCATGTTCCGGGACACCGACGAGTCCCGGTTCCTGCGGCTGATCCCCAAGAAGCTGCTGACGGGCGACGTCGTCTTCTCCCGTCGGGTCCGGTCCGCGCCGCCGACCCCCCGCCCGGTCGTGCCCGGCGACAGCTACGTCGTCTACGACGACGACCCGCCGGCTCGCCCCGCCCAGCGCTTCCGCTCCCGCTTCGAGCGACCGCCGCCTCAACCCGCGGCGCGGCGACGCCCACCGCCCGGCGGTGGGCAGGGCAGCCTCTTCGGCGCGTCCGCAGACCCCGACGCGAGCGCGGAGCCGCCGGCGCCGCCCGAGGTGGTCCGCACCCTGGACGCCGAGGCCCTCTCGATGCTCGGGCCGGGGACCCGCGTCCTGCACCCCCGCTACGGCGAAGGCGTCGTCCGCGACCTGGAGGGGAGCAAGGTGAACCCGCGGGCCCGGATCCAGTTCCGCCGGGGTGGGCAACGGCTCGTCTATCTGCGCAGCGCCGAACTGGAGATCATCTCGCAGTAGCGACGGCGACTTGCAGGGCGTCTTCAAGCGACCCATCGTGTGATACGATTTCCATTGATTACCCGGACGAGCGCCCGGGATTTCGGGGTCGGCAACACGCATGGTCATCACCTGCCCGAGCTGCAGCGCGCGGTATCGGCTGAACCAAGACAAGATCAAGGGACGCGGGGCAAAGATCACTTGCCCCAAGTGCTCCCATATCTTCGTCGTGTTCTCCGACGGAGAGACGGAGGCCGAGAAGCCCCCGGAAGCCGCCGCGTCTCCCCCGAAGGCGTCCCCGAAGGCGCCCCCGGCCGCCCCGCCGGTCCCCAAGGCCCCGGACACCCTCGGTGATCGCCTCTCCCAGCGGGACAAGGCGACGACGACCGGCGCGTTCAAGGCCGTCGGGCTGGAGGGCGACGACGGGCCGTCGTCGACGACCACCGGGAGCATCCGCGTGGTCGCCCCCGGTCCGCGCAAGAGCCGGCGGAAGACCGCGACGACGCTGAGCACCGCGAGCCGCGAGGGGTTGCCGGTCGTCAAGCCCGGCGAACCGCCGGAAGACTCGATCCCGCCGAACGCCGCGTCGACGGGCGAGATCGACATCCCGATGCCGTCGAGCGCATCGGACCTGGACTTCCGCGAGGTCGGCATCACGACCTGGAAGGTCAAGGTCGCCATCGGGCTGATCTACGACTTCAGCGACATCTCGACGCTGAAGAAGTACCTGACCGACAAGAAGGTCACCGAAGACGACCTGATCAGCCACAACGCCAAGGACTGGGTCCGCATCGGCGACATCACGGACCTCGACACGCACTTCATCGAGACCTGGCGCAGCGCCAAGGCGGAGAAGCTGGCGCGGGGCTCCAAGGCGAAGGTCAAGAAGCCCAAGCCGGCCGCGGACGCCTCGAGCAGCTCCGCTGGGACGGGCGCCTCGAGCACCTACGGGGGGCCCGGCGCGTCGAGCACCTTCGGGGCCGCGACGGGCAGCTACGGCTCGACGACGGGGCAGCAGCGCACCCGGCCGCGCAAGCCCAGGAAGCCCGCGGTCGAAGAGAAGCCGAGCCGCACCGGGCTCTACCTCCTGGCCGCCGTGCTCGTGCTGGGGCTGGTCGGCTGGTTCGCGTTCGGCCGCCCGGAGGCGCCGGGACCGGTGACCACCACCACCCCGAGCGGTCCGGCCGCCGGTGGGATCGCCCCCTCGACGGACGCGGACGCCGAGCAGGAGCGCATCCGAGAGCGCATCCGAGAGCAGGTCGAGGAGCAGCGCCGCCGGATGGAGGCCGAAGCTCGCGCCACGGGCGATGACGACGACGTCGTCGAAGAGGAATACACCCCGAAGCTGGAGCCTGTGCCCCAGCGCCCGGGCGGGGTCTCGGCGCCGACGCCGCGTCCGGCCCCCGGCGCGCGCACGCCCCGGCCCGCCCCCGGCGCGATCGCCTCGGCGACGCCGACGCCGCAATCGTCCCAGAGCACCCAGACGGACCAGGGCGGCAGCCTCTGGTTCGGCAAGGCCAAGGAGCAGTTCGCCGGCAAGAACTACGGCAAGGCCCTTGGAATGGTCGACCGCGCCATCGCCAAGTGCGGCACGTGCGCCGACTACTGGAACCTCAAGGGCGACATCCACACGGCCCTGAACGAGCCCCAAGACGCCGCGGCGGCCTACCAGAAGGCAGGCTCTCTCGGCAGTGCAGTCAACCGCGCAGGCCCATGAGGGGCGCCTCCTAGACCAACGTGAGAATCATCTGCCCGAAGTGCGGCACCGAGTATTTCCTGGAGAGCGATCAGCTCGAACAGGACGGCACTCCCGTGCAGTGCTCGGCTTGTGAGCACACGTTCACGGTCTACGCCCCCGCGCCGGTCACCCGCACGCCCCGGTCTCAGCCCAGCGCCGACCCGCCGGCGCCGGCCGCCTCGGCTCCGATTCGAGCCCCGGATCCGCCGCCCCCGCCCCCGCCGCTGCCCACGCCGCCCAAGGCCCGCGCGTCCGCGCCGGTTTCGCCACCTCCGGCGCCCAAGCCGTCCCGGCGAAGCTCGGCGACGCTGTTCCTGGCCCAGGGCGACCGCGTCTACAAGGTCAAGGACATCTCCACCCTTCAGCGCTGGATCGTCGAGAAGCGGGTGCTCCCCGGCGACCGGATCAGCTCCGACGGCAAGTCCTGGGAGGTGGTCACCGACCGGGCCGATCTGCGGGCCTTCTTCGCGATCATCGATCAGCTGAAGGCGGCGCGGCGGGAGCTCAAGCAGCGAACCAAGGAGATGAAGGCGGTCACCGGCGACCAGGTCGCCGCCGCCCGCGGATCGGACGAGTCGACGGTCCGGCCGGCGGTCGAGGCGGCCCGGAGCGGTGAGGTGCCCGAAGTGGTCCGGGCGTCGGGTGAGTTCGCCGCCCCGCCGGACGACGAGCCGGCGACCGCGTCGCAGTCGTTCTCGAACGACTCGATCTCCGACGCTTCACTCGCCGACGACTCCCTGTCTGGCGCTTCGCTCTCCCACGACTCGATCCACCACGACTCGGTGGGCGCCGAGTCGGTGCCTCATCTCCCCTCCGTGCCCGACGACAGCCTGGCCAGCGGGGACCGCTTCTTCACCGCCTCCGAGGGCAGCATGTCCGCCGTCGGGGCGACGCACGGCGACGATGAAGCGGAGTCGCTGTCCAGCGCTTCGGGTGTGCTCGACGCAGCAGGAGCGAGCTCGCCGAACCTCATGGAGACCCGGCCGGTGCCGGTCCAGAATCGGACGCCGCCCCCCGCAGAGGTGTCGGCGGGAGCGGCCACTCCCACCGGTCCGACCCCAGCGGTGTCCCCCGCGGCGTCCCGGTCCGACTTCGACCCCGACCAGACGTTCGACGACTTCAAGGAGCCCAAGAGCAACACCGGCTTCTACATCGCCCTCCTCGTCCTCCTCGGCGTGGGCGTCGGGGCGATGTGGTGGTTCATGCTCGGCCCGGGGAGCGGCCAGGTCTTCGACCCCTCGACCGAGATCCTGGCGAGCTCGGATGGCGCGGGCCAGGTGCCCGAGCCGACCCCGGCAGAGCCCACCACGGAGGTGGCCGACGACGAGCCGGCGACGGACGAGGAGGCGACCGATTCGGTGGACACCGAGCCGACGCCCGAGCCGACGCCCGAGGCGAGCACGCCGCGTCCGACCCCCGTGGCGACGCCGCGCCCAACCCCCACGCCGAGGGCCACTCCGACGCCGCGGGCCACCCCCCGCGCGACTCCGGCGCCTCGCGCGTCGGCCGCGGACAAGCTCGCCGAGGGCGACCGCGCTCGCGACCGGGGGAACTTCCGGGCCGCCGCGGACGCCTACGCTGCCGCGCTCGAGGCCGACCCGAAGAACTTCCGAGCAGCCCTGCAGTTGGGCTGGATGAGCGTCGAGCTGGGCCGGAACTCGGCCGCCGAGCGCGCGTTCGGCAAGGCGCTGAAGCTCCGAGCGAGCAGCGCGGAGGCTCGATACGGCCTCGGCCTCGCCTACCAGGCCGGGGGCAAGCGGGACAAGGCGATCGCCGAGTACGAGCGCGCCCTCGAGCTCGATCCGGATGGCCGGGACGCGAGGGAGATCCGCGCGATCCTGGCTCAGCTGCAGTAGTCTTCCGGCCCCTCGCAACCCCGCGGAGAGACCATGAGCAACCCCGAAGACGAATACTTCGCGCGCATCGAGGCCGAGAAGAAGGAGCGGCTGGCCAAGACGCTCCAGGCCAGCGACCACTTCGCCGAGGCCAAGGCGCTCAAGGAACTGCACCACCACCGATGTGGCAAGTGCGGCAACCAGATGATGACGACCCACTACAAAGGCGTCGAGATCGAGGTCTGCGCCAGCTGCGGCGCCGTGCTCCTCGATCCCGGCGAGCTGCAGGACCTCGCCGGTGAAGAGCGCCACGGCGTCCTGAGCGGCATCGCGCACGTCTTCGGCTTCACCCCGAAGGGCTGACAAGCCCGTGGCGGCCGTCGTGGACCGCGACCTGGTCCGTCGCGTCGCCGAACTGGCTCGCCTGCGCATCGACGAAGCGGACGAAGCGATCGTCGCCGACGAGCTGGCCAGCATCGTGCGCTGGATCGACGTGCTCGGTCAGCTCCCCGACCCACCGTCCGACCCGCTCCCTGCCGCCGCCGCGCCGCTGCGCGACGACGCCGTCGCCGAGTGCGAACGAGCCGAGGACATCGTCGCGAGCTTCCCGGAGGGGCAGGGCGACCTGCTCGTCGTGCCCGCGGTGCTGAAGGACCCGCCGTGACCGCGAGCGCCGCGGAGCTGGCCCGCCAGCTCCGCGCGGGCGAGGCCACCTCCGTCGACCTGGCCCGCGCGGCTCTGCAGGCGGCCGGCCGACGCTCCGATCTCAACGCGTTCATCAGCCTCGACGAAGCCGGGGCGCTCGAGGCTGCAGCGAGGGCCGACGACGAGCTCCGGGCGGGCCAGCCCCGCGGACCGCTGCACGGACTCCCGATCGCGATCAAGGACAACCTCTGCGCCCGCGGCCAGGTGACCACCTGCGGCAGCCGGCTGCTGGAGGGCTGGGTCGCCCCCTACGACGCCACGGCGGTCGCCCGGCTGCGCGACGCCGGCGCGGTGCTGGTCGGCAAGACCAACCTCGATGAGTTCGCGATGGGCAGCTCCTCGGAGAACTCGGGCTTCGGACCGGTGCTCCACCCCGTCGACTCCGGCCGGGTGCCCGGCGGCAGCAGCGGCGGCTCGGCGGCGGCCGTCGCGGCGGGGGTCGTGCCCCTGGCCCTCGGCACGGACACCGGCGGCTCGGTCCGACAGCCCGCGGCGCTCTGCGGCGTCGTCGGCGTCAAGCCGACCTGGGGTCGGGTCAGCCGCTGGGGCCTCGTCGCCTTCGCCAGCAGCCTGGACGTCGTCGGCCCGGTCGCGGGCGACGTGGCCGGGGCGCGGGCGCTGCTGCACGCGATCTCCGGGCACGACCCCCGCGACTCGACCTCCCTCTCCGCCCCGGCCGTCGATCTGCCGCCGGACGGCCGGCGGCTGCGCGTCGGCGTGCCGGCCGAGTACTCCGCCCCTCTGGCGCCCGACGCCGCAGACGCGCTGCGCGCCGGCCTCGAAGGGCTCGGTGACGTCGACCTCGTTGACATCGCCCTGCCCCACACCCGGTTCGCCGCCGCGACCTACTACGTGCTGGCCAGCGCGGAGGCGTCCTCCAACCTCGCCCGGTTCGACGGCGTGCGGTACGGCCAGCGGCGGGGCGGACCGGACGCTGGACTCGGGGAGCTGTACGAGGCGTCCCGGACGGAGGGGTTCGGCCCGGAGGTCCAGCGCCGGATCCTGCTCGGCACCTTCGCCCTGTCGGCCGGGTACCACGACGCCTACTACGGCAAGGCCCAGGCGGCGAGGAGCGCCATCTCCGCCGACTTCGACGCCGCCTGGGAGGAGGTCGACGCGATCGTCTCGCTCACCTCGCCCACCACCGCGTTCGAGCTGGGGGCGAAGACGCGCGACCCGGTCCAGATGTACCTGTCCGACATCTTCACCATCCCAGCCAGCCTGGCCGGCGTGCCGGCCGTCTCGGTGCCCTGTGGGGCCGACGCCGCGGGGCTGCCGTGGGGGCTGCAGCTGATCGGCCCCGCCTGGAGCGAGGACCGCCTGCTGGACCTCGCCCAGCGGGTGGAGGCGAGCGCGTGACCTGGCGGACCGTCGTGGGGCTGGAGTTCCACGTCCAGCTGCGCACCGCGAGCAAGATGTTCTGCGGCTGCCCCAACGCCTACGGCCGGCCCCCCAACACCGACGTATGCCCCGTCTGCGCGGGTCTGCCGGGCGCCCTGCCGGTGGTCAACGCCGAGGCGGTGGCCCAGGCGGCGCGGCTGGGGCTCGCGGTCGGCGCGACAGTGCACCCCGTCTCCGTGTTCGCCCGCAAGAACTACTTCTATCCGGATCTCCCCAAGGGCTACCAGATCAGCCAGTACGACCGCCCCCTGTGCACCGGCGGCGCGCTGCCCATCGAGGTCGACGGCGAGGCCCGGTCCATCCGGCTGGAGCGCATCCACCTCGAGGAGGACGCGGGCACGTCGACCCACGACGAATCGACCTCCCGGGTCGACCTGGACCGAGCGGGCGTGCCCCTGTGCGAGGTCGTGACCCGACCGGACCTGCGCAGCGCCGCCGAAGCGACAACGTTCATGCGGGCCATGCGTTCGGCGATCCGCTACCTCGGGGTGTCGGACGGGAACATGGAGGAAGGCTCGCTGCGCTGTGACGCCAACGTCTCCGTGCACCAGGACGGCGAGCCGCTCGGCACCAAGGTGGAGGTCAAGAACCTCAACTCGTTCCGCTTCGTCGCCCAGGCGATCGAGCACGAGGCCGAACGCCAGCGGGCCCTGCTGGAGGCCGGGACGCCGGTCGCCCCCGAGACCCGTCGGTTCGACACCCGCACCGGCCGGACCGTGTTCATGCGGGGCAAGGAGGAGGCCCAGGACTACCGCTACTTCCCCGAGCCCGACCTCCCGCCGCTGAGGCTCGAGCCCGGCTTCATCGAGGACCTCCGACAGGACCTGCCGCCCCTCGCGTGGGAGCGGGCGGCCCGCTACCGGCGGGAGTGGGGGCTTCCGGCCTACGACGCCGGCGAGCTCACCGTGGACCGCTCGCTCGCCGACTGGTTCGAGGGGGGCGCCGACGCCGCCGACGACCCCCGCACGGTCAAGCTGCTGGCGAACTGGACCATGGGCGAGGTCCGACGGCTGCTCAACGAAGACGGCCTCTCTCCGAGTGAGATCCCGCTCCCCGCCGACGCGCTGCTCGAGCTGATCGCGCTGGTGGAGGCCGGCTCCGTCGGCGGCGGGCGAGCCAAGGAGGCGCTGGCCCTGGCCTGGCGCAGCGGAGATCGACCCGCCGCGGTCGTCGAGGCCCAGGGGTGGCGCCAGATGCAGGACACCGACGCCCTGCGGGAAGCCGTGGAGGGGGCGCTCGCGGCGCATCCGGCCGAGGTCGCGCGGTACCGGGCCGGGGCGAAACAGCTCCGGGGCTTCTTCGTCGGCCGCGTGATGAAGGCGACCGCCGGGCGGGCGGACGCCAAGAAGGTGGCGGCGCTGGTTGGAGCGCTCCTGGACGACTGAGCGACGCGCGCCCGTCAGTCCATCGTGTCGTCGACCTCGATCAGGTACTCGGACGACGGGCCCGTGTCCTCTTCGGGGAGTGGGCGGTCCGGGGGGACGGTCTCTTCATCCTCCGCGTAGTCGTCGTCGTAGAAGTCGTCGTCTTCCTCGTCCTCTTCGGCGGGCAGCGCGAGCACAGCGCCGTCGGGCAGCTCCTGGACGTGGGCCGGCGCACCCGAACCGGACGGCGTGGCCAGCTTCTTGGCGGGCGCCTCTTCGACCTTCTCGGCCTTGGGCTCCTTGAGGGAGTGCATCCGGAAGGTGTCGATCGCCGACGCCATCGGCAGGTCGGTCGCCGAGAGCGCCGCCTCCCGGATGTTGCCGTCCTCCTCGACCACGAGGTCCAGGTCCTGGGCTTCTTCGACCAGCGCCAGCCGGCTGGGGTCCTGCGGCTCGCCTCCGGCCGCCACCACCCGGTCGCGGCCTTCGCGCTTGGCCCGATACAGCGCCTTGTCGGCGGCCACGATGACCTCGCCAGCGTCGGCCCCGTCCAGCGGGTAGGCGGCCACGCCGACGGACACCGTCAAGCGACCACCGGGCTGGATGTCCCGATGGGGGAAGGCGTGCTGGCCGACCAGCGAGCGGACCCGCTCGGCGAGCACCACCGCGTCCCCCTTCTTGGACTTCGGCAGGACGATGACGAACTCCTCGCCGCCGTAGCGGGCGACCAGGTCGACCTCGCGGACCGACCGCAGCAGGAGCATCGCCATCTCCTTGAGCAGCACGTCGCCCTGGGGATGGCCCATGGTGTCGTTGAAGTTCTTGAAGAAGTCGACGTCCAGGATCATCAGGCTCAGCGGCTCGTCGTACCGCCGGGCGAGCTGAACCTCGCGCCGCCACCGGTCCTGGAAGTAGCGGTGGTTGTACAGCCCGGTGAGGCCGTCGGAGATCGCCAGCTTGCGCAGCCGCTCGTTGGCCTGCCGGAGCGCCAGGGTCTGCTCCTGGACCATGCGCTTGAGCTCCGCCTTCTCGCGGCGGAGGTCGGCGACGAGCTGGCGGTTGTGGGCGTCGAGCGCAAAACGCTCGATCGCCCGCTTGAGCATGATCTCGATCTCCTCCGGCTTCCAGGGCTTCGTGATGTAGTGGTAGATGCGGCCCTGGTTGATCGCCGAGATCAGGCTCTCGTTGTCCGTGTAGCCGGTGAGGATGATCCGGATGAGGTGCGGGTAGTGGGCGACCGTGCGCTCCAGCAGGTCGACCCCCGTCATGCCCGGCATCCGGTAGTCGGAGACGATGACCGCGAACTCCCGCTCGCGGAGCTTGGCCAGCGCTGCGTCGCCCGAATCGGCGGTGTCGACCGTGAACTGGTCACGGAAGTTGAGCATGAAGGCCTGGAGGTTCTCGATCTCGTCGTCGACCAGCAGGATCGGGTAGTCGCGGTAGTCCAGGCCGGAGTCGACCCGGAACTCGAGGCTGCTCTTCACCTTTGGCGGAGTTCGCCCGCCGGCCGCCGCCGGCTGCTCCCCCGTTTGCCCCTGCTGGTCCGGCATCGGCGCCTTCGTCCCCCCGAGTTTGCCCTTCAGCCCGTCCTCCAGACTAGCACACCACCCGTCAGCCTCTGGACGCTCCGTCCTTCGATTGACCCCTTGTCGCGAGCGGATATAGTGCGCATACGCAGGGAAGAATCGAGGGGGGGTTCGACCTGCGGCGGGAGGCCCAAGATGCACATGAGCATCCGCCACGCCTGGCTCTTCGCTATCGCCATCCTGGTCGGCTGTCCGGACAGCGTCGACCCCGGACCCATCAACCAGGCGCCATCGGCCCGGATCTTCGCTCCGGTCGAAGGTCTGAACAGCCTGCACGGTGATCCGCTGAACCTGACCGGGTCGTGCATCGATCCAGAGAGCGCCGAGGTCAGCCTCACCGCGACCTGGACGAGCGACATCGACGGGGAGCTGGTCGAACCGGCGAACCCCGACGAGCAGGGGAACGTCAGCGGCACGGTCGCGTCGATGACGGGCGGCGCGCACCTCATCACGCTGACCTGCACGGATCCCGACGGGGACTCCGCCACGGACGAGCGGAACATCACGGTCCAGCCCAACCAGCCGCCGCTGGTGGACATCGACGAGCCGGACAACGGCGACGACTTCACGACGGACGAGTCCATCCCGATGGAGATCAGCGTCCTGGACGACGTCGACTCTCCGGATCAGCTCTCGATCACGATCTCGAGTGACCTGGACGGCGAGCTGGCGACGGGCCTGGTGCCCGGCAGCGACGGCGACCTCGTCCAGAACATCGAGCTCCTGAGCGGGGAGCACCTGCTCACCGTCACCGCCGTCGACAGCGAAGGCGGCGAAGGCACCGCGACCGTCACGGTGACCGTCACCACGACCCACCTGCCGCCCGCGTGCGAGATCCTCGAGCCGCTGGACACCGGCTTCGAGGTCGGCACTGACGTGTTGTTCTCGGGCCAGGTCAACGACCCCGACGTGCCCGCGGATCTGCTGACCGTGAAGTGGTCGACGGATCTGGACGGCGAGTTCGCCGTGCTGACCCCCGACACCGCCGGGGCGGTGCAGACGCACTACGACGGCCTGAGCGTCGGTGACCACATCCTGACGATGCTGGTGGTCGACGAGGAGCTCTTCGAGTGCTCCTCGGACACGCCCATCCGCGTCTGCGAGGAGAACGAGGCGCCCGACGTCGACCTGGGCGACCCCGCCGAGGGTGACCACCTCGCCGGCGAGATGCTCGTCTTCTCCGCCGACGTCAGCGACGACGTGACCGACGCCCCCGCGCTCGTCGTCTCCTGGTCCTCGGACATCGACGGCGAGTTCAACACCGACCCGGCCGACGCGCTCGGCGGCCTCTTCTTCCAGTACGCCGACCTGACCCCCGGAGACCACGTGATCACGCTGTCGGTCGACGACGGCTGCGGCCACGTGACGACCGAGTCGGTCGCCATCACGGTCGTCGTCGACATGGACGGCGACGGCTACGTGGCGGAGCCCTGGGGCGACGACTGCGACGACGACAGCCCGTTCACCAACCCCGGCGCGCCCGACATCGCCTACGACGGCATCGACCAGGACTGCTCCGGCGCCGACCTGACCGACATCGACGGCGACGGCTACGACTCCGACCTGGTCGGCGGCGACGACTGCGACGACAACAACACG
>CAYQEG010000119.1:0-7758 GCA_964416435.1 uncultured Rickettsiales bacterium
GCAGCGCGGCGAGTCGGAAGGGACGCATCCGCGAATGCTAGAGCACCAATCACATAGTCGCTCGGTCGCTCCGTGGACGGATCCACCCGAACTCTGCGTCACTCCTCGTTGCGCCCCGCCGGACGCCGAGCGCCAGCAAAGCCAGCAGCAGCGCCGCGGAGGCCGGCGACCGACCGCCGACCTGGAGCGCGCAGCCGGAGCCGTCGCTGCTGAACGTCGTGGAGAACGAGCTGGAGCCGCCCGCCTCGGCGAGCGCCTCCGCCCGGCAGTCGGGGTCGGCGGTCCCCTCGAGGCCGTCACAGTCGTTGTCCCGCCCGTCGAAGCAGAGCTCGTGGCCGCCGGTCATCGCGATCTCGATCTCGCCCTCGCCCAGCGGGGGATCGGGGAAGATCGAGGGATCGTCGTCGGCGCAGTCCGCGCCGTCGGGGCCGCCGATCACGCCGTCGCCGTCCACGTCGTCGAGATCCGCGCCGTCGCAGTCCTGGTCGATGCCGTCGTACGGGACCTCGGGCTGGTCGGGCGAGATGGAGGCGTCGCCGTCGGCGCAGTCGCCGCCGCACAGCGAGGTGCCGTCGCCGTCGTGGTCCAGCCCCTCGATCGCGGGGTTGGTGTCGTCGCAGTCGGTGCCGCAGGAGGGGTCGCCGTCGCCGTCCAGGTCGAGGCCGTTCAGCGACGCGTCGCCGTCGTCGCAGTCGGTCGCGCACGCGAGGTCACCGTCGCCGTCAGCGTCGACCTCGTCCGGGGCCGGGGCGCCGTCGCAGTCGTCGTCCACCTCGTTGCACAACTCGGTCGCGCCGGGCCGGACGTTCGGCTCGTCGTCGTCGCAGTCAGCGCCGCCGCAGTCGTCCGCGTAGGCGCCGTCGCCGTCCTCGTCCCGGCACGAGCACTCGAGGCCGCAGGCGGCCCAGCCGTCGACCAGGCCCCAGCCGAGGTCGTTGTCCGGGGCGGTCGCCTGGGACGCGGTGTCCTTGAGCGCCTGGGTCAGCTCCTCCCGCGTCCACTCGGGGTGGGCCTCGACGAGCAGCGCCGCGACGCCGGCGAGGATGGGCGCGGCGAAGCTGGTGCCGGACGCGGTCTGCAGCCCGTCGGGCTGGTCCCAGCGCACCACCGTCACCGACTGACCGGGCGCGGCGAGGTCGGGCTTGAAGCGACCGTCGGCGGTCGGTCCGCGGCTGCTGAACACCGCCACGTCGCCGTTCTCGTCGACGGCGCCGGCCGCGATGACCTCCTGCGCGTCGGCGGGCAGGAACAGCGTGCCGGCCCCTGGTCCGCTGTTGCCGGCGGAGGTGACGATCAGCAGCCCGGTGCCGCTCGCCAGCTCGTTGGCGAAGATCGTCGACACCCCCGTGGCCCCGTCCAGGTCGTCCGGCAGCGTGTACCAGTCGGTCCACCCCAGGGAGCTGGAGAGGATGTCGGCGCCGCTGGACTCGGCCCACTCCGCGCCGGCGATCCAGGTGTCCTCCTCGAACTCCTCCTCCAGCGGCACGCTCTCGGTCTTGGCGAGCAGCAGGGAGACCTCCGGGGCGATGCCGACCATCGTCCCGTCGAGCTTGCCGGCCAGGGTCGAGACGACGACGGAGCCGTGGAAGTCCTGGTCGACGTCGTCTTCGTCGGCGGTCTCGTTGGCGACCTCCGGGTCGTCCTCCAGGAAGTCGTAGGAGTCGATGACCTGGGGGACCAGCGGGGCGAGCACCTCGTGGGTCATCCGGAAGCCGGTGTCGGTGACGCCGACGATGACCTGGGCCCCGGTGTAGCCCTCGCCGTGCAGCTCGTCGGCGGCGATGAGCTTGGCCTGCCACTCCGCCTCGCCGTAGTCGTACGGCGAGGCCGGCGCGGGCTCGCCCCGGGGAGCGTCGCCGGCGGGCACGATCGCCGGCCCGAGGGTCGGCATCGCCGGCCCGGTGCGCAGGGCCACGGGGTGGAGCGTGCGCACGAACGGCAGCGCGGCGACCTCGTCGTGCAGGCCGTGCAGGTCGGCGACCGAGACGGCGTTGAGCCGCACGCTGCGGTGTCGAACCCGCAGGCCGAGATCCTCCAGCGCGACGACGTAGGGGTCGTGGACCGGCAGGTCGCTCCGGTCGACGGCGCGGCCGTCGGGGCGGTTGCGCGCGCGGCGGGCGGCGGCGCGCGGGTGCAGCGCCCACTCCGCTTCGGCGAGCCGCTCGGCGAGGTCGTCGGCCGGCCCCTTGTCCGCGAAGACGACCCACGCCGGGCCGCTGAACGCGTCGCCGACCCGCTCGGGCAGCGGCGAGGGCGCCTCCAGCAGGGGGACCGCGTCGGGGGCGGAGCAGGCGAGCAGGAGGGCGAACGGCAGCAGGAGCAGGCGTCGGCGCATCGGCGGATAGTACCCTGCCGGTCCAGTGTCACTCCGAGTCTCCATCGTCATCCCCGCCTGGCGCGCGCGCGATCACCTTCGCAGCTGCCTGGCTGCGTTGGCCCGCCAGGACGCCCCCGCCGACGCCTTCGAGGTCATCGTGGTGGACGACGCGAGCGATGACGGCACCGCGGACGTCGCCCGCGACGCCGGCGTCCGGCTGGTCCAGCACGAGCGCAACCGGGGGGCCGCCGCCGCCCGCAACACCGGCGCCGCCGCCGCGGCGGGCGAGCTGCTCCTCTTCCTCGACAGCGACGTCGTGCCGGCGCCCGGGCTGGTCGCCGCGGCGCTGGCGCTCGCCGACCGGGGGACCGCCGCGGCGACCGGTCGCTACGACGCCGAGCCGGCCGGCGACGGAGACCGCTTCGCTCGATACAAGGCCCTGTGGACCTTCTGGTGCTGGGAGCGGACCGGCGTCCGGACGGGCCGGAGCAGCCACCTCCAGGGGGCGCTCGCCGCGGTGCGGGCCGACGTGTTCGCCGCCGCGGGCGGGTTCGACGAGACCTACCTCGGGGGCAGCGTGGAGGACTACGAGCTGTCGCGCCGGCTGCTCGCAGCGGGCCACACCATCGCGTTCGACGACGGCCTGCGCGGCCGCCACCACTTCGACGACTTCGGCACCGTGGCCCGAAACTACTGGGACCGCACCCGGATGTGGGCGCGGCTGCGGAGGGAGGGGTCCGGCGGGTTCTCCAGCGGGCAGGCGAGCCGCCGGTCCGCGCTGTCGGCGGTGTGCGCGGCGGCCGCGGCGTGGAGCGCGCCGGCGCTGCCGCTGACCGCGCCGATCGTGCTCCTCGCCGACGCGGGCTGGCTCGCCGCCAACGCCCCGTTCCTCGCGTTCGTGGCTCGCCGGGAGGGGCTCTCGTTCGCGGCGTGGGCGGCCGGGGTGCACTTCGCGCTGGGGGTCGTGGTGGGCACGGCGGCCGCGACGACGCCTCTGGGGCGAGGCAGCCGGTTGAACTCTCGCCACGGCTGAGTAGCATCGGCGCGGTGCGCGCCCTGTCCGCCATCGTCCGCCGGGAGTTCGCGGCCTACTTCAACACCCCCCTGGGGTACATCATCCTCGTCTACCTGTTGGTGTCGTACGGGGTCTTCTTCTTCTACATCGCCGACGTCTTCGAGGGCCGCCTCGCGACCCTGCGGCCGATGTTCCAGTACGCGCCGCTGGTGCTCGCGTGGACGGTGCCGGTGGTCACCATGCGGCTGCTCGCCGAGGAGCGCTCGACCGGCACGCTGGAGCTGCTCCTCACGCTGCCGGTGACCGAGTGGCACGTGGTGCTGGGCAAGTACCTGGCCGCCGTGGGCGTCGTCGTGCTCGGCACCGCGCTGACGATCACCTACCCGCTGACCCTGGCGAACTACGGCGAGCTGGACCTCGGGCCGATCCTGGGCGGCTACGCCGGCCTGGTGCTCATGGCGGCGAGCTACGTGGCGGTGGGACTGGTCTGCACCACGCTGTCCGGCTCCCAGGTCGTCGCCGCGCTCACCGCCCTGGTCGCCTGCATGGCGATGTGGGTGCTCGACAAGTGGTCGCTCAACGTGCCCGGCGCCGCGGGTGACCTGATGCGGTTCGTGGGCTTCGACGGCCGCTTCGCCAACCTCCAGCGCGGGGTGATCGACTCTCGGGACGTCGTGCTCTACCTGTCGGTCATCGCGCTGTGCCTCACCGCGGCGACCCACCTGGTGCGACGCCGGAGGCTCGTGCGATGAGCGCCCGCACCGACCTCGCCCGCAACTCTGCGCTGACGGTCCTGCTCGTCGCGGGGCTGGCCGTCGCGCTCAACTACCTGTCGGTCGGCTCGTTCGTGCGGGTCGACCTGACCGAGGACGCCCGCTTCACCCTGAGCCCATCGGCCCGCACGATCGTGGGCAGCCTGGACGCCCCGGTCACGATCGAGGTGTTCCTGTCGCGCGATCTGCCGACCCAGTTCGCGCTGCACACCCAGCGCATCCGGGACAAGCTGGCCGAGTTCGAGGCGACCTCGACCGTCCCCTTCACCGTCACCTACACCGACCCGGGTGACGACCGGGACGCCCGCGAGCGGGCCCGCCGCCTGGGCGTCGAGCCCCGGGAGACGTCGGCCCGGAGCCGGGGCAAGGTCGAGTCCCAGATCACCTGGCTGGGGCTGTCGGTCCACCACAAGGACGGCTCCGAGGCGCTGCCGTTCATCGACTCCACGTCGACCCTCGAGTACGACCTCGCCACCGCGCTGCGCGCCCTGAGCACCGGCGGCGTCAAGCAGGTCGTCGCCTTCGGCACCGGCCACGGCGAGGCGGACCTCGCGGCGGCGCTGGAGGCCGAGCAGCACCCGCTCAAGGCGGTCGCCCAGGTCCTGTCCGACACGTACGACCTGCGCGCCGTCGACCTGGCCGCCGGCGCCGAGATCGAAGACGACGTCGCGGTCCTGCTGGTGATGGGGAGCCGGGGGCCGCTGGGCGAGCAGGCGCTGTTCGCGATCGACCAGTTCGCCATGCGAGGCGGCGCGGTCGGCCTGTTCCCCTACGCCGCAGTGCCCGACGTGGAGCAGCGCCAGGTCGGCCCCGCGCCGGTCGACTTCAACCCGCTCCTCGCCCCCTGGGGGGTGAGCCTGGGGTCCGACCTGGTGGTCGACCGGGAGATGAACGGCGTCATCCGGCTGCCGATCACGATCCGCACGCGCCAGGGACCGCGACGGGCGATGCAGCCGGTGAGCTCCCCCCTCGTGCCGATCCTGCGGGACCTGGACGAGACCCACCCGATCACCCGCCGCACCGAGACCCTGGTCGCCCCCTTCGCCACCGCGATGGACGTGACCGGCGCCGTCGCCGACCCCGACGTGCAGGTCTCCGTGCTCGCGGCGTCCCGCGACGAGGCGACGGTCGGGGCCACGGTCCGATCCCTGGACCCCCGCAGCCTGGCCCGGGTGCAGGACACCGAGGCGGCCGGCCCCCACACCGTCCTGGTCGCCCTGGCGGGGGCGCTGGCCAGCGGCTGGGCGGGTCAGACCGCCCCGGACGGGATCGGCTTCCCGCCCCTGGAGCGGTCGCCGCCGGGCACCCGGATGATCCTGTCCAGCTCGTTCGAGCTCCCGTTCGCCAACCCGGGCCTGCTCCTGGGCATGATCGACTGGATGGCCGCCGACGAGGTGCTGCTCGACATCCGACCGCAGGTCAGCGCCCCGGCGCTCCTGGAGGTGCCGGAGCACGCGTCCTGGCTGCGGGTCGCCAACGTGGCGGGGGTGCCCGCGCTGGTGGCGATCTTCGGCATCGTGAGGCTGCGGCGGCGGCGCAAGCGCGGCGCCCGGAGCGACGGATGAAGCTCGACCGCACCAACCAGCTGCTGCTCGCGACCGTCGCGGTCCTCGGAGGCCTCGCGCTGCTGCGGTTCGCGGACGGGCTGCGCCCGGCCGAGACGATCTGGTCGGTCGATCCGATCAGCGAGCCCGCGGTCACCCAGGTGACCTGGACGACGCCCGAGGGGCGGCTCGTCCTGGACCGGGTGGACAGCGGCTGGATGATCCGCGAGCCGATCGAGCGGCCCGCCGACCGCGAGAAGCTGAGCACGCTGCTGCGCGACTGGTCCGAGGGGTTCGCCCCGGACCTGCGCCTCGACCCCCGGCCGTCGGCCGAGGCGCTGGCGGCCGCGGGGCTGGACGAGGCCCACCGCAGCGAGCTGCGGATCGAGGGCCCCTCCGGCACGTTGGCCCACCTCCTGATGGGCGCCAAGATCGCCGGGGGCAGCCACTACGTGCAGCGCCCCGGCCGGCCCGGCCTGTTCCGCGGGCGGGTGCCCGGGGGGTACCGGCTGGACATCGATCCCGACGCCTGGCGGGACACCCGGCTGTTCCCGTTCGCCAAGGACGACCTCGCCGGGCTGACGATCGAGGGCCCGCACGGCGCCTTCGCGTTCCGCCGGGTCGAGGAGCCGGACCGGGCCTTCTGGGAGGGCGTCAGCCCGGCCGGGTTCGTGCCCAGCAGCCAGGCGCTCGACCAGATGGGGCGCAGCCTCGCCAACCTCCAGGCGAAGAAGATCCTCGAAGGGGACGACGCCGCCGCGGCGCGCATCGCCGGTGGACTGGAGGCCCCGGTCCTGGTCGTCGTCGCCACCACCGAGGGGGGCCGCACCTACACGCTGCGCTTCGGGGCGGAGGACGCCCAGGACAAGACGGTGCTCGCCGAGATCGACGGAGACGCCCGGCTCTTCCGGCTGGCCGCCGGGGTCCTCCGCCAGTTCGACAAGGACGCCGAGACGCTGCGCGACAAGACCGCGCTGCGCTTCCGCCGGACCGACGGGCCGGTCATCACGTGGTCGGAGAACGAGCGCATCGTGGTCATCGAGCCGGCCGGCGAGCGGGACTGGACCGTGGTGCGCCCCGGCGACTTCACCCCGGACCCGCGGGAGCTCGGCCTCGCGGCCAACAGCCTGCTCAACCTGCGGGCGGCGGAGCTTCGGTTCGAGGAGCGGCCGCTGCTCCCCAAAGCCGCGCCGATGATCCAGGTGCAGACGGCCGACGGGGCGAGCCAGTCCATCCAGATCGCGCCCGAGCCCGACGCCGACGGCAAGTACGTCGCGGTGGTCGCCGGCAAGGAGGCGACGTTCGTGCTCCGCGGGGCGGTGGTGGAGAGGTTGCTGCGGGTGTTCCGGGGCGAGGAGTAGCCCCGGGCGCTACCAGGTCAACGTGAGGCTGACGGCGCCGGGACCGGCGGCGAGACGGAGCTCGGCCCGAGGCGGCAGAACGGAGCCGCGGCGGTCGCGCCCGCTGACGTCGAGCCCGTCCCTCAGGTCGTCGTTGTAGTCCTCGATCGCGTCCTCGGCGTCGCCGCGGTCGTAGTACCAGGCGACCTGCCGGGTTCGACGCAGGATCCCGATCGTCACGCTGGTCCCGGCCACCATCAGGATCGGGCCCAGGATCGCCCCCGCGGTCAAGGCGCGGGTGGCCGCGACGCCGTCGATGCGCGACCGGCTGTTCCGCTCTCCGCTGCGGTCGAGCCCCACCGCGACGCCCCCGCCGATGAGCAGCGAGGCGCCGATCACGAATGCGCCGCCCCCCGCCGCGAAGCCGGCGACCTGGTGGCCCACCACCTTGTTGGCGACCCCCTTGTCGCCCAGGTAGCGGGCCATCTTGTAGGGGGTGAAGAGGCCGCCGTCGCCGCGCACGACGCTCCAGCGGGTGCGCACCCGGAACAGGGCGGCGAAGGCGTTCGGATACTCGTCGCCGAGGCGATTGCGGCGGATGGACAGCACCCCGGCCCGGTAGACAGCGTCGGGGTCGGTCGGGTCGACCTCGGCCTTGCGGCGCCGGGTGCGGGGCTCGTCGTCGCCGTCGAGGTAGGGGTCGTAGCCCTCCTCGTGCTCGCCCTCGTAGTCGTCCTCGTCTTCTTCCTCTTCGGGATCGACGTCCTCG
>CAYQEG010000119.1:7858-25109 GCA_964416435.1 uncultured Rickettsiales bacterium
GTGCTCGCCCTCGTAGTCGTCCTCGTCTTCTTCCTCTTCGGGATCGACGTCCTCGCCCCCGTCGTCCTCGTCCCCCTCGGACTCCGTGTCTTCGTCCCCGTCGTCGTCCTCGCTCCGGTCTTCGTCCTCCCCCTCCCCGCCGTCGTCGTCCTCGTCCCGCTCCCACGGCGGACGCTCGTCGTCGGCTCGGGCCATGGTCGGGCCAGCCAGCGCGCTCAGCAGGAACACCAGGACGGACAGGCGGCAGCAGCAGCGCATCGTCATCCTCCCCGCGAGGAGTCTAGGGGATTCCCGGGGCGACGAGGTCGCGCAGCCTGACAAGATGACGGGATGCTCGGAGGCCTCGCCGTCGCCCGCCGCCGCGAGGCGCTGCTCCTCGTCGTCGCGATCACCGCGGCGGCCGCCTGGTCGGCCAAGGACATCGAGATCGAGACGTCGATCCGGTCCTGGTTCCTGGACGACGACCCGGTGCTGGTGTCGTACGCCGCCTTCCAGGAGCACTTCGGCGCCGACGAGGTCGCGGTCATCGCGGTGCAAGCCGCCGACGACGGACCGGACGGGCTGGGGGTGTTCGCGCCGACCACCCTGGCCGTCGTCGATCGCCTCCGCGCGGGCGCCGCCGAGGCGCCCCACGTCGTTCGGGTGCGCTCGCTGCTGGACGCGCCGCTGGTCCGGCACGAGGACGGCGGGGTCGTCGTCGGCCCCCTCGCAGACGGGCCGCCGACCACCGTCCCGCAGGCCCGGCGCCTGCGAGAGCGGGCCCTCGGCAGCGCCCTGCTGCGGGACCTGGTGGTGACGGCGGACGGGCGCATGACGCTGGTCGCCGTCGAGCTCGATCCCGAGCACACCGACCTGCCCGACAAGATCGCCTTCGCCGACGGCCTGCGCGCGCTGCTGGACCGGGAGCGGGCGGCGGCCCCCGGGCTCGAGCTCCGGATGGCCGGGCTGCCGGTGGTCGACTCCACCCTCGGCGGCCTCGCCATGGGGGACGCCTTCCGCGTCGGGCCGGTCTCGTCGCTCGTCATCGTGCTCGTCGGGTGGCTGATCTTCGGCCGGATCCGGACCGCCATCGTGCCGCTGCTCGTCGTCGGCCTGGCGGCGCTCTGGACCTTCGGCTTCATCCACGCGGTGGGGTGGACCTTCGGCATCCTCGGCGGGCCGCTGCTCAACGTCGTGCTCGCCGTCGGGGTGGCGGACTCGGTGCACGTCCTGGCCGACACCCAGGAGCGGATCAGCGCCGGCGCGGCCCCGCGCGAGGCGCTCCGGGACAGCCTGTCGGAGCTGCTCCTGCCCTGCTTCTTCACCAGCATCACGACCGCGGCGGGGTTGCTGGCGCTGCTGACCAGCGACGTCGGGCCGATCCGCGAGTTCGGCGTGGTCGCCGCGTTCGGGGCGGTCGCCGCGTTCTTCCTCACGTTCACGTTCCTGCCGGTCTTCGCGACCTGGGTGAAGCCCCCGAGCCCGGCGTTCCTGCAGCGACGGCGACGCGGCGCGATCTCCCGGTTCCTCGCGACCCTCGCCGACCCGCCGCCGGGCAGCGGCAAGGTCGTGCTGTCGGTCTTCGCGGTCGTGCTCGTCGCGTCGGCGTGGGGGCTGACCCGGGTCCACGTCGGCGCCGACGTGATCGGCTACTTCCGCGACGACACGCCGGTGCGCCTCGACACCCTCGCCATCGAGGAGGCGGCCGGGGGCTCGGGCACCATCGAGTTCCTCGTCGAGGCCGGCCCGGGGGGCCTGCGCGACCCCGCGGTGCTGCACCGGCTGGAGGAGCTGGAGCGTTGGCTGGTGACGCAGCCGGGCGTCACGTCGGTCCGCTCGGTGCTCGACGTGCTGCGGGAGACCCGCCAGGCGCTGTGGAAGGGAGACCCGGCGCACGCCCGGCTGCCCGAGACGACCGCCCTGGCGGCCCAGCTGTACCTGCTGTTCGAGGGGGCCGACGGGTTGCAAGACCTGGTGCAGGACGACGCCTCGATCGGCCGCATGACGGCCCGGATCGAGCTGTCCCGGCTGGAGCACGTGATCGCGCTGGCGCCGCGGCTGGACCGGCGGCTGCGCGACGACTACGCGGCCGCCCCGGCGGTCTCCGCCACGGGCTACGGCCTGCTCTTCGCCCGGCTGGAGGGCTACCTCGTCGACAGCCAGGTGCGCGGCCTGCTCGTCGCGTTCCTGGCGATCACGCTGATGCTCGCGCTGCTCTTGCGGTCCCCGACCCTAGGGCTCGTGGCCATGATCCCCAACCTCGCCCCCGTCGCCGTCGGCCTGGCGATCATGGCCGCCCTGGACATCCCCCTGGATCCCGGGACGTTGATGGTCGGCCCCCTCGCGCTGGGGCTCGTGGTCGACGACACCGTGCACTTCCTGGTCCGCTACCGGCGGCTCCGGGGGGAGGGGCTCGACGCCCACGCGGCGACGTCGGCGGCGGTCCTCGGCACGGGCCGGGCGATCACGATGACCACGGTGCTGCTGTCGGCGTCGTTCATGACGCTGCTGATGGCCGGCACCGCGATGGCGATGCACTTCGGGGTCATCGCGGCGATCGTCTGCGTGCTGGCCCTGGTCGCCGACCTGGTGGTGCTCCCGGCGGCGCTGCGGCTCGGGCGTCCTGGTCCGGGAGCTCCACCCGGGGCAGCCGCTTCCAGCGAAACGGCGCCATGACCTGACCCCACCAGCGCGGCGGGAAGTCCGCCATTCCGGCGGCGACGGAGGCCAGGCGCCGGGCGGTCAGGTCAGTCCCAGGGATTCTCGGCCGGCGCGACGGGCTCGGCGGGGGCCGGCGGGTCGGGGGGCGTGCCCCACGGGTTGGGCTCCGGCTCGGCGGGCGGCGCCGGCTCGGCGGGGGCGCCCCACGGGGTGGAGGAGCCGCTGGGCGACAGGGTCTCCACGGTGCTCTGCTGGGCGAGGATCCGGAACTCGATGCGGCGGTTCCGGGCCCGCCCCTCGTCGGTGCGGTTGCTGGCCACGGGGCGGGAGTCGCCGTAGCCCTGCGCCTCCAGCCGGTCGGCCGGGACGCCGCGATCGATCAGCGCCTTCATCACCGCCGTCGCGCGGCGCTGGGACAGCCTCACGTTCCGGTCGGGGTCGCCCTTGTTGTCGGTGTGACCCTCGACGCGCAGCGAAGTGATCGACGGGTTCTCGAGCAGCAGCCCGGCGACCTTCTCCACGATCGGCAGGGACGCCGGCTCGATCCGGTCGCTCCCGGAGCGGAACAGGATCGGCTGCAGGATGGCGATCCCCGCCTCGGTCACCACCGCGAGGCGATCGTCGGGGCAGCCGTCCTCGTCCCGGACGCCGTTGCGCTCTTCGGCCTCGTTGGGGCAGATGTCGACCTCGTCCTCGATGCCGTCGCCGTCGTTGTCCGGGTCGGGGCAGCCGTCCTGGTCCTGCCAGCCGTCGACGGTCTCCGCGCCGTTGGGGCAGGCGTCCATCGCGTCCAGGATGCCGTCGCCGTCGTTGTCGTCGTCCGGACAGCCGTCCTCGTCCTGCCAGCCGTCGAGGTCCTCCGCCTCGTCGGGGCAGGTGTCGACGCCGTCGTCGAGGCCGTCGAGGTCGTTGTCGGGCTCGGGGCAGCCGTCGCCGTCCTCCCAGCCGTCGAGATCCTCGGCGTCGTCGGGGCACGCCTCGTCGACATCGGCGAAGCCGTCGTCGTCGTTGTCCGGGTCGGGGCAGCCGTCGCCGTCCTCGAAGTCGTCGAGATCTTCGGGCTCCTTGCGACACTCGTCCACGTCGTCGGTCAGCCCGTCCTTGTCGCGGTCGATGGGCCGGAAGATCGCCCACGACGCGCCGGCGAACACCCGGAAGTCGGTGGCGCCGAACCCCGGGGTGATGCCCTTGCCGAGCCCGCCGCGCAGCGCGAGCCCGAAGTCGAACTTGTACTCGGCCGACGCCAGCACTTCGAACGGGGTGTGGGCGGGGTCGCCGAAGCGCTCCACGCCGTCGTCGCTGGGGCCCGGAGTGAACGAGCCGTCGAGCTCCACGCGGATATCGAGGTGGTCGACGATCGGGGTGAAGCCGATGCCCGCGCCGAGGGTCAACTCGTCGCCGGTGGTGAGGTTCTGGATCGTCGACCGGGGGTAGAAGGCCCAGCCGACGTTCACCGCGAAGTGCACCCGCGTCCACCGCTGGGACAGCGCGACGCGCAGCCCGCCGCCCGGCAGGCCGCGTCCCAGGCCGGCCTTGTCGTTGCCCGAGGGGACGGTCAGGAACAGGTTGCCCGCGAGGCCGACCGGGAACTTCTCCGGGTCCAGCGCCTGCAGCCGGGTCTCGAGGCGGATGTCGCCGATGCCGTAGGCCACCTTGCGGCCTCCGACGTTCTCGATGAACGAGGTCTCGACCGGGATCTGGGCGATCGGGAAGTGGAGCGCCACCTCCCACCAGTCGAAGAGGCCGAAGGCGCCGGTGAGGTCGGCCCCGAAGATGCCGTCGAGGATCCCGAACTGGCGGCCGTAGCCGGCGGCGTGCACCTCCAGCGGGTTGACGCCGTAGTTGAGGGTCAGCGAGAAGCCCGGGCGGAACTGCGGAAGCAGGGATGCGTCGTGCAGCAGGACGAACCCCTGCACATCGGTGACGGGCTTGAACTGCTGGAGGTCCGGGGCCGGCTCCCGCGCGTGCGCAGGGAAGGCCAGGAGCAGCAGAGCGGCGGCGATCAACAAACGACGGAGCATGTGCCCTCCGGGTCGGCAGCACGATACTGCATTGCAGCGGCTTGGGAGCAGGTCCCGGTCGGGCAACCCTGTGGTAGGTTTCCGGGCCGCCGGGCTGCCGAAGTTGGAGACCGCCATGAAGACGAAGTACGTCGGCCAGAAGATCCGGGTCGTAACGGCGGAGATTCGCCGAGACGGCCGGTACCTGATCACGCAGCGACTCGCGACCTCGACGCTGCCGCTGCTGTGGGAGTTCCCGGGCGGACGCGTGTCCGACGGCGGCTCCAGCGAAGACGTGCTCCAGCAGATCCTCGAGGAGAAGCTCGGCGTCAAAGCCGAGATCGGCGAGCTCGTGATGGAGGTCGTCCACGAGTACGACCACTACACCGTCGACATGCAGGTCTACCGTTGCTACGTCAGCGACGACGACGAGCTGCAGCACGTCGGCGTCAACGACGCCCGCTGGGTCGCCCCGTCGGACTTCGGAGACTACGAGTTCCCCGGGGCCGACGAAGAGACCATCTCCCAGCTGCTCGACCTGGACGTGCTGGACACGATGGAGGTGAATTGAAGGCCCTGGCCGAGGTTCACCACCGCCGCCTCTTCTTCGTCCTCGTCCCGGCCCTCGTCCTGCTCGACCAGGCGACGAAGCTGTGGATTCGGGTGGGGCTGCCGCTGGACGCGTCCGGTCGTCCGCTCACACCCGAGGGGGTGGCGAGCCGGCTGCCGCACCGCATCACGGTGATCCCGGGCTTCTTCGACATCGTGCACGTCAAGAACCGGGGAGCCGCGTGGGGCCTGATGGGCGGCAACGACCACCGGATGCTGTTCTTCTTCGTCGTGACGGTGGCCGCGTTCGCGCTGATCCTGTCCTACTACCGCAAGCTGAAGCCGAGCGACCGGCTGCTCGCGTTCAGCCTGAGCATGATCTTCGCCGGGGCGGCGGGGAACTTCATCGACCGCATGGCGTTCAGCGAGGTGACCGACTTCCTCGACTTCTACGCGACGGGGTGGGCCGCGCCGATCGCGCGCAAGATCATCGGGAGCAGCCACTGGCCGGCGTTCAACGTGGCGGACATCTGCATCGTCGTCGGCGTCGGCTTCTTCGCGTGGCACTCGCTGTTCATCGAAGGTAAGGAGGGGGCGGACTCGGGCGAAGCGCCGCCCGGGTCGGAATCGACGAACGACTCGGGGGTCGAGACGGTACCCTCCGGCGGAGCGCCCACTCCATGAAGCACCACGCAAAGATCTTCGCGATCCTCGTGCCGATCCTCGTCGCGCTCGACCAGGTCACCAAGGCCTGGATCCGCGCCGCGCTCCCGATCGAGCCGGGGCAGCGTCGGCCCAAGGTGGTCGTGATCGACCACTTCTTCAACATCGTGCACGCCAAGAACCCGGGCGCCGCGTGGGGGCTGTTCGGGGAGTCCGAGCACCGCATGATCTTCTTCACGGTCGTGACGCTGCTCGCGTTCGTGATGATCCTCGGTTACTACCGGCACCTGAAGCCGAGCGAGCGTCTGCTGGCGATCAGCCTGTCGTCGGTGTTCGCCGGCGCCGCGGGCAACTTCATCGACCGGCTGCTGTTCCGCGAGGTCACCGACTTCCTGCAGTTCTACCTCCCCCGTCGGAGCACCGTCGGCGGGTGGATCTCCGACCTGTTCGGCACGTCCTACTGGCCCGCGTTCAACGTGGCGGACATCTGCATCAACGTCGGCGTCGGCCTGTTCATCTGGCACGTGCTCTTCATCGAGGGCAAGGAGGCCAAGAACGCCCCCGACGCGCCCGACGGCAACGGCGACGGCGCCTCCGCGCCCGCCGAAGGCGCCGCCTAGGAGCGCCCGCTCCCGGCCTGCCGTGCATCCCTGGCTGATTCGACTCGACCTCCCCGGGATCGGCACGGTCCTGGTGCAGTCCTACTTCTTCTTCCTGATGCTCGCGTGCGTCGTCGGCACCGAGGTCGTCGTCCGCGAAGCGCGCCGCAGCGGGGAGCCGCCGCGACGGGCGCTGCTCGTCGCGGTCACGGCGATCGTCGCGGGGCTGCTCGGCGCGCGCCTGGGTCACTTCGCCTTCGTCGCCCCCGAGCGGCTCGCCCGAGACCCCTTCGCGTTCCTGCGGATCTGGGAAGGCGGCATGGTGTTCTACGGCGGGTTCCTCGGAGGCCTCGCGGTCGTGGTCGGGATCTGCCGGGTGAAGGGCTGGTCGCTGCTGCGCTACGGCGACCTGTTCGCCGCGCCGATCCTGGTGGGGCTCGCCATCGGGCGCGTCGGCTGCCTGAGCAACGGCTGCTGCTACGGCCGCCCCATCGACTGGGGCACCGGGGTCGAGTGGCCGTGGGGGGTGACCTTCCTGGCCGGAGAGGTGCCGACCGCGCTGCGGGGCGTGCCGCTGCACCCGACCCAGGCGTACGCCGCGCTCAACGCCGTCGCGCTCCTGCTCCTCGTCGGCTGGTGGCGGCGGGTGCAGCGGTTCGACGGCCAGGTGTTCGGCGCGCTCCTCATCGCCTACGGCGTCACCCGCTCGGTGCTCGAGCTGTTCCGGCTCGACACCTCCCGATCGTTCTGGTTCGAGGACCAGCTCGGCCAGGTGCTCTCCACCTCCCAGGGGATCTCCATCCCGCTGGTGGTCGCCGGGATGGCGGCGTTGTTCATCGGCCGACGGAGGGCCGCTACCACGGCGCCCTGAGCCGACCGCGCCGACCGCGACGCCGACGCCACTCCCGCTCGTCGATGAGGTCCGGGGTCGCCGCCGGGGGCAGGACCTCGGCCGGCGCGGCGTCGACCGGATCGTCGGTGCGCTCGGGGGACGAGCGGGCCCGCCGGCGGCCCCGCCGCGGGGGCCTCTGCCGGACCTCCGGCGAGCCGGCCGGGGTCGGCCGGAGGCCCGGCGCCGACGGTCGACCCGCCACCCGCGACCAGCCGGCCACCTCCTGCTCGGTCCAGCGCCGAAGCACCGTGAGGGCCCCCCGCTCACCCCGCTGTTCGACCACCAGCCCGAAGCCGTCGGTGCACGCCCGCAGCCCCCCGTGCCGCCCGGTCCAGTACAGCGGCACGCCCCGGGTGAGGTAGCGCCGCGCCACCGAGGCGTGCGGGTGACCGAAGCGGTTGTCCTGCCCGATCCCGGCCACCGCCACCAGCGGCGCCACGGCATCGACGAAGTCGGGCGTCGAGCTCGTTCGGCTGGCGTGGTGGGGCACCTTGAGCACGGTCGATCGGAGGGACGGGGTCGTCGCGAGCAGGGCGCGCTCGACCGGCTCTTCGATGTCCCCAGTCAGGAGGAACGAGACGTCCGCCAGCGCCACCCACAGCACGATGGAGCGATCGTTGCGGTCGGCCGGCGGCGGGCCGTCGGCAGGTCCGGGGTGGAGCAGGCGCACCGCGGCCGGCGCCGCTGCGCTCGGGGCCGCCCCCGCTTCGACCTCCAGCACGGACACACCTCGCCGCTCGGCCAGGTCGACGAGCGTGCTCATCCGCCGGCTCGCCCCCCGGCGGCCCGGGATCCAGAGCTGGTCGACCGGCACGTCGGCGAGCACCGCGCGCAGGCCGTCGACGTGGTCCGCGTCGCCGTGGGTCGCGAAGACGGCGTCCAGACGGTCGACGCCCGCTCGCCGCAGGGCCGGCATGAGGCGGTGACGGCCGACGTCGAAGCGACCGGCGGGGTCCCCTCCCCCGTCGATCAGCCACCGCTCCCCGCCCGGGAGGTCGAGCAGCAGGGCGTCGCCCTGGCCGACGTCGAGGACCTCGAGGCACAGGCGACGGGGGTCGAACGCAGGCGCCGGCGCGCCGACCGGACCCGCGAGCAGCGCCCCCGCCGCGACGAGCGCGACGATGACCAGCCAGCGGACCAGCCGCCGCCTCATCGGACCTCCCGGGCGATCGAGGTCGGCGCGATGAGCCACCAGGCGAGCCCCACGCCGACGTACAGCGTCCCCACCGCGAGGGGCGACGGCGACCACACCAGCTCCGGCGCGCGCGCCGGCTCCGCCAGCCACTGGATCGCGGAGCAGCCCGCGTCCGCGAGGCCGCCCGCGGCGCCGACCAGCGGCTCCCCCAGGCCCGGCGCGATCACCGACAGGGCGGCGCCGCCCAGGGCGAGCGGCACGACCACCCCCCCGAGGAGGGGGATCACCACCGGGTTGCACCACAGGCCGGCGATCGCCACCCGCCCCCACGCCATCGCGCAGAGCGGAGCGGTCGCCGCGGTCGCCGCCGCGGAGGTGAGGATCGCGCCGGTGGCGATCCTCCAGGCGCCGCCGGGGCGCCCCGCCAGCGCGAGGATGCCGGCCACCGACGCGACCGACAGCAGCAGCCCGAGCCCCGCGGTCGCGGGCGGATCGAGCCAACCGACGAGCAGCGCCGCCCCCGCGAGCGCGTTCCAGGCCGACGGCGACCGACGCCACCACGCCGCGGCGGCGACCACCGCGAGCATCACGAAGGCCCGTCGGGCCGAGACCGGCGCCCCCGCGACGACGACGTAGGCGCCCGCCGTCGCGAGGCCGAGGGCGTGGGCGACCCGATCGGGTCCGCCATCCAGGCGCCACCGGTCCGGTCCGGGCAGCCTGCGCAGCGCGGGGCGCGCCCCGAGCAGCACGACCCCCCAGCAGCAGCCGACGTGCAGCCCGCTGATCGCCAGGAGGTGGGCCGTTCCGGTGCGCGCGAACGCCTCCCGCAGGTCGGGATCGAGGCGGGAGCGGTCGCCGAGGACGACGGCGAGGAGCAGGCCGTGGGCCCGCGACGAGGGCGCGGCGACGAGCGCCCGGCGCACCCGCGACCGGACCGCCGCGAGGAGCCGGTCCAGGGTCGTGACGCGGCCCGGCTGACGCACCACGAGGTGGTGGGGGCGCGAGACGGACAGCCGCGAACCGCCCCGCCCGGACCGGACCCGCCCCCGGACGGTGAGCCGCGCGCCGCGCCCCGGCGGCGCCCCCGGCCAGGCGCTCACAGCGAGCCCGGCCGGCGCCGCCCCCCGCCACGCCGGCGCCGGCGACGACACCGACGACCAGCCGGCGAGGAGGGTCACGGGGACGGCGTCGGCGCCCTGAGCGGCCGGCGACCCATCCACCCTCACGTCCCACAACATGCAACCGCACCCCGGAGGCTCCGGCGGCGCGGCGTCGACCCCCCGAGCCACCCCGAGGGTGGCGAAGCCGGCCAGCACGAGGACCCGCCGGGCCGCGGGGCCGGTGGCCGACGCTGCGACCAGCGCCAGTCCGCCGGCCGCCCACCACGCCCCGGCCGAGCCGGCCAGGTGAAGCCCCACCGCCACCCCCGGCAAGGCGGCGAGCGCCAGGGGGAGCAGCGGCGCGGCGGCGGGACGGGGGGCGCGACGATCCATGCCCGACCTGGGAGCACGCCCCGTGCCAGCCCGACCCGGAGTTCCAGGTACCTGGAATCACAGGGATCACAGCGTCGAGGTGTCCGGAAGTGTCCGTCCGGGATCGTCCGGGCGGTGTCCGGGCCCGGACACCCGGGGCCGGTTGCTCTACCCTCCTGCCCGATGGCCCTCCACGACGTTCACGCCCACCTGACCCACCCCCGCTTCGGCGGCGACGCACCCGCCGCGGTGCAGCGCGCCCGGGAAGCCGGCCTGAGCCGGGTGATCAGCAACGGGCTCAACCTGGACGACAACCTCGCGGTGCGGTCCCTGGCCGAGGCCGAGGACATCGTGCGGCCGGCGTTCGGCCTGTACCCCGTCGACGCGGTGCTGCCGGAGATGCACGCCGCCGGCGTCGACTACCCCCGGACGCCGGACGAGCACACCGCGGAGGACGTCGTCGCCTGGGTGCGCGCCCACGGCGCGGGCGCGGTCGCGATCGGCGAGATCGGGCTGGACGGCCACTGGGTGCCCGAAGCGTTCTGGGACCGCCAGGAGCAGGTCTTCCGGTCCCTCGTCCAGGTCGCCCTCGACCTGGACAGGCCGATCATCCTCCACTCCCGCAAGCGCGAGGCGAGGTGCTTCGAGATCCTCCAGGAGATGGGGGTGCGCCGGGCCGACTTCCATTGCTTCGGCGGCCGGGTGAAGCTCGCGGTGCGCATCGCGGCGGCGGGCTACCACCTGTCGATCCCCGCCAACGCCCGGCGCAACCAGGCGTTCGCCGCGATGCTCCGCAAGGCGCCGCGCAGCCAGCTGCTGCTGGAGACCGACTGCCCCTACCTGAGCCCCGATCGCGACGCGATGCCCCGGAACGAGCCCGCCTCGGTGGCGGTCACCGCGGGCCTCGCGGCCGAGCTGTGGGAGGAGACCGACGAGGCGGTGGCGGAGATCTTCGAGGCCAACTACCACGCCCTGTTCGGCCCCGACGCGTAGGCCGCTACTTCGACTTGAGGTGGTCCAGCAGGGCCAGGTAGTCGCCCTCGGGGGGTGACGGCGGACGGTAGCCAGCGCCGTCACCGAGGTCGACGAAGCGCTGCACGCAGGACCACACCACCTGGCGGGCCTCCTGGGGCGTGTCCTCGATCTCCTGGACCGCCATGCCGAGCTCCTGCATCGCGGTTCCCGGGAGGTGGCCGCGCCTCGCGATGTCCTGGAACAGGTTGGCCAGCTCCTCGGGCGGGTGGCCCTCCGCCTGCAGGAACGCCTGGGTCACGGTGACCACGCCCCGGGCGTCCAGGTGCTGGTCGGCGAACAGGACCAGGGCCGCCTGGAAGTAGTTGAAGACCGGCACCACCCGACTGCCGAACGGCCGGAAGAAGGCCGGCGGCGTCCGCCGGTCGAGGTGGATGAACACCCGGTCCACCGCCTCGGCGCGCTCGAACTCCAGGGTGCGCAGGCTGCGCAGGCAGGCGTCGATGGCGTCGGGGTAGGCCGACGCCGCCTTCATCACCCGGACCATCTCCTGGTCGTCGACCCGGCCCGCGACGATGTCGCCGTACAGGGAGTAGATGAACGCGTCCGCCTCGGCGTCGTCCCCGAAGAGCGTCTCCTGGAGGCTCTTGTCGATCTTCGTCCGCGAGCGGAGGAGCAGCGGCAGCTTGTATCCGACCTGGTCCCGCAGGGCCCGGAAGCGGCCGCGGCGGAGGTTCCGCCACTGGGGCTTGAGGTGGAACTCGTGCCAGGTGATGCCGTCCAGCGCGAGCTTCTCCTCGAGCACCCGCCGCATCTGGGTGGGCGACCCGGAGACGATGCAGACGCGCGCCGGCGCCCGGTCGTCGGTCCCCCGGCTCAGCTCCCGGAGCAGCGCGGCCGCGCCCGGGATGTTCCGCTTCTCGTCGGCCTTCTCGAAGGCCGCCTTGACCATGCCCGACAGCTTCTCGAACTTCGTGTCGAGGTAGGTCTTGTCCAGGTCCCAGCGGTAGACGTGGGCCCAGGGCACCGCGCTCGAGTCGGTGGCGGAGCTCATGCGCCCAGCTCCCCTTCCTCGACCGGCACCTTGGCCAGCGCCCGCTCCACGTCCCGGAGCATCTCCGAGCGGGCGGCCTTCGCGGCCACCTTGCAGGCGTTGGCGATGGCCCGGCTCCGGCTGCGCCCGTGCGCCTTGATGACCGGCTGGCAGAAGCCCAGGATCGGCGCGCCGCCGTAGGACTCCCAGTCCATCACGGCCTCGATCTGCTTGATGCCGCTGGACAGCATCGTCAGGCCGAGCCGCCACAGGAAGCGCCGGGCGTACGCGTCGCTCGCCAGGTCCGCGATGACCTCCCCGATGCCCTCGAGCATCTTCAGCACGACGTTGCCCAGGAAGCCGGACGTGACGACGACGTCGACGGTGCCACGCGGGATGTCGAGCCCCTCGACGTTGCCGGCGAAGTCGATCTCCGTCAGCCCGGACAGCAGCTCGTTGGCCCGCACCACCTCCGGCGGACCCTTGTGCGCCTCCGTGCCGTTGCTCAGCAGCGCCACCTGGGGGCGGGGGTTTCCCGAGACCGCCGCCGCGTAGGCCGACCCCATGATCGCGAACGTGACGAGGTCGTGGGCCGAGGCGTGGAGCGTCGCGCCGACGTCCAGGAGCAGCGCGAACGGATCCTCCTTCGGGCCGTGGCGCAGCTCCGTCGGGGTGACCGCGGCGAGCGCCGCGCGACGCACCCCGGGGATCCGCCCCAGCCGCCGGGCCGCCGACAGGATCGCCGCCCCCGTCGAACCGGCCGTCACCACCGCGCCGGCGCGCCCCTCGGCGACCACGTCGCAGGCGACGGCGATGGAGACGTCGGGGTGCTCCTCCAGGGCGCGGCCGGGGGGGACATCGGGCGGGACCCAGTGGGGCGTGTGTCGCACGCTCAGGCGCGAAGGGTCATAGGCGGTCGCGTCCAGCGCGGGACCGATCTGCTCCACGTCGCCCACGAGCAGGAGGTGCAGGTCGGGTCGCTCGAGGGACAGGGAGGCCGCCGCCGCGACCGCCTCGGAGGGCCCGTGGTCGCCCCCCATGCAGTCGAGGGCGACGGTCGTCATCCCTGGGCCTGGCTCGCGAGCATCGCGAAGACGACCCACAGCGCCGTCAGCCCGACCGACGCGAGCGCGATGCCGTGGGCGAAGCGGATCTTCTTCTCCACCTCGTCCACCCGGTCCTTCAGGATCAGCCAGCGTCGACCCTTCACCTTCCCGGACACGCCGCTCATCCGCGCCATGCCCAGCACGGCGGGCACCGCGCCCAGGCCGATCCAGGGGCCCAGGGGCGCAAACAGCGCCGGCGGCAACAGGAACGTCGCCAGGATGAAGCCTCCGAACACCTTGAGCTCGGTCTGCAGGTGGGCCAGCAGGGCCTCGTCCTCGGTCAGCCGGCTCTGGCGCACGCGCTCTTCGTCGGCCAGCGCCTGCTCCGACTCGGTCCGTGCGATGGCGAGCAGATCCCGCTGCGCCTCCGCCTCCCGGATCAGGTCGTCCAGCGCCTCCCCGTCCGGGTCGTCCGCCTCGCCGTGCTGGCGCACGAAGCTGTCAGCGGCCTTCCACTCCTTCCGAGACCGGAGCCGCGGGCTGGCGTCCTCGACGTGGTCCCGGAGCTCGGCGAGCACCGCGGTCAGTCGGGTGGGATCGGCTGGCGTCACGAACTCTCCTCGGGGGTGGGCGCCGGCTCCGACGGGGCGGCCTCGGGGGCGTCGGTCGATGCCTCGGGCGAGTATACGCCCCAGAACAGCCACGCCCACAGCCCCGCCCCGACCGCCGAGGCGAGCAGCACCTGGGGGAGCTGGGTCCAGACCACGACCACGAGGATCACGACCGCGGCAGCGATGTTCCCCACCATCAGGCTGAAGGCGATGCCGGGCCGCAGGTCGGCGCGACGCCGGGCGACCTCGCAGACCAACGCGGCCACCGCCGGCACCGCGGCGGCGACGTAGTAGAAGAGCCACGTCGTCGGCGGATCGAGCTTCAGGAACGTGAGGAAGTCGGTCGGCAGCAACAGCAGCACGGCCCCGGTCAGGCCGTGGTAGACGCCGGCGATGCGCAGGAGCCGCTCAGGAGGCACCGCGCAAGCATAATGGGCCGCGCCGTGGCGCGGGGGCAGGCGGGCGCCATGCGGGAGAAAGCGATGCGGACGCGGTGGTTGTGGTTGCTGGTCGGAGGACTCCTGGTCTCCGCCCCGGCGTGGGCCGGGGACGAGGAGGCGCCGGCCGAACCGGAGGCCGATGAAGCCCGGGACGCAGACGAAACCCCGGACCCGGACGAAGCCCCGGAGGTCGACGACGCCCCGGACGCAGTCGAAGCTCCGGACGCGGACGAAGCCCCCGATTCAGACGAAGCCCCGGATTCGGTCGAAGCTCCCGACGCAGACGAACCGCCAGCGCCGGCCGTGGCGCTCTCGACTCCCGCGACGCCGGACGAGCCGCACGCCCTGGTCGCCCGGGTGGTCGCGAGCGGCCGGGTCGGCGGAGGCCTGGTCGTCAACGGCGGCCAGTCGGTGGTGACGCCCCTGGAGCTCGTCAACGTCGGCTGGCCCGCGGCGGTCCGACTCGGGGACGGAAACCTGAGCCGCGCGCGCGTGGTGGCGGTGGATTGGTTCGAGGGGCTGGCGCTGCTCGACCTGGAGGATCCCGCCCCGCCCCGGACGACGGTGCTGCGCCCCGAAGGGCCCGAGGTCGGCGAAGAGCTGACCGTGCTCGGCCACGGCGGCTCGGCGGGCCTGTCGGCCGAGGAGCCCGAGCTGCGGGAGTTGCTGACGTTCAGCGAGCTCCGGGCCCACGTCGCGGCTCGCCACGAGCGGCGCGATGACCTGGCCCCGGGCGAGCAGCTGCGGCGGTTCCTGCTCGACCGATCCCTCGGCGACGGCGACGTCGGCGCGCCGGTGTTCGACGCGGACGGCGCCGTGGTCGGAATCGTGGTGGAGGAGGTCGAGGACGGCGGCGGTCGATCGGTAGCGGTGTCGGCGGCCGCGATCGCCGACCTGGTCGCGGAGCCGCGGCTGGAGAAGCCGTTCCGGCGCGCCCACCACCTGCAGTCGTGGGGCGGCTTCGGCCTCGTCGCCCACAACCGCCCGTCACACCTCGGGGTCTCGCTGTCCTACGGGATCCGGGGGGTCCTGTTCGATCAGCTCCGGGTCGAGCCCTTCTTCGAGGCGGTGCTCGGCACCCGCGCCGGCTTCGGCGCCGTCGGCGACAGCCCCGCGCGTCCACGCGACTTCTGGTGGTCGCTGCAGACCGGGCTGGGGGTCGGCTGGCGCATCCCCCTGTTCGTCGAGGGCACCCGCAACTACATCGTGCCCAACGCCGGGTTCCGGATCGGCTGGCACCGCTTCCAGCACCGCGTGGAGTCGCTGATCAGCTCCTGCGCCGACGACGAGTCCGCCGACTGCTCGCTCGTGGTCAGCCGCTCCATCGACCAGCAGCGCAGCCTCCGGCCGGGGATCGACCTGGGGGTGGACGTGCGGCATGGCCCGGTCCGGGTCGGCTACCGGTTCTTCCTGGACCCGACGGCGCTGGCGCCCCACGCCATGCACACGATCTTCGTCACGTTCGACGGGGCGCTGCTGCCGTTCCGCGTCGGCGACAGCAACTGACCGAGGCTACGGCCAGACCGGCACGCCGAGCACGTCGGGCACCGTGTAGAAGCTGCTGCTGAACGGGTGCTGACTCGTCCCGATCGTCGACAGGGCGTAGCCGCCCAGGCCGTCCGCGATCGCCACGGTCAGCTTTCGCGTGCCGCTCCAGGCCGGGTCCATCGTGCTCAGCACGAAGTCCATCTCGCCGTCGTCGTTCCAGTCGTACGCGTACATCCAGCCGAAGCCGGCGATGTCTTCGTCGTCCGGGGGCGTCGTCGCGTCGGGGGTGACGTCGAACAGCTCCCCGTCGGAGCTGCCGCTGGGCAGCGCCCCGGGGGACGCGGCGTACCAGACGTGCACGGAGCCGGCGTCGTCGTCGTCGTCCAGCCCGCCGACGAAGTCGAGGTCACCGTCGCCGTCGACGTCGGCGAAGGCGAAGCCGTTGACGAGGTGGTCCAGGGTGAACGTCGCCCCGGGGGTGAACGTGCCGTCCCCGTCCCCCACGATCACCCGGCAGTCGGTCTCGTCGTCCGCGTCGTTGCCGCACTCGACCAGGTCGACGGTCCCGTCTCCGGTGACGTCCAGGGGAGGCAGCGCGACGGCCTCGTTGTCGTCGTCGTAGGGGTTCCAGTAGGCCAGGTTGAACGGGCGCGGACCGCTGAAGGAGGCGGGCTTGCGGCTCCAGCCGAACCCGGTGCCGTCGTTCATCCAGGTCTGGCCGTCGCCGTCGGACCAGTCCCAGCCCACGAGGTCCAGATCGCCGTCGTTGTCCAGGTCGGCGGCGCCCCAGACGTCGCCGTAGCTGAGCACGCTGACCGTCGGGTGCAGGTCGGACTCGTCGAAGCCGCCCTGGCAGTCGGACAGGTAGAGGTGCACGTGGGCGGTGCTCGTGTACCGCTCGAGCATGAAGTCCTGGTAGCCGTCGCCGTCGAAGTCGCCCGCGACCGCGGTGTAGACGCCGCCGGAGCCCGGCGGGTTGTAGTCGAGGGGGCTGAAGAAGGCCCCGGACAGGTCCGACTCGTACCAGCCGCCCGCGCCCGAATCCTGGGCCTTGACGAAGAACTCCTCGAACTGCGAGCCCGTGTCCACGATCCCGTCGCAGTCCTCGTCGATCCCGTTGCAGAGCACGTCCACGGCTCCGGGATGCACGGCCGGGTCACCGTCGTCACAGTCGCCCTCGCAGGGGGTGACCAGGTCGCCGTCGCCGTCCACTTCGTTGGGCCCCAGCGCGCCGTCGCAGTCGGTGTCGACGCCGTCGCAGCCTTCGTCCGCCCCCGGGAAGATCGTGTCGTCGCCGTCCTCGCAGTCGCCGGCGCAGGAGCTGACGCCGTCGCCGTCCCCGTCGAAGCCCTCGTCGACGTCCCCGCCGCAGTCGTCGTCCACCCCGTTGCAGATCTCGATCGCCCCCGGGAACACCGTGTCGTCGTCGTCGTCGCAGTCCCCGTCGCACGGGGTGACGCCGTCCCCGTCGCCGTCCACCTCGTCGGCGCCGAGGTTTCCGTCGCAGTCGGTGTCGATGCCGTCGCAGCCTTCGTCCGCGCCCGGGAAGATCGTGTCGTCACCGTCCTCGCAGTCGCCGTCGCAGGAGGTCACGCCGTCGCCGTCGACGTCGAACCCCTCGTCGATGTCGCCGCCGCAGTCGTCGTCGACGCCGTTGCAGGCCTCGGTCGCGCCGGGGCTGACGATGGCGTCGTCGTCGACGCAGACAGAT
>CAYQEG010000120.1:0-24899 GCA_964416435.1 uncultured Rickettsiales bacterium
CAGCACCTCCCGCGGCGCGTCCAGCCGGGACGGCGAGTCGTGGTTGCCCCCCACCCCCACCCCCCCCCCCCCCCCCCGGCGGGGCCCCGCCCCCCCCGGCCCCCCCCCCCACCCCCCCCCCCCCGGGGGCGCGCGACAGGCGGGTGCCCGTGCTGGCGACCACCGTCTGCGGCCACGGCACCGCGCGGCCCGCTCGGAACAGCTCGACGAAGTGGTCGCCGACCTCCGTCCGTCCGACGACGTGGGGGCCGCCGACCCGGCCGCGGAGCGCCGCTCCGAGCTGGGACGCGTACATCTCGCCCAGGAGGTAGTTCTGGTAGTAGGCCGGGTAGCAGGCGATGTGCACCTTGCTCGCCCAGTCGGGGCGGTCCCACCCGTCCGGCCGGCGCAGCCCCTGCAGGTCCCCGACGATCCGCCACCACTCGCTGTCCAGGTCGCCGGTCGGGTCGGCATACATCGCGCGCTCGAACGCGGTGACCGCCATCCCCCACCGGGCGAACACCAGCTGGGCTTCCCGCAGCCGCTCCGCCGCGGCCTGGGCCCGCTCGGGCGGCACGTCGGCCACGGTGGTCAGCCAGTCCGCGTCCTTGGCGAGCCGGCCGAAGAACATCGCGACCCCCTCGGTCACGAACGTGTGGGCCGACTCCCGCAGCAGCCACGGCAGGTCGGGGTCGATCAGCGAGTTGTACAGCGCGTGCCCGAACTCGTGCAGCGTGGTCTCCATCCACCGCGCCGTCGCGTCCAGGTTGCAGAGCACGCGCACGTCGTGGGGGTTGTCGATGCCGATGCAGAAGGCGTGGGGGTACTTGCCCTCCCGCGGCATCATGTCCGACGCCTGCCACAGCCCCTCGATCGGCAGCCCGACCCCGCGGAAGAACGTCTTGGCGAGCCGGCCGATGCGGGTCGGGGTGAACCAGGGATCCAGCGACGTCCGCACGTCGTCCCGGGGCACCGACTGCAGGAAGCGGTCGGGGTAGTCCCACGGCATCAGGTCCGCCGCGTCCTTGCCTCGAAGCTCGGCGAGCTCCGCGTCGATCCCCGCCTTCAGGCGTCGCCAGGGCTCCTCGGTCGCCTCGCGCATCGACGACAGCAGGGAGTCCAGCAGAACCGGCGTCATCTCCTCGTCGTCGAGGGCCAGGGCGAAGTAGTCGGCGAAGCCCAGCTGGCTCGCCTGCTCGTTGCGCAGCCGCACCAGCTCGACGACCCGCTCGCGGACCCGGGAGCCGACCGCTCGGGTCGCCTCCCACACGGCGCGTCGCCCGGCGTCGTCGGTCTCGGTGACGAGGCGGCGATCCAGCTCGTTGCTGCCGACGCTCCGGCCGTCCAGCTCCGCGCGGAAGACCGTGTACGTCTCCTCCACCTTGAGCGACAGCTGGATGACCTTCTTGCGCAGCGTCTCGTCCACCTGGGCTCGGCGGTAGTCCGGCAGCAGCACGTCCACCTGCCGATCGACCGGGCCGTTCCCCGTCGGCTCCCTCTGCCACCGGCTCAGCGCCACGTAGACCCGCTCGTCCGCGTGCAGGTCGCTCAGCCACTCCTCCACCTCCGCGACCACCTCCTGGGCCTCCGGCCGGCCGGTGCAGGAGAAGTCCCAGTAGGCCCGGGCGTGGCGGGTCGTCTCGGGCCGCACCACGTCGGTGTAGGCCTCCAGGAAGGCGGCCGGTCCGGCATGGACCGGCAGGCGCGGGCGCGCGGGGCTCATGGCGCGGGTTCGTCGACCTCGTCCCAGTCGGGCTCGGCGACGAAGAATCGCGTCGTGCGGCCATGCCGGACGAAGAAGAGCACCTGGTCGGGCCGCTGCTCCTCGACCGCAGCCATGGCCGCGTCGAAGGAGTCCAGGTCCGTCACGTCGTGCTGGTTGATCCGCTGGATGATCAGCCCGACGTTGACGCCGGAGAGGCCGGCCCAGCCGGCGCGGGTGACGCCGTCGACCGCGACGCCGGGGGTGCCCGGCTCGAGCCGCTGGGCGAGCAGCGTGTCGAGGGTCAGCTCGCGCACCGTCAACTCGAACTGCTCGTCGGTGCGCCGCTCGGCGTGCAGCTCGCTGGTCGGCGTCGCGGCGAGGGTGACCGGGACCACGTCCCGCGCCCCGTCGGTGCGCTCGCGGGTGAACTTCACGACCGCCCCGGGATCGAACGCCCGGATCTGCCGCGAGAAAGCCGTCGTGTCGGACGGCTGGAGGACGGCGATCCGCTCGCCGTTCAGCTCGACCAGGATGTCCAGGGCCTGGACCCCGGCCGCCTCGGCCGGCGAGCCGGGCACGACGCGCGTGACGATGATCCCGCCGCCGGCGGACACCCCGATGTGGTTGGCGAGGTCCTTGTCGAGCGGCTGGAACATCACGCCCAGCCAGGCCTGGTCCTGGTCCGGCTCCTCCTCGACCACCTGCTGCTCGGCGCGGGCGGACGCCTGGGCCTCGTCCAGCCAGGCGGAGAATCGATCGTACGGCAGCCCCACGGGGCCGCTCAGGTCCGGGACCATCTGGCGACCACCCCACGGGCTCATCGGCACCTCGGCGACCACGCCGACGACCTGGCCCCGCTCGTCCCACAGCGGCGCGCCGAGGATGCTGCTGCTCGCGCCCGCCAACGACCACAGGTCCTGGGGGACCTCCAGCAGCGCGTTGACGCTGACCGGGGCGAGCACCGGCTTGCGGCCGTACTCCTCGGTGTACAGGGTCATCGACCGGAAGCCGTCGCCCACGTCGGCCTGCACGCCGGGTCGGAACGTGACGTGGGGCATCGCCTCCCCCACGGGCAGGTCGACGATGCGCAGCAGCCCCAGGTTCAGGTCATCGTCGAAGCCGACCACCTCGGCGGCGTACTCGCGGCCGTCGGAGAAGCGAAGCTCGAAGCCGCTCAGCTCCGGCAGGCTGCCCCCCGACAGTCGGCCGGACGCGCCTCGCTGGGGGAACCGCACCCGTCCGGGTACGAGCACCAGGCCGTCGGAGCTGATGACGAACCCGTCGGTCACCCCGCGCGTCTGCTGGCGGGCTCCGCCGGCGACGAACTCCTGGGTGAACTGGATCGTCGCGATGACCTCGGCCGCGGCGGCGTAGAACTCCGGCACCGACTGCTTCTTGGGCTTGCGGGCGTGCGCCGGAGCGGCGAGCACCACCGCGAGGGCGAGGACGGTCAGGAAGCGGAGCGGCCTCATCGGGAGCCCCCTTCCGTCGCGCTCTCGCCCGGCTTGACCAGGACCAGCCCGAACGCCTCCCACCGCTGGGTGGTCAGCAGCACGTCGACCGGGTCGCCCGCGGTCAGCTCCTCGTAGCGCGCCTTGAAGGCGTCCAGGTCGGCGATCGGCTCGTTCTCGATCGAGGTGATGATCAGCCCGCGGCTGAGCTGCCCGCGGTGGGCCGGTCCCCCGGTCCGCACGCCTTCGACGAGCACCCCTTCGGCCGTGGGCAGCTCGAAGTCGAACACCATCTGGTCGGTGATCCCCTTGACCGTGAAGCCCCAGGTCGTCGCCTCGAAGCGATCGCCCTGCAGGCGCCCGGTCTCGACCGTCGTCAGGGTGAACGAGACGGTCTCGTCGCCGCCACGGCGGATCGCCTCCACCGACACGTCCGCGCCGATCGGCAGGTCCGCGATGAGCTGGTAGACCGCCGGCAGCTCCTCCTCGAAGCGCGCGGTGCCCTCCCAGGGGCCGAGCTTCGTGATGATGTCCCCGGCCACCAGCCCGGAGGCGGCGGCCGGGCTGCCCGGCTCGATCGACGCGATGAGCACGCCCCGCGGCACCTCGAGCCCGAACAGGGCCTCCCAGTCCTTGAGCGCCTGGAACTGGATGCCGGCGTAGCTGCGTCGGACCTCGCCGACCGACACGAGGTCGGCGACGACTCGCTGCGCGGTGTCGGCGGGGATGGCGAAGCCGATGTTGTCGGCGAACACCGCGCCGCGGGCGTTGACCCCGACGACCCTGCCGTCCAGGTCGATGAGCGGGCCGCCGGAGTTGCCGGGGTTGATCGCCGCGTCGGTCTGGATCCAGGTGTTGAACTCGCCCGTCCGCTCGCCGCTGGGGAGCGACATGCCCTCCGGCAGATAGCGCTCCGTGTTGGAGACGATGCCGAAGGTCATGGTCCGGGCCAGCGCCAGGGGCGAGCCGAACGCCATGACGAACTCGCCGACCTGCAGGTCGGAGCTGGAGCCGAAGGACAGCGGCTGCAGGTCGTACTCGGCGACCTTCTCGGCCGGGATCTTGATGACGGCGAGGTCCGTCAGCGGGTCCTCGCCCACCAGGTCCGCTTCGAGCCGCTCCTTGTTGGACAGCGTCACCATCAGCTGCTTGGCCTGCCCGGCGACATGGTAGTTCGTGACGATGTGCCCCTGGTCGTCGATCAGGAAGCCGCTGCCGATGCTCGACTGCTTGCGGCGCTCCCCGCGCGTGTAGCTCTCCGTGATCGGCTGGATGTTGACCAGGGCGGACAGCGCCCGCTCCTGCACGTCGTACATCGCTTGCTGAAGCTCGCGGTTGCGCGCCTCGGTGTTGGCGGGGAGCAGCAGCAGCAGGAGCAGCGGTGCGAGGAGGAGAGCGGCCCGTTTGGTGGGTTGCATCGACGGAGGATGGCGTCGCCTTGGGGCCCGGTCAAGGGAGGTCGGGCCGACCGATTCGCTGGCGTTCGGGGCAAACAGCCCTTAAAAAGGCCTCGTGACGAGGGGGATCCTGGTTGGAATCGTAGCGCTGGCGATGCTGGTCCCGGCCGGGGTGCGCGCGGAGGACGGCGACTTCGACCGACTGGACCGCGCCGACGAGCTGCAGGACGAGGCCCTGGCCGCCGCCGAGGCGGGCGACTGGGAGACCGCTCGGGCCCTCGCCGAGACCGTGCTGACGCTGGACGACAGCTACGCGACCGCGCCCAGCCGCTACGTGCTGGTGCACGCGCTCGAAGCCGGGGAGTCCTACGAAGCGGCGCTGTACGAGCTCAAGCGGTACCTGGAGGTCGAGGGCCTGGACGACGCGGACCGCCGGGCCGCCGAGCGCGCCCAGGAGCGCATCGAAGCGAAGGCGGCGGGCACCTGGCGAGGGCGGGGCCGAGCGCTCCCGCCGCTCGGCCGCCGCGGCGCCATCGGCCTGATGATCGGCGGCGCCGCGCCGCTGGTGCTCGGCGCCACGTTCGTCGGCGCGGACGTGCGCTGGGCCTCCCTCGGCGTGCAGAGCGGCACCTGGGCGGCGATCGGCGCTCCGTTCCTGGCCCTCGGGCTGACCCTGGACGTGGTCGGACTGGTCGGGCTGGTGAGGGCGGGCCGGGCGGCCCCCGCGCCTGCGGCGGCTCGGCTCCGCCGCCCGGTCCTGCACCTCGCGGCGACGCCCACGGACGGCGGCTGGATGTTGAGCATCGGAGCGTCCTGGTGAGCCGGTCCACCTCCTCGCTGGCGCTCGCGGCGCTGCTCGTGGCCCTGGCCGCCTGCCTCCCCCCCTGGCCGATCGGTGACCCGTCGCCGGGCCTGCGGGTGGACGACGACGACGACGACGACGACGCGGCGGACGACGACGACGACGTTACGGACGACGACGACGCGGTGGACGACGACGACGCGACGGACGACGACGACGCCGTCGACGACGACGACGCGGTGGACGACGACGACACGACCCCCGATCCCAACGACGTGGACGGCGACGGCTACCCGATCGGCCTGGACTGCGACGACTCGAATCCGGAGGTCAACCCCGGCGCCACCGAGGTCCCGTGCGACGGGATCGACAACGACTGCGACGACGTCTCCCCCTGCCACCCCTGCAGCCAGGGCGAAGCGGTCGACGTCGGCGCGCTGGGGCCGGGCTCGTACGAGTGGATCGGCTCGCTCAGCAACGACGACCAGGTCTACGGCATCAACGGCACCTACCTGTTCGATGTCTACCGAATCGTCGCGTCGACCTCGGGCCTGTACACCTTCGACCTCGAGTCGGCCGAGTTCGACGCCTACCTCGAGATGTACAACGCGACCTGCGACCTGGCGTCGTCCAACGACGACGGCGGCACCGGCAGCAACGCCAACCTCGGCCTCTTCGTCTTCGAGGGCGACATCCTGCACATCGTCACGAGCAGCGCCGAGAGCCTCGAGACCGGCGGGTACACGCTGAGCCTGTTCGCCATCGGCGCGTGACTCCTGCCGCTCTGCGGTGCTCGTGCAGATCTCCACAGCCCTTTGTGGTCCGGTGCCCAGCGAAGGCCGGGTCGACGTCGCCCATGCGCCTCTGTAACTCCCCGCAAAGATGACGTTTTGGTGCCACCGGAGGGGCGGTCGGCGGTTGGCACGATCGATGCGACCCCAGGGAGCGGCCCCGGGTGCGGGCGGTGGGTCCCTCCCGGTGGCCGCGGAAGTCGGTTCACGGGGAGTACGTCATGTCCACGACACACACGGGTTCGCGCGCAGGTTGGTTCGCTTCGGCGGGCCTCGCGCTGTTGCTCTCCGGTTGCCCAGCGGGCGGCGGGGTCTTGATCGAGCTGCTCGACATCGCGCCAGGCGCCGAGTGTCTGCACGGCGGGGTCCGGATCGACACGGGGCTCGACGCGGACGGGGACGGCTTCCTGTCGGCGGACGAGGTGACGGACAGTCGATTCGTCTGCGACGGGGCTGACGGGGCCGACGGACGACAGGGCTTCGACGGCGTCGACGGCGTCGACGGAGAGGACGGCTTCGACGGTGAGGATGGCCTGGACGGTGAGGACGGCCTGGACGGCCAGGACGGCCTGGACGGCGAGGACGGCTTCGACGGCCTGGACGGCCTGGACGGCGAGGATGGCGAGGACGGCGTCGACGGCGGCGACGGCTCGGACGGCCAGGACGGAACGCTGTTCGACCTCCAGGACCTGGAGCCGCCCACCAGCCCGGCCGGCGCGTTCATCATCGACCTCTCCGGCGGAGACGGAGCTGTCGGCGCAGGAGGCCACTCCGGTGACCTGGCGCTGACCATGAACCAGGGCTCGGTAGGGGGTCACGTGAAGTCCTTCGCGACGGGCGCGGCGGACGCGGCGTGGTCCTCGCCGGGTTCTGTCTCCATCTGGCTGGGCGCCGCGGCGTGGTCGCCGCCCGCCTCCGTGACGGTTCCCGCCCTGCCCGTCGGCAACCACGACGACCTGGCGACGGGCGCGGTGCACACGCACCTGGGCGACTGGAACCTGTACGAGGGCGCCGCCGACGACGTCGTGACCGGCGTCTGGGTGACGTCCAGCGTGACGCTGACGTTCGAGCCGAATGACGTCGCCAACGGTCGAGCCCGCATCGAGCTCGGGTGCGACTTCTACAACTCGGGGGCCCTGACGACGACGGTCGGCCCGCCGAACGACTCCGGCTTCGGGCTGCGGCTGCAGGCCGATCTCTACTGGGGCGCGGCCGGCTCCTCGATCGTGACCCGGGGCGACGGCAGCCTGGTCGGTCCCGGCGGGCACGGCGGTGACGTCGAGCTGATCTGTGAAGACGCTGACTGGGAGGCGAGTCAGCCCCTCGGCGCGTGCTTCAACCAGGGCCTGATCGACACCCGCGGCGGCGTCGGCTCCGCGGTGATGGGCGGTGACGGCGGCGACGTCTCCATCTCGGCCGCGCTGTCCATCGACAACCTGGGCGACGTCCTGGCGTCCGGCGGTGACTCGATCACCACCGAGGGCGGCGGCGGCGGCGCCGGCGGCTCGGTCTCCCTCGCGTCGGGCTTCGGCAACGCCAACAACAGCGGCCTCATCAACGCCTCCGGCGGTGACGCGACCGCCCGCGGCGGCGACGGTGGCGCGATCTCGATGCAGGCCGGCTCGGTCGGCGAGCTGCACAACACGGGGACCCTCGCCGCTCGCGGCGGCGACGTCGCGCTCTCCTGCGCGTTCGACTGCGTCGGCGGGGCCGCCGGGTCGGTGGAGCTGTGGGCCGACGCGGTCTGGAACAACGCCGCCGCGGACCTCTCGGGCGGCGACGGCGCCGCCGGGCCGGGCGGACCCGGCGGGGACTTCGACGTCGCGGCGGCGTCCGACGGCGGCTGGTACGGCGAGCTCCAGCCTGTTGGCAACATCGAGGTCTCCGGCTCCCTCGACCTCTCCGGCGGCGACGGATCGATCGGCGGGGCCGGCGGTTCGCTCGAGCTGATGCTGGACGCCAGCTTCGTAGCGGCGGCCCAGGAGGTCATCCTGTACGGCTACACGGGCATCGACCTGACCGGCGGTGACGGCGTCGCCGGGGGCGGCGACGGCGGCGACTTCGTGATGAACAACGAGCCCGCCTACAGCGACGTGTTCGGCTTCGGCCCGAGCGGCTCGGTGGTCAACTACGTGCCCATCGACGCGTCCGGCGGGACCAGCGCCGCGGCAGCGGGCGGTGACGCCGGCAACTTCCAGATGACCACGGACGACCAGTACGGCTACGTCTCGGACACCGAGTGGGCGATCAACCAGGCGAACGTGGTGCTCGTCGGTGGCGACGGCGCGACCGCGGGCGGCTCCGGCGGCTCCGCCTTCCTGTGGGGCTACAACGGGGTCACCAACGGCGGCAGCTTCGACCTGACGGGCGGCGGCGCCTCGGCCGACGGCGCGGCGGCGGGAGACGCGGGCTCGGCCGGCGTGATGATGCTGTCCGACCTGGGGGTCGTGACGAACACCGGTGACCTGGTGGTCGAGGGTGGCCTCGCGGGCGGCGCGGGCGGCTTCGGCGGCGACGCGGCGCCGATCGAGCTGGTCGGCACGATGGTGGACGTCACCGGAAACGTCTCCGTGGCGGGCGGCTTCTCCAGCCTGAACGGCGGCTTCGGCGGCGACGGCGACCTGATCCTGCTGTACAGCCTCGTCGGGGCCACCCAGAACAACCTGTACGGCGTCGATCTCCTCGGCGGCGCGGGCGCCAACCAGGGCTCCCACGGCGAGCTCTTCATCGACGGAATCAACTGCACTGGGGACTGGATGTCCCCCTGACGCGCCCCCGTGAGCGTCACCGGGGCCCCGCGGCGATTCGTCGCGGGGCCCCACCGGTTCTGGTTCCGGCTCGACGTCGGCTCAGGCGCCGCTGACCAGGGTGCTCGTGTTCCGCGCCGGGCCGACCACCCGGGCGAGCGTGTTCGTGAGCCGCTTCGCCTCCAGCCCGGTGGTCCGGGCGGCCACCTCGCTCGCCGACAGGCTGACCAGGTCGTCGAGGGCCAGCACGCCGATGAGCGCCCCCCCGTCGTTCAGCACCGCGAGGCGGCGGACGCGGCGGTCCGCCATCTTCTGCTCGGCGTCCCGGATGTCGTCATAGGGGGAGCAGGAGGCGAGCGGCCCGGACATCGCCTCGCGCGCCCGGAGCTTGGACAGCGGGCGGTCCATGCGGGCCGCGAACAGGGCGATGTCCCGATCGGTCAGCGCGCCGACCGGGCGGCCGGTCTTGAGGTTGATGATCGGGATCCAACCACAGTCGTTGTCGCGCATGAGCCCGACGACCTCCTGGAGGGAGGCGCGCCCGCTCGCGCTGCGTACGTTGCGGTTCATCACTTGTTCGACGTGCATGGTCTCTCTCCCGCTGTCGGCACGCCGGAACGTCCGCCGGCCGAGCAGAGGGAGTGCAAGCACCGTTCCCAACCGGGTCCAGGTGACCGGGTCGGGGCGATCAGTCGGCCCGCGGGAGGTAGAGCCGGACGCGGGTGCCCGCACCGACCGTGCTCTTGACCTTGATCCGTCCACCCAGTTGAACGACGACGCTGAGCACCGCGGTCATGCCCAGGCCCGTGCCCTTGCCCGGCCGCTTGGTGGTGAAGTAGGGCTGGAAGAGCCGATGGCGGACCTCGTCCGTCATGCCGCAGCCGGTGTCTTGGACTTCGAGCATGACCGCCTCCCCGCCCTCGATTCCGGGGACCCCGGTGACCGGCTCCGAACGGAGGGTCAGGAGGCCCCCGTTGGGCATCGCGTCCCGGGCGTTGGCTGCGAGGTTGAGGAGGATCCGCTCCAACTGCGCCAGCCGCCCTCGCACCAGGGCTCCCGGCGCCCCGGCGACCACCTCGAGCCGTACCGAGTCGCCAACGAGCCGACGGAGCAGGACCGTGAACGCCTCCAACGCCTCGTCGACCGCGACCCGGCCGGGGGGCCCCGATGGGCCTCGGCCGACCGCCTCCAGGCGCCCGACCAGCTCCGCCCCCCGGATCACCGCCTCCTCGGCCCGCTCGATCATCAGGTCGCGCTTTTCCTCGTCGACGCCGGGTCGGCGGGCCGAGCGGAGGCAGCCGAGGATCCCGCTCAAGAGGTTGTTGAAGTCGTGGGCGACACCGCCCGCGAACGCGCCGATGGCCTCGACGCGCTGCGCCTGGCGGAGGTGCTCGACCGCCTGTCGCTCGACCGTCACGTCGTGGACGATGCCGGCGACCACGGTCGAGCCGTTGGCGGCGTCCACGCAGAACCCACGTCCGATGACCGTGCGGATGTCGCCTCCGGGCTGAACCACCCGGAACTCCTCGTCGACCGGCTCGTTGCTGGGGAGTCGCTGGGCCGCTGAGATCACCCTCGCCCGGTCCTCGGCGTGCACGCCGTCCAGCCAGACGGTTGGCTCTCGCCGGCCCGGTAGCCCCTCGACGCCCCAGATCCGCTCGAAGCCTCCGCTGAGCCAGGTCGTGCCGCTGTCGAGGTCGTGCACGAAGACAGCGTCGTCCAGGTGCTCGGCGACCAGGCGCAGGGTGTCGCGGCTCCTTCGGATCCGCCTCCGGGTCGCCTCGCGGAACCGGATGCAGCTGCTCTCGAGATCCTCGTACCTCAGCTCGAGCTCCCGGTACCGGGCTTCCCAATCGTCTCGTGTGATCTGGTGCACAGGGGGGTGTGCACCTGTGCCCACGTCAGGCCCCCGCCTGGTAGCCCATGGGGTCGTCCGGCTCGGTGTTCTGGCGGGACGCGGGCCAGGGCAGCTTGCCCAGCTTCTGCAGCTTGTAGCGGAGCTTGTAGCGGTTCACGCCGAGGAGCCGCGCGGCCGCGGTCTGGTTGCCGCGGGCGCGCTCCCACGCCTGGAGCACGAGGCTGTCCTCCAGGGCGTCCAGCCGCACGCCGTCGGGGGGCAGGAGGATCCCGCCGTCCCCGGCGATGCGCTCCTTGCCGACGTGGCGCCGCAGGTGCATCGAGATCGAGGCAACGTCGACCCGGTTCCCGGGCGAGAGCACCGCGACACGCTCCAGCACGTTGCGCAGCTCCCGGACGTTCCCCGGCCAGTCGTGTCGACCCAGCTCCGCCAGCGCGGCGGGCTCGACCTCGGTCGGCAGGGGTCTGCCCAGCCGGCCCCCGAGCAGGCCGAGCAGGTGGCTCGACAGCAGCCCCAGATCGCCGAGCCGCTCGCGCAGCGGCGGCACCGGCACCGGGATGACGTTGAGGCGGTAGTAGAGGTCCTCGCGGAACCGTCCCGCCTGCACCTCTCCGGCGAGGTCCCGGTTGGTTGCCGCGAGCACCCGGGCCCGAAGCGCGATGTCGCGGACGCCGCCCAGCCGCTTGAACCGACGGCTCTCCAGGGCTCGGAGCAGCTGACTCTGGACGGCGAGGCCGAGCTCTCCGATCTCGTCGAGGAACACCGTGCCGCGGCCCGCCACCTCGAACAGCCCCGCCTTGCGGCCGGCCGCCCCCGTGAAGGCGCCGCGCTCGTGACCGAACAGCTGGCTCTGCACGAGCTGCTCGGCCAGTCCGGTGCAGTCGATCTCCAGGAACGCCTGCTCGGAGCGAGCCGAGCGTCGATGGATCTCGCGGGCGACCAGCTCCTTGCCGGTGCCGCTCTCGCCGAGGATCAGCACCGTGGTCTGGTCGGCCCCTTCGAGCCGGCGCAGGAGGTCGAACAGCTCCCTCATGGGGGGGGAGTCGCCCACGATGTCGCCGTAGCAGCGCTCCGCCGCTTCTCGTCGGTGACGCAGCTCCCGCCGCTGCTGGCTGCCCTCCATGGCTCGCGAGACGGCCAGCGAGACGTCCTGCGGGTCCAGCGGCTTGGTGAGATAGTCCGTCGCGCCGAGCGCCGTCGCCCGGGCCCGGGTCCCGGAGTCCGTCCGGCCCGTCAACACCAGCACCGCGCAGTCTTCGTCCGCCAGCCGGGCCTCGCGCACCAGGTCGAGACCGGAGCCGTCGGGGAGCCCGACGTCGATGACGAAGCCGTCGGGGTGGAACTGGGCCGAGAGCTGCCGAGCCGACTCCAGCGAGTCCGCTTCGATGGGCGCGTAGCCGTCGTGACGCAGCTGGTCGGCGATCGTCAGCCGGACCAGGGGGTCGTCGTCAACTACCAGCAAGGTTGGTAGGTGCTGCTCCACCGACCCAAGAGACGAAGCAAAGACCGTGCCCGTATCGCGATCGGTTGACGGCGGCCCGGTGGGGTCGGACGGAGGACGCAGATCCTGGGGGTGTGCACACAGCCACGCCAGAGGGTCGTTCCAACTGGCCCAATTGTCGCGATTTGATCCCGGACCACGATCCGGCCGGGAACCCGACGCGACCCGTCGCTGTCGGACCGGTACCCTTGCCCCGAGGAGGAGCCCCCCAGATGCGAGGTGCCCTGTATGTGGCCGCTGCCGCGGCCGCCCTGTTCTTGATCCTGAACACCGGCTGCGAGGAGCCGAACGACGACGACGACGCGACCCCGATCGGGATCACGGGCGGCGGCGGCGGCGGAACGCAGATCACCGGCGGAACGGACAACCCGGCCAGCAAGGACGCCTACCTGTCCGCGCTGCCGGAGGAGCACCGCGATCTCGTCATCGCCCTGGGCTCCCCGGACTCTTCGGGCGCGGCCCGGGACGCGCTGGCGGAGCTCGGCTCGGGCGCGCTGGCGTCGCTGCAGGACGCGGCGCTGCTGTCCTCGGACCCGGCGGTCCAGGGCTGGGCGATCGAGGTGATCGGCCGCATCGAAGGCGAATCCGCGGACCAGACGCTGGAGCTGATCCAGGGTCGGACCAACACCTCGCAGTTGGTTCGCACGTGGGCCGCCGCGGCGCGCGTCCGTCGCGCCACCACGATGGAGGAGCTGGCCGCCCTCGCGCCGCTGGCGAGCAGCTTCCCGGCGCTGAACCGCCCCCTCGGCATGAAGGCGACCACGCTGGTCGACGCCGACTCGTCGGCGGGTGACCTGATCGCGCTCTCGCAGTCCGTGCCCGCGCTCCAGCAGGCGATGGCCGAGCCGATCCTCGCCAAGGGCGCGCCGGCGCTCCTGGACGTGATGTTCGACCACGCCGACACCAACACCCGCCGCACCGCCGCGGCCTACCTCGGCACGCTCGCGACGCGGGATTCCTCCGTCGCCGCGACGGTCGCCGACGCCTACGCGTTCGACCCGTCGTCGACCGAGGTGATGTGGGCGGGCGGCGCGCTGTACGTCCCGAACCTGAGCTGGCAGCAGAAGGAGGCCCGGGTGCTCGTCGGTCACCTCGTCGCCTGGCACGTCTTCTGCGACCGGAACGGCCTGAGCAGCGAGCAGCAGCAGGTCTACAACAACCTGCGCAGCGTGCAGCTGCACCGCCCCGCCGGGCTGCCGTGGCCCAACCAGGACACGCCCGGGCTGCTCCAGCAGTGGGCCGGCGTCATCGGCACCCCCGCCGTGCAGGCGATGCTCGACGCCATGGGCGAGGGCAACAACCCCCGCTACAAGCTGCCCGGGGGGAAGGTCACGCGATGAGCCTCCGAGCGCGTCATTTGCTCGGGCTCCTGCTCCTCGCCGGCTGCGAAGCGACGGCGTCGGTCCCCGCCGACGACGCTCCGGTGGACGCGGTCGACGAGGACTGCAAGACCAGCTGCAGCAAGCCGGCGCCCGGCGAGGGGCCGCGTCCGCCCAGTGCGGATGAGTTCGCCGCCCTCGTGAACGACTGGCTGGGTGAGCCGATGGACGCCGCCTCGCTCCCCCTGGAGACGCTGCTGTACCACGGCGTGCACAGCCGCCACCTGCTCGACGAGCTCCCGGACGACGCCCTGCCGGCCGACCGGCGCGCCTTCCTGCTCTCCGAGCTCGGCCGCGGTCACGCCGCCATCGAGGTCCGCCTGATCGACGAAGCGGGGACCGTGCGCGGTCACCTGGAGGCGTCGGGCCTCGAGTTCGGCGTGCCGACCCACCTGCACATGCACGACACCGGCAGCCTCGGCGACGTCGAGCTGTCGGGCCGGGTGCGCCGGGTGGGGCTGCACCACCTGTGGAGCCGGTGGTGACTCAACGCGCCCCACTTCGGGGCAGGGCCGTGGTTCGCGGTCACCCAAGAGGACGAGTGGACGGACCTGGGGAGGGTCTGGTTGAGCGACGGTCAGGCCAGCGGTCCCGCCGCCTGGCAGTACCGAACGCGCCTGGTCGAAGGGGAGTTCGATGAACACGACGCGCACTAGCGCCGCCGGTGTCGCCCTGCTCGTCGCGGCGCTGGCGGTGCCGACCGACGGCATCGCCGATCCCTGCGGCATGGTCCCGCCCATCGCGATCACCGGGGGGCCGACGCCCCAGATCGCCCGCACCGGCGCCCAGCGCACCTGGGTGATGTTCGACGAGGGGGTCGAGACCATCGCGCTGCGGCCCGGCTTCGAGGGCAACGTCGAGGACTTCGGGATGCTGATCCCGTTCCCGACGCCGCCTGCGATCCGCAAGATCAGCGACGACACCTTCGCCCACCTCGAGGCGGCCATCGACCCGCCCGAGCTTCGGGTCCAGATCCGCTCTCGGCCCCGCCCGTCCATGCGACGGAGCGGCTCGGGGGGCGGCCCCGTCACCGAGTCGGCCCCCGCCCGGGAGGCGCCCCTGGCGATCGACGAGGTCCGCGTCCTGAGCGAGGAGGCGGTCGGCATGTACCAGGTCGCCGTCCTGGAGGCGGGCAGCCCCCGCGCGCTGCAGGTCTGGATGGACGACAACGGCTACCAGTACCCCGCCGGCATGGACGCGGTGACCCAGGACTACGTCGACGACGAGTGGTGCTTCGTCGCGGTGAAGGCGCGGGTCGGGCCCGAGTCGGGCGTCGCCCCGGCGCCGGGCATGCGCGACGTCGATCCGTCGCTGCCGGCGGGAGCGAGCTTCGACGGCTTCGTCCAGGGCATGGGCTTCCGGTTCCGGACCGAGGAGCCGGTGGTCCCGATGCGGCTGTCGGTGTTCAACGGCCCCGACCCCCGCAACGTGGTCTACGTGCTCACCGACCAGCCGGTCCGCATCGTCGGTGTGCCCCTGAGCACGGTGGTGCGGCAGGTCGACGGCAAGACGCTGCTGGGCAACCTGACGGACCCGATCCCGGTCACCTACGACGGGGGCGAGTACGACGACCTGGCCGACCACGAGAAGGTCCAGGTCGACAACAAGCGCCAGCCGGGCCAGTACAACGGTGTCGCTCGGGACCTGTTCGCCGCCGACCTGATGGCGCTGCGCCAGGGCGAGCTCGCGCTGGCGGTCGAGAGCCAGGAGAAGGAGCTGCTCAACGTCAGCGAGGCGCTGGGCCTGCGCGGGGTCGAGATCGACGCGCTGCACGCCGAGGTGCTCGCCGACGCGGTGCGTGAGCAGACCGACGCGGCGCTCTCCGACCTCGAGGGCATGCACCTGACGGTGATCGACGGGATCTTCCCCGGCGAGCTGCTCGCCTCGACCAACCTGACGTTCAGCGAGTTCGCCATGGGCGACGCCCAGAACCAGCCCCGCGTCGAGCCGATCCGGCCGGTCGCGGGCTCGATGGTCTTCTGGAGGTAGGGGTGACCATGATTCGGACCTTCGCCCTGTCCATCGCGCTGGTCGCCGTCCTCGCCGTGCCGACGGACGGGATCGCCGATCCCTGCGGCATGGTGCCGCCGATCCAGATCACCGGCGGCACCCCGCCGAACCTCGAGCGGATCGGCCCGCAGCGGACGTGGGTGATGTTCAGCGGCGGCGTCGAGACGATGGCGCTGCGGCCCGGCTTCGAAGGCAACGTCGAGGACTTCGGGATGCTCATCCCGTTCCCCACTCCGCCGGCCATCCGCAAGATCGAAGACGCGACGTTCGCCCACATCGAGGCCGCGGTCGACCCGCCGACGCTGACCGTCGAGGTCATCGAGGAGATCTGGGAGTCCGAAATGTCCGCCGAGGACGACGGCGGCGCGATCGTGGACGCCCCGACCGCGGAGGAGCCCCTCGCCATCGACCAGGTGCGCGTGCTCCGCGAGGAGGCCGTCGGCATGTACCAGGTGGCCGTGCTGGAGGCCGGCAGCCCCGCCGCGCTGGAGGCCTGGATGGGGGACAACGGCTACCAGTACCCCACCGGCATGGACGCCGTGGCCCAGGACTACGTCAACGAGAAGTGGTGCTTCGTCGCGGTGAAGGCGCGCGTCGGCCCCGAGTCCGCGACCAGCCCGGCTCCCGGCATGCGCGAGGTGGACCCCTCGCTGCCCGCCGGGGCGAGCTTCGACGGCCACGTGCAGGGCATGGGCTTCCGGTTCGCGACCGAGCAGGCGGTGGTGCCGATGCGCCTCTCCGTCTTCAACGGCGTCGACCCGCGCAACGTCGTCTACATGCTCACCGACGAGCCGGTCCGGATCGACGGCGTGCCGCTGAGCACGGTCGTGCGCCAGGTCGACGGTCACCGGCTGTACGCCAACGTCACCGAGCCGATCCCGGTCACCTACATCGGCGACGCGGGGGAGAAGGACCTGACCGACTCCGAGCGGGCCCAGGTCGCGGGCCGGCGGGATCCCGCCCAGTACAGCGGCGTCGCCCGCGACCTGTTCGCCGCCGACCTGATGGCGCTGCGCAGCGGGGAGCTCGCGCTGGCGGTCGAGGAGCTGGACAAGGAGCTGCTCAACATCAGCGAGGCGCTGGGGCTCCGGGGCGAGGAGATCGACGCCCTGCACGCCGACGTGCTCGAGCAGCGTCGCCGGGAGGAGACCGGCGAGGCGCTCAAGGACCTCGAGCGGATGCACCTGACGGTGATCGACGGGATCTTCCCGCGGCAGCTGCTGGAGAGCACCAACCTGAGCTTCACGAAGTACGCGATGGGCGCCGCCCAGAACCAGCCCCGCACCGACCCCATCCGCCCGGCCGCCGGGAACCTCACGTTCTGGCGATAGGAGACCCATGAAGCGCACCCTCGTCCTGCTCGGCGGCCTGCTGGCCGTCACCGGTCTGCCGACCGACGGCTTCGCCGATCCCTGCGGCATGGTCCCGCCCATCCAGATCACCGGCGGCGCGGCCCCCAACATCGAGCGCACCGGCGCCCAGCGCACCTGGGTGATGTTCAGCGGCGGCGTCGAGACCATGGCGCTGCGGCCCGGCTTCGAGGGCAACGTCGAGGACTTCGGGATGCTCATCCCGTTCCCGTCCCCGCCCGCGATCCGCAAGATCGAGGACGACACGTTCGCCCACCTCGAGGCGGCCATCGACCCGCCGACGCTGACGGTGGAGATCTACGAGCAGGGCTGGCTGGACGACCTGGGCGCCGTCGCGAGCGGCGGCATGGCCGAGCCCGAGGCGATGGAGGCGCCGTCGGAGGGGGCGCTGCGGCTGGACGAGGTCCGGGTGCTCTCCCAGGAGGCGGTCGGCATGTACCAGGTCGCCGTGCTGGAGGCCGGCAGCCCCGCCGCGCTGCAGCGCTGGATGGACGACAACGGCTACCAGTACCCCGTCGGCATGGACGCGGTGGCCCAGGACTACGTCAACGACAAGTGGTGCTTCGTCGCGGTGAAGGCGCGCGTCGGACCGGGCGACGGCGTCGCCCCCGCTCCGGGCATGCGCGAGGTGGAGCCGTCGCTCGGCGGCGCCAGCTTCGACGGCCACGTGCAGGGCATGGCCTTCCGGTTCGCCACCGAGGAGCCGGTGGTGCCGATGCGGCTGTCGGTGTTCAACGGCGTGGACCCCCGCAACGTGGTCTACGTGCTGGCCGACGAGCCGCTGCGGATCGACGGCGTGCCGCTCAGCTCGGTCGTGCGGCAGGTGGACGGCAAGACGCTGCACGCCAACGTCACCGAGCCGATCCCGGTCAACTACGTGGGCGACGGCAAGGAGAAGGACCTGTCCGACTCGGAGCGGGCCCAGGTCGCCGGCAAGCGCGACCCGACCCAGTACAGCGGCATCGCCCGCGACCTGTTCGCGGCCGACCTGATGGCGCTGCGCAGCGGGGAGCTGAGCCTGGACGTCGAAGAGAAGGACAAGGAGCTGCTCAACATCAGCGAGGCGCTGGGGCTGCGCGGGGAGGAGATCGACGCCCTGCACGCCGACTCCCTCCAGGCGCTGCGGCGGGAGCAGACGGCCGAGGCGCTGAGCGACCTGAAGAAGATGCACCTGACGGTGATCGACGGGATCTTCCCCCAGGAGCTGCTGGCGTCGACCAACCTGACGTTCACGACCTGGGCGATGGACGACGCGCAGAACCAGCCGCGCCAGGAGCCGATCCGGCCGGCCGCCGGCTGGCTGTACTACTACAAGTGAGTTTGACGGGCTGGAGGCCCGGATCTTGCTGGCTCATCGGGCACCAGCCCGGAGTCGGCCATGCGCAACAGCTCCCTCGTTCTCGCTTCGCTCGTCGCGGTCGCGGCCAGCGCTTTGATCGCCCTCGCCGCGACCACGGTGCCCACGGACGTGCAGCTGCCGGGCACCCAGCCCGGGGAGACCTCCGGGCTCGAGTCCCCCGACAAGTGCGACAACTGCCACGGCGGCTACGACCCCGCCGCGGAGCCGGCCTGGAACTGGCGGGGCAGCATGATGGCCCAGGCGACCCGCGACCCCCTGTTCTGGGCCACCGTCGCGATCGCCGAGCAGGACTTCGACGGGGCCGGGGACTTCTGCATCCGCTGTCACTCCCCGGACGGTTGGCTGGCCGGCCGCTCGACCCCGACCGACGGCTCCGGGCTCAACCAGAACGACCTGCACGGCGTCTCCTGCGACCTCTGTCACGCGATGGTCAATCCGGACGACAGTGAACACCCCGGTGTGCAGAATCCCCCGTTCGTCGCCAACGAGGGGGGCGAGGGCTACTACGGCAGCGGGCAGTTCGTGGTGCTCGGCACCTCCCACAAGCTGGGGCCCTACAGCGACGCCAAGGCGCGTCACCAGTCGGACTCCTCGCAGTTTCATCGCGACTCGGCGCTCTGCGGCACCTGCCACGACGTCTCCAACCCGGTGACCGGTGACCTGGCCCACAACAACGGCGCGCCGATCCCGCTCGCCCCCGGCGCGTTCAGCGGAGTGCCCGGCGCGCCGGTGGACGACAAGGCGGCGTTCAACAACCCGCCCTACGCGTACGGGGTGGTGGAGCGCACCTACAGCGAGCACGTCTCCAGCCTGTGGGACGACACGCCGGTCTCGGACTACGCGTCGCTTCCGGAGGACCTGCAGGGAGGCATCGTCGAGTACGTCTGGAGCGCGGCGCTCACCGCGGGCAACGGGGGGGACTACGAGGACGGCACGACCCGCTACTTCACCTGCCAGACCTGCCACATGCCGCCGGTCACGGGGGCCGGCTGCAACAAGAAGGGCGTGCCGATCCGCGACGACCTGCCGCTGCACGACATGACCGGCGGCAACTACTGGGCGCCCGACGCGATCGAGTGGCTGGACGACCGGGGCCGCCTGCTCCTCGGCGGCGGGATGAGCGGGCTGGAGCGGGCCGCGATGGCCGACGGCGCGGTGCGGGCGGAGGTCAACCTGACCCGGGCCGCGGCGCTGAAGGTGACCGGGGACGTGGTCACGGTGGTCAACCTGACGGGCCACAAGCTGCTCAGCGGCTACCCCGAGGGGCGCCGCATGTGGCTCAACGTGCGCTGGTACGACGCGGCGGGCGCGCTGGTCGAGGAGGACGGAGCCTACGGCGACCTGGAGGTGCTGATCGACGGGGTGCCGTTCACGGTCCGTACCCTGCTCGACCTGGACGAGGAGGAGCTGCGCATCTACGAGGCCCACGGGGCGATGACCCAGCAGTGGGCGGCGCAGCTGCTCGCCCTGGGCTACGACCCCGCGCTGCCGCTCGGCTACGACCGGGTCACGGGGGCAGTCGACGACACGCTGGGCGACCTCGCGGCGGAGTCCCCCGGCGAGTACGAGGAGACCTTCCACTTCGCCCTGAACAACCTCTACTCGCTGGACACGCGCATCCCGCCGTACGGGATGAGCTACGACCAGGCCGCGGAGCGCAACGCCCTCCCGGTGCCGCCCGATCAGTACGGCGCGCCCGGCCCGGGCGGCGTCTACGACCACTTCGACGCGCTGACCCTGAGCCCGCCGGCCGGGGGGACGTGGGCCGAGATCGACCTGCTCTACCAGCCGACGAGCTGGGAGTACGTGCAGTTCCTGTACCTGGGGAACGACGGCAGCGTCGGCTTCCTCGCCGAGGAGGGGGCCAACCTGCTGGACGCCTGGTTCGGCACCGGGATGGCCGAGCCGGTGGTGATGACGTCGGCGACCTGGGGCACGCCGGTCTGCGTGTCGACGGAGAGCCCGGAGTGGACGTGCGACGACGGGCAGGACAACGACTGCGACGAGCTGTTCGACTGTGACGATCCGGACTGCACCGGCGACCCGGCGTGCTGGACCTCGCCGTGCGACGGGGACGGGGTCTGCGAGCCCGGAGAGGACTGCGTCAGCTGCTCCGTCGACTGCGCCGGCCGTACCGGCGGCAAGCCGTCCAAGCGCTACTGCTGCGGCAACGGCGTCGCCGAGGCGGCCGAAGGCAACGGATCGATCTGCGACGGGAACTACTGACCGCCCCGACGGGTCCATGGATCCGTGATGCGCCCCCTGCTCGGCGCCGCGGCTGCGGTCGCGGTCACCCTCCTGCTCCCCGCCCGGCTCGCCGGGATCGGGACCTCCGCGTGGTTCGACGACGACCTGGAGCGGGCCGACCGGCTCGCCGAGGGTGTCGAGGGCTGGCTCGCCGGCGACCTCGATCGCGCCGGCTTCTCGACCGGCTCGGCGCTGTACGACGGGGAGTGGCTGTTCGGCAGCTACCAGATGGCCGGCATCGCGTTCGGGCAGCTGGCGCTCGCCCACCCGGCGCACCGGGGCCGCCACGTCGCGTCGCTGGAGCGCGCCATCGACGGGCTGCTCAGCGAGGACGTGCGCGCGTTCGACGCGGAGCGATGGGGGAGCGACCCCCTGGCCGACCTGGACAGCGGGGCGAACCACCACGCCGCCTACCTCGGCTACACCGGCATCGTGCTCGGCCTGCACCGGGTGCTCGTGCCGGACAGCGAGTACGCCGACGTGCACGACGCCGTGGCCGAGGCGCTGCACGACTGGCTGGTGGACTGCGAGATCGGGCTCCTGCTGACGTACCCCGGCGAGGTCTACCCGGTGGACAACACCGCGGTGCTGGCGACGCTGGCGCTGCACGAGCGTGCGACCGGCGCCCAGCACGCCGAGGTGGTCGCGGCGACGGTGGAGCGCATGCGGGCTCGGTGGGTCGACCCCTCGACGGGGCTGCTGATCCAGGCGGTGGACTACCGGACCGGTGAGCCGCTGGACGCTCCTCGGGGCTCCGGCACGGCGCTGGGCTCGCAGTTCGTCTCGTTCGCCGACCCCGCGTTTGCGCGGGAGCTCGCCGAGGCGGTGCGGGAGGAGCTGGCCGGCGATCTGCTCGGGTTCGGCCTGGTCCGGGAGTACCCGCGGGGGCACGGGGGTCGCGGTGACATCGACTCCGGGCCGGTCCTGCTCGGGTGGGGGGTGTCGGCCACGGGCTTCTCGGTGGCCTCGGCGCGGCTTCTCGGCGACGACGATTGGGGTCGCCGGAACATGCGCACCGCGCAGCTGTTCGGGGCGCCGGTGCGGGAGGCGGACTCCGTCACCTTCGCGACGGGCGGTCCGCTGGGGAACGCGCTGATGCTGGCGATGTTGACGACGGCGCCCCTGGAGCCGACGCCGTGAGGGGCTGGTGGACGGCGCGGCGGATCAGCGCCGCCGCCGCGGCCGTCCTCGCGGTCGGGTTGGGCCTGCACGCGGTGCTGCTGCAGCTGCTGTCCGACGCCGGGTCCGAGGCGGTCGGCGTCGCCCTGGGGCCGGGCACTCCGAGCGAGCAGGTGCTGCTGATGCTCGGCTTCGTGGGCGTTCGCGCGGCGCTGTTCTTCGGGGGCCCGGCGCTGGCGGTGGTGGCGCTGTGCGGGCTGTGGCCGCTCAGAAGGGGCTGAGCACCAGGTAGGCGACGCCGGGGTCGAGGTAGTCGGAGCTCGGCGCACCGGCGAGGAGGTCGTCGAGGCCGTCGCCGTCGATGTCGAGCACGGCGAGGGGCGCCTCGAAGACGCCGCCGGGCGGGCTGAAGAGGTAGTCGGCCGGCAGCTCGATGGGACCGCCTGCGGCGAGGGTCGAGCCGAGCACGAGGTGGGCGTTGCTGCCTCCGGAGCTGAGGAGGATGTCGCCGAGCCCGTCGCCGTCGACGTCGCCGGCGGAGGCGACGTGCTGGCTGCCTGCGCTCGGGTGGTTGAGGGCGATGTCGGGGTCCACGCTCACGCTGCTCGGTCCTCCGCCGGACCAGGTCGCGCCGTAGTAGAGGCGGAACTGGTCGCTGCCCTGGGTGCCGACGAGCACCTCGGTGAGGCCGTCGCCGTCGAAGTCGGGCACGAACGCGACTGTGTCGCCGAAGCCGAGGGTGTACGGCCAGGCGTAGGTGTAGGTGACCGACGCCGTCGCGTCGGTGACCTCGAGCTCGCCCCCCGCGGCCATCGCCGCGCCGGTGAAGACGTACGCGGCCCCGCCGCTGATCGCGTCTCCGACGAGCAGCTCCGGCAGCCCGTCCCCGTCGATGTTGCCCCCGCCGTCCATCGCGTCACCGAACTCGTCGCTGCCGCCCTGGCCGTTGATGGTCAGGAACGCGTCGGACCCGACGAACGTGCCGCCCGCCTGGAGGTCGGCGCCGGCGAAGACGTAGACGTACGCCGGGCCGTTGTTGATGCCGGTGGAGAGGGCCACCTCATCCAGGTCGTCGCCGTCCAGGTCTCCGACCGAGGTCATCGCGCTGACGTTGAAGTCGAAGTACGCGTCGAAGTCGTCGGACGTGAAGCTGCCGCCAGGGGCGAGCGTCGAGCCGAAGAACATCCATGCGCCCTCGTACTGGGGCCCCCGCGCGAGGAGGTCGCCCAGGTCGTCGCCGTCCACGTCCCCCGCGGCGGCGACCGAGACGGCGAACCCGGCGCCGTCGGCCCGCTCGACGGTCGCCCACGCCTGGTCGAAGTCCCAGGCGCCCAGCACCTGCAGTTGGGCGCTCGTGAACAGGGCCAGCCGGCCCACGGTCGATATCGGTGTCTCTCCGTCGGGGTCCCAGTCGGGCGCGGCGACGACGACATCGTCCAGCCCGTCTCCGTCGACGTCGCCGACGCCGGTGACCCAGGCGCCCGCGTGCTCCCCGGTCGAGGTGCCGACGATCGACGCGGAGGCGAACTCCAGCCCCGTCCCGTCCTGTCCGTCGCAGTCGTTGTCGACCCCGTCGTCGGGGTCCTCCCACAGCCCCGGCACGAACGTGTCGTCGCTGTCGTCGCAGTCCCCTTCGCACTCGAACCAGCCGTCGCTGTCGTCGTCCACCTCGTCGCCGTCGAACACGCAGTCGGAGTCGTAGCCGTCGCAGACCTCGGCGTTGCCGGGGTAGGCGTCGTCGGCGTCGTCGTCGCAGTCGCCGGCGCACTCGAACCAGCCGTCGCCGTCGTCGTCGACCTCGTCGCCGTCGTAGACGCAGTCGTTGTCGAAGCCGTCGCAGTCGGAGACTTCGGGGTTGCCGGGGAAGGTGTCGGCCTCGTCGTCGTCGCAGTCGTCGCCGCCGAGCAGGGGCTCGCCTTCCGTGTTGGTGGCGCTGTGGTCGATGAAGTTGGCGCACGGCATGCGCTGGTCACCGTCGATGTCGTTCTCACCGAGCTCGACGGTGGTGGAGCCGATGCAGTCGTTGTCGATCCCGTCGCACCACTCGGGGTTCGTCGGGAAGCGGTGTCCGTCGTTGTCCGCGCAGTCGTTGCCGCCCAGCAGGACGTCGCCGGACGCGTTGGTGGCGCCGTTGGAGACGAACAGGGCGCAGGGCAGGAATCGGTCCGTGTCGTTGTCGAGCTCGCCGAGGGCGACCGTGGTGGAGGGGTCGCAGTCGTTGTCGTACCCGTCGCACTCCTCGCTGTTGCCCGGGAAGATCGCCGCGACGTCGTCGTCACAGTCGCCCGTGCAGGGGAGCAGTCCATCCCCGTCCGCGTCGGTCTCGTCGGCGGGCAGGCCTTCGCAGTCGTTGTCGACCCCGTCGCAGACCTCGGGGTTGCCGGGGAAGGCGGTGGCGTCGTCGTCGTCGCAGTCGTCCCCGTCGGTGATCCAACCGGCGGGGCGCGGGCAGAGCACCTGTACGACGTTCAGGTTGCCGAACTCGTCGCCGTCGGCGTCGGGGTGCCAGGTCTGTCCGGGCTGCTCCTCGGCGTCGGCGTCGTCGCAGTCGCCGTCGCACTCCGACGTGCCGTCTCCGTCGTCGTCGGTCTCGTCCGTCGGCACGACTCCGTCACAGTCGTCGTCGATCTCGTTGCAGGCCTCGGCGGCGCCGGGGAACCGGGTGTCGTCGTCGTCGTCGCAGTCGAGGCAGTCGGCGAAGCCATCGGCGTCGTCGTCGGGGAAGTCCTGGTCGACCTCGAGGTCGCAGTCGTTGTCGAGGCCGTCGCAGACGTCGGGGTTGCCGGGGAAGCGGTCGGCCAAGGCGTCGTCGCAGTCGGTGCCGTCGGTGCTGGTGTTGGCCGGCTGCTCGCACGCCACGAACGGAGTCCCGCCGCCGAAGCCATCGCCGTCGATGTCGACGTACCAGTTCTGGCCGGGGAACTCGTCCTCGTCGCCGGCGTCGCAGTCGCCCTCGCCGTCTGCGTCTTCCTCGTCGGCCGGTACGACCAGGTCGCAGTCGTTGTCGACGCCGTCGCAGAGCTCGGGGTTGCCGGGGAAGCGCGCTTCCGCGGAGTCGTCGCAGTCGCCGGTGCAGGGCATGAAGGCGTCGGCGTCGGCGTCCGCTTCGTCGGCGGGCAGCGCGCCGTCGCAGTCGTTGTCGGCGCCGTCGCAGACCTCGGGGTTGCCGGGGAAAGCGTCGGG
>CAYQEG010000121.1:0-24747 GCA_964416435.1 uncultured Rickettsiales bacterium
CCCCAACTTCGAGGACGACGACAGCGACGGCGACGGCATCCCCGACGGCGACGACGCCGACTTCGACGGCGACGGCATCCCCGACGAGGACGAGGGGGACGGCGACAGCGACGGCGACGGCACCCCCGACGACGCCGACGTCGACTCCGACAACGACGGCATCCCCGACGGTGAGGACCCCGACGCGACGGACCCGGACAGCGACGCCGACGGCTGGACGGACCTCCAGGAGCTGGTCTGCGGCAGCGACCCGCTCGACCCCAACGACTTCTGCGACGGCTTCGACGGCAACGACATCCCCGGCTGGGAGGTCAGCCAGGTGGTCGTCACGTACCAGACGCAGATCCAGTTCGGCGACGTCATGTTCATCCTGGACGAGACCGGCTCGATGGGCGGCACGCTGACCAACGTGGCGAACAACTTCATCAACGTCACCAACGACCTGCAGGCCCTCATCCCCGACCTGACGTACGGCGTCGCGAGCTATGACGACTACAACTACGGCTCGATGGGCGGCGGCTCGGACAAGCCGTTCCACCCGCAGCAGCAGCAGACGTCCAACATCTCCCTGGCGCAGTCGGCGCTGGCGTCGCTCACCGCCAACGGCGGCGCGGACTGGCCCGAGTCGACCATCGAGGCGCTGTACCAGGCGGCCACGGGCTTCGGGTACGACCAGGGCTGCGACGGCAGCTACACCGCCGCCGACGACGTGATGCCCTTCCAGTTCCAGCTGGTCGACGCCTTCGGCGGCAGCACCGGCGGCTGGAGCAACGCGTCCACCCCCGGCACGGGCACGCTGGGCGGCAACGGCTTCCGCGAGGGCGCGGTGCCGATCCTGGTCTACGCGACCGACGCCGACGTGCGGAACGCGTTCGCCCCCTACGGCGAGGGCCCCAAGGGCAACAGCCCGCCGGCCGGCTGCGCGATGGACGCCACGGCGCCGATGCTCCAGGCCGCGCTCGCGGACATCAACGCCCGGGCCATCGGCGTCGCCGCCGGCACGTCCGACGCGGTCAGCGCCATGGAGATGGTCGCCCAGTGGACGGACAGCTGGATCGACCTGGACGGCAACGGCTCGCCCAGCAGCAACGAGTGGATGGTCTACCAGTCCTCCAGCTACGACATCGTCGACCAGGTCGTGACCGCGATCGAGGAGTTCACCCTCTTCGCCACCTACGACATGACGATGGAGGCCGAGGACCCGGACGACGCCATCGTGTTCGTCGACCCGCCGGCCTACACGAACATCCCGGCGATGAACACGGTGACCTTCACGCTGACGCTGGAGCCGACGCCGGACGCGATGGTCTCGATGTTCAGCGATACCGTGTATGTCGTGCCGACGACGCTGTACGGCGACGGAGAGGTGGTCTTGGCCCAGTGGGATCTGTCCTTCGTGGTCACGCTCGACGACTGAGCCTGGCGGTCGCGCTCCTCCTGCTGGCGGGCTGCCCGCCCGGGGAGGAGTGCCCCGAGGGTCAGTACCCGTCTGCGACCGGCGCCTGCGTGCCGCTCGCGGGGGACGACGACGACGCGTTCGGGGACGACGACGACGGCGCGGACGACGACGACTCGTCGGTGGACGACGACGACGGCGCGGACGACGACGACGGCGCGGACGACGACGACGTCGGCCCCCAGGTCCAGCTGGTGGAGGGCGCGTGGTCGTTCCTCGCCGACCGGGTGGTGCTCGCCAACGCCTGCAACCTGCTGCAGAACCCCCAGAACGGCTGGAGCACCTTCTATCTGACCGCCACCGGCGACGACCTGTACGACATCTCGATGCCGGACGCGTCCATCGAGTGGCAGGCCTGCCAGGTCTACAACGGCGCCTTCGGCTGCCCCGCGGAGGATCGGGCCGCGCTGCCCACGGAGCTGCAGGGGGCCGGCGACATGGACATCACGGTCGAGCTGCGGCTGCTCGCCGACGTCGAGGCGTCGGACGAGCTCGCGACGACCGTGGAGATGGAGTTCGACTGCGACGGAGCGCCCTGCAGCATCCTCGAGACGGAGCTCGGGACCACGTTCCCCTGCATCTTCGCGACCGCCACCACGGCGGTGGCCGACGCGGGCGGGGACGACGACGACGTCGGGCCAGACGACGACGACGTGGGGCCCGACGACGACGACGACGTGGGGCCCGACGACGACGACGTCGCCCCCGACGACGACGACGTCGCCCCCGACGACGACGACGTCGCCCCCGATGACGACGACGTCGCGCCCGATGACGACGACGTCGCGCCCGATGACGACGACGTCGCCCCGGATGACGACGACGTGGCGCCGGACGACGACGACATCGCCCCGGACGACGACGACATCGCCCCGGACGACGACGACGTCGCCGACGACGACGACACCACCCCGGTGCCGGCCCCCGACATGGTCCCGGTGTCCGTCGACGGCGTCTCCCTCCCGGACACCGTCGAGCAGGGCGAGGAGTGGGACGTCGGCTACAGCTACGCCAACGACGGCACCGCGACGGCGACGCTGTCGGCGGCGCTGCCGCTGGTCAACCGAGTGCACCTGAGCACCACCGCGTCGGCCGCGACGTCGGTCGAGATCGTGGCGGAGGGGCTCCGCTCCAGCGACCTGGTGGCGGGCGGCAGCTCGTTCCTGTCGGTCAGCCCGTTCCAGGTGATGTCGCCGCCGGGCACCTACTACGTGGTGCTCGAGGTCGACGCGACGGGGAACGTGTCCGAGTCGGACGAGAGCAACAACGAGCTGGTCGCCGGCCAGCTGACGGTGCTCGCGAGCACGGTGGCGGAGGTCTGCGACAACGGCACCGACGACGACTTCGACGGGGACGAGGACTGCGACGACAGCGAGTGCGCGTCGACGGCGTTCTGCCAGCCGGACCTCGTGCCGCTGGGGCTGGACGGCACGTCGCTGCCCGCGACGGTGGTCGAGGACGGCTCGATCCCGCTGGGCTACAGCTACGAGAACGCCGGCGGCGGCGCGACCACCGGCGTCAGCGGCGGCAACCCGATCAGCAACGGCATCCACCTGTCGACCAGCAGCTCGGTCGCCGACTCGGTCGCGCTGGTGCTGTCGGCGAGCCGCACGTCCAACCTCGCCGCGGGCCAGAGCAGCTCGCTGTCCCCGGTCAGCACGCCGATCTACGTCTCGCCCGGCACCTACACGGTGCTGGTCGAGGTGGACATCAACGACGTGGTCGCCGAGGCGGACGAGGGCAACAACGTGCTCGTGGCCGGGACCCTGACGATCGTCCCCTAGTGGTCCAGCACAGGGATTCTGGTGAGTCCTCGTGCGCCCTGCCCGCCGCTGCCTGCGTTGGTCGTCGGTCGCGGGGGAAACACCCCGCTCCGCTCCTCCCGCCTTGTCATCAACGCGCAGGCCATCACGATCAACTCACCGAATTCCCTGTGCAGAACCACTAGGAGCCTGGAGCGCATTGGAGCCCGAGCCCCGTGAGACCGGGGCGTCCGAGGCCAAGGCGCGACGAGGAGATGCATCGGGAATGCGCGACGAGGAGCAACGCCGGGATCGGGCGCATCCGGTCCTCGGGGCGACAGGCGGCTATGCGCTCCAGGCTCCTAGGAGCGGCCCGATTCTGACGCCGTTCGACCCGGACCGGAGCACGGTGTAGTCGCGATCGTCGCGACCTATGAGCATCGTCATAGCCCTCCAGACTCTGGCCGCCGAACTAGAGCGGTGAACGCGAGCTGCGGCGGCGGGCAATGCCCTGTCTGGAGGAACCCGGTCATCGCGGCCCTCCCTGCGGAGATCCGCGAGAAGACGCTGTGCCTCTTCCGGCGATTGGAACTCGAGGCGGGGACCCCCCTGTACATGGAGGGGTTGCCGGCCCACTCGGTGTTCGCGCTTCGCACCGGGCGCTGCAAGGCGGTCCAGGTGATCGGAGGTCGGGAGCACGTGCTCCGGGCCTACGGTCCGGGGGATCTGGTCGGCCTCGAGGCGTTGATCACGGACGAGTACGCGCACTCGGTCTTCGTGACCGCGAAGGCGACGGTCTGCCATGCCCCCAAGACCGTCTTCAGCGACACCGTGCTCAGCTCCAGCCTGTTCGCCGAAGCGATCCTCAGCCAGTTCGGGCGGGAGCTGCTGGAGAACCGGGAGCTGCTCGCGAGCGTCGGGAGCCCCGGGGCGCTGGGCCGGGTGGCCCGGCTGCTGCTGACCCTGCGTGACCGCGACGCCGGCCCGACGCAGGACGGCTACGAGCTGATCGAGCTGCCGCTCAACCGCCGGGACACCGCCGCGATGCTCGGCATGGCCGAGGAGTCGCTGTCGCGTCAGCTGACGACCCTCGAGAAGGTCGGGGTCCTCCGCCGCAAGGGGCGGCGGCTCCTGCTCCTGGACCTCGACGGCCTGGAGGTCCGAGCGCAGGCCTGATTGCCGCGGGCGCCCCTCCAGTCGCCTGCGTCCGTCGGTCGTGTAGCCTTCCGCTCCCATTCAGGAGCGCCCCATGCCGACCCACCTGCTGCACCCGTTCGCCAAGCCCGCCAAGCACGACTTCCTGAACATCGTCCGGGGCGACGGCGCCCTGGTCTTCGACGCCGACGGCAAGGACTACGTCGATGGCATGGCGTCGCTCTGGTACACGCAGATCGGGCACGGCCGGGCCGACATGGCCGAGGCGATCGCCGACCAGGTCCGCACCCTCGAGAACTACAACTGCTTCGACCCCTACACCAACCCCCGGGCGGAGGAGGCCGCCACCGCCATCGCGGAGCGCTCGCCGCACCCCGACGGGCGGGTGTTCCTGACCTGCTCGGGGAGCGAGTCCGTCGACAGCGCGATCAAGCTGGCGCGCCTCTTCCACGTCCTGCGCGGCGACGACCATCGCATGCGCATCATCAGCCGGGACCGCGGCTACCACGGCGTCACCTACGGCGGCGTGAGCGCCCAGGGGCTGCCCCCCAACCGCGACGGCTGGGGGCCGCTGCTCGACGGCTTCCACCAGGTGCCCCGCACGGACCTCGCGGAGGTGCAGGCGATCTTCGAGCGCTACCCCGGCGAGGTGGCGGCCGTGATCACCGAGCCGGTGCAGGGAGCGGGCGGCGTCTGGCCGGCGCCGCGGGGCTACCTGGAGGGGCTCCGGGCGATGTGCGACGAGCAGGGAGCGCTGCTCATCGCCGACGAGGTGGTGACCGGGTTCGGCCGGCTCGGCACCTGGTTCGGCAGCCAGCACCTGGGGATCCGGCCGGACCTGCTGACGTTCGCCAAGGGCGTCACGTCGGGCTACCTGCCGCTCGGCGGGGTGGTCACCTCCCGCGCGATCTGCGACGCGCTGGAGTCCGACCCCGACTTCATCCTGCGCCACGGCTTCACCTACTCGGGCCACCCGACCTCCTGCGCGGCGGCGGTCAAGAGCATCCAGATCATGGAGGCTGAGGGGCTGCTCGAGCGCGCGGTGCACGTCGGCGAGCTGCTCCGAGGGGGCCTCGATCGGCTGGCCGCGGCCGGCAAGATCGCCGACGTGCGGGGCGTGCGGGCCGTGCAGGCGGCCCGGATGAACGACGGGGTCTCCGCCGCCGCGGTGCGGGACGACATGCTCGCCGCCGGCGTCATCTGCCGACCCATCGGCGACGCGCTGGCCTTCTGTCCGCCGCTGGTGATCACCGACGAACAGATCGATCGATGCATCCAGGCCCTGGAAACCTCGCTCCCGTAGTGGTGTCGTGGAGGAGGTGACCTCCCGCACTCCGCTCGCGGCGACCCTGCTCGCCCTGCTCTTCGTCGGACCGGGCGCCGTCGACCCTCCCCCCGTCGACCCCCTCGCCGACGCGGTGCGTGCGTTCGTAGCCGACGCGGCGTTCGCCGGCGAGCTGCGCGGTCGCATCGAGGCCCACGCGGCCCGGCTGGCCCCGGCCCTGACCGCCGAGCCGGCCGCGCTGGAGGCGCTGCTGACGGCGCAGGTGGTCGCGAACCTGCAGGCGAAGGCGTCGCTGGCGACCCCGGGCGGGGAGCGCTTCCCGATGTCGGCCGACGACGTGAGGCGCACGGTCGTCGACTACGAGGCGTTCAAGCTGGGCAGCTACGTCACGTCCGGCGTGTTCCCGAAGCGCTACTTCGGCTACTTCGACGGCAAGTGGGACACCGCGGCGCAGGAGCGGCGCCTCGTCGAGGTGGTGCGGGCCTGCACCGACGCCAGCAACGCGTTCCTCGCCGGGCAGGGCGACCCCTGGCGGGTCAACGACATGGAGATCGCGGTCACCTGGGTCTCCGAGGGTGGGGCGCTGCTGCTGGCGTTCGACGGCGCGGGCGACTACGGCGTGCACCCCGTGCTCGGGGTGGGGCTGGACGACATCGCGTCGGGCACGGCGCAGCTGCCGGGCCTCGTCGCGGGCCTCGACGCCGCCGCGGGCACCGACCTGGCGAGCATCGTCGGCGGCGGCGTGCGGGACGACGGTACGCCGATCGCCGTCCTGAACCGCAACATGACCTTCGACGAGACGATCGTCGGTACGGCGCTGATGTGGGTCTGGGAGAAGCGGATCGCCCAGCGCAAGCTGCTCGCCGAGGGTCGGCCGGGGCTGGAGGGGCGGTCGCTGCCGGAGCAGTTCGTGCTGTCCTCGCTGGTCTACAACTCGGGCCTGATCCACGCCGCCGGTCGCGAGCACGACATCCTGAACTTCGACCTCGCCGACGACATCGTGACCCGCTCCGAGCGCAACGAGCACCGCCGCTGGGCGCTGCCCGTCCGTCGCCCCGCGGACGCGCTGTCGGGTCTCCTCGCGGGGGAGGCGTACCCCGATCAGCCGACGTCCTGGCTGGCGACGTACCACGTGCTCCAGCGCTACGGCGGGTACGAAGGGCTGCGTCGGTTCACCGATGTGTTCGACGAGCAGGGGCGCTACCGCTCCGAGCGGTGGCAGACTCCCGCTCCGTGAGCATCCCCGAGCAGCCCAGCGATCCTCCGACGTCGACCGTGACCGTGCGTGGCGGCGACGTCTCCTACACCGACGTCGGCTCCGGCCCGGTGCTGCTCGCGGTGCACGGCGGGCCGGGCTCGGTGCGGGACTGGCGCTGGCTGGGCCCCGCGGTGGAGCCGCACCTCCGGTTCGTCCGGCTGGACCTCCCGGGGTTCGGCGTGACCGACCGTCGGCTCTGCCCGCCGGTGGACGCGCGGCGCCGGGCCCCGTTCGTGGTCGAGGTCGCTGACGCGCTGGGGATCGATCGGTTCGCGGTGATGGGCCACTCGCTGGGCGGCGCGCTGGCGCTGGAGATCGCCGCGGAGCACCCCGATCGGGTGACCGGCCTGGCGCTCGTCGCGTCGGCGGGGCGGCGGCCTCACAGGCCGATCCGCCGGGTCGGCCACCGCGTGCTCAAGGTCTACGCGGGGCTGCTCGGCTTCGGGCCGACGCGGGCGCTGCTGCGCAGCAAGATGCGGCGCGAGTGGGAGAGCGCCGGCTTCCCGTCGAGCACCCCCGACGCGGCCAAGGTCTGCACCTTCCAGACGATGGCGGCGCTCGACTTCGCCCGGAACGACGCCAACGCGCGCCGGCTGAAGGCGTCGACGCTGCTCGCCTGGACGGAGGACGACCCCCTCATCGAGCCGGCGATCGCCCACGAGCTCGCCGACGTCGTGCCCGACGGTCCCCGCCTGGAGTACCCCGAGGGCGGCCACAACCCGCAGAAGACCTGCGCGGTGGAGCTCGGCGCCGCGCTGGTCGACTGGGTCGGCGCGCTGCCCCGGGGCACGGCATCGACACCCTGAGCGGCAAGGTCGTCGTCCTCACCGGGGCGGCCGGGGGGATCGGACGCGCGGTCGCGGAGCGGCTCGCCGCCGCGGGGGCGGTCCTCGCCCTGGTGGACCGGGACGAGGCCGGGCTCCAGGAGCTCGCGTCGTCGCTCCCGGCGTCGTGCGAGGTCAGCCGGCACGGCGTGGACCTGGCGGAGCTCGGCGGGCTGGACGACCTCGCGGCGGCGGTCGTCGACCGACACGGTGGGGCCCACGTGCTGATCAACAACGCCGGCCTGACCGTGCACGGCGCGTTCGAGGACTACAGCGCCGCGGACATCGACCGGGTGCTGGACGTCGACCTGCGGGCCCCCCTGCACCTCGTCCGAGCGTTCCTCCCCCACCTCGTGGCCGCGGCGCCGGCCCACGTCGTCAACGTCGCGTCGCTGGCCGGGCTGTCGGGGTTTCCGTTCCAGTCGACCTACAGCGCCGCCAAGTTCGCGTTGCGGGGGTTCGGGCAGGCGCTGCGCCCGGAGCTGGCGGCGCGGGGGATCGGCGTCACCACGGTGTTGCCGGGCACCGTCGCCACGCCGTTCCTGCGGACCGCGGCGAGCCACGATCGGGACACGTCGGACCGACTGGCGCGGCTCATGATGAACCACGGCGCCCCGCCGGCGCGGGTCGCCCGGGCCATCGAGCGGGCCATCCGCCGGGACCGGGCGGTCGTCCGGGTGGGCTGGGACTGCCACGCCGTCGCCTGGTGCAACCAGCTCTGCCCGCCCTTGATCCCGTGGGTGCTCAGGCTCGCGTACCGGGGGGGCTGGCTCGGAGCGAAGGTCCCGTGAGCGCGGCCCTGCAGCCCGGCTCGATCGGCGGACTGCGCCTGCGCAACCGGATCATCAAGACGGCGACCTACGAGGGGATGACCCCCGGCGGCGCCGTGACCGACGCGCTGGTGGAGCATCACGCGGAGTTCGCCCGGCGGGGGGTGGGGCTGACGACGGTGGCCTACGGCGCGGTGCACCCGCGGGGGCGGACGTTCGCGGACCAGCTGCTCGTGACGCCGGGCGTCGGCCTCGACCGGATCCCCGCCGCGGTGCACGCCGCCGGCGGCGCGGTGAGCCTCCAGCTGGCCCACTGCGGCGGCTTCTCCAAGAACCGCGCGGCGGGGCGGCCGCTCGGCCCCTCGTTCGCCTTCAACGCCTACGGGCTGGCCTACGGGCTGCCGTTCGTGAAGGCGATGGACGACGGGGACATCGCCGAGGTGACCGCCGCCTACGCGGACGCCGCGGCGATCGCGCGGGACGCCGGCTTCGACGCCTTGGAGCTGCATTGCGGCCACGGCTACCTGCTCTCCCAGTTCCTGTCGCCCCGGTACAACCGCCGGCGGGACGGCTACGGCGGCGACCTGGAGCGGCGGCTTCGGCTCCCCCGGGAGGTGGTCGCGGCGATCCGGGCGCGCGTCGGGCCGCAGTACCCGGTGCTCGCCAAGACCAACCTGGACGACGGGGTCCGCGGCGGCGCGACGGCGGCCGACGGGGTGGAGATCGCCCGCGCCCTGGCCGACGCCGGGGTGGACGCGATCGTGCCGTCGGGGGGCCTGGTGCAGCGGTCGGCCTTCTACCTGATGCGGGGCGGCGTGCCCTTGCGGGGGATGGCCCGGAACGAGGCGTCGTGGCTGCAGCGGCTCTCCATCCGGCTGTTCGGCCGGCTGCTCGTCCGCCCCGTGCCCTACACCTCCGGCTTCTTCTTCGACCCGGCGTCGGCGGTCGTCGACGCGGTCTCCGTCCCCGTCGCGCTCCTCGGCGGCGTCGACTCGGCCGCCGTCATCGAGCGGGCGATGGCGCGGGGCTTCCAGTTCGTCGCGATGGGGCGCGCCCTGCTCGCGGATCCCGACTTCGTGGAGCGGATGGCGCGGGGCGAGGGGGTCGTCTCGCGCTGCACCCACGGCAACGACTGCGTGGCGGAGATGACCGAAGGGGTGCGCTGCGTGCTCGCGCCGCGGGTCGATCAGTCGGCGGGCTCGAACGAGATCTCGACCAGGTAGATGAGCGTGCCCCGGTCGCTGATCTGGCCCTGCAGCCAGGTGATGTCGGGCTCGTCCAGGGGCGAGGTGTAGTTCGCCACCAGGAAGCGGTGGTCGTCCAGCTGCACGACCGACGGGAACGACGTGTCCCCCGCCGACGGCAGGTCCTCGACGTGCACGACGGCGCGGCTCTCCCGGTCGATCCGGTACAGCGCGGTGCGCTTGGGGCGGCCGGAGTAGGCCGTCAGGTTCTCGAGCCGCTGCTCCTCGAACGGCAGGTCGGTCAGGAGCTGGTCGTACGGTCCGCCGATGTCGCGCCGGGCGACCAGCCACAGCTCGCCCTCGTGCACGAACATGCGGGGGGAGTCGTAGCGCTCGGGGTCGCTGACGTCGGGGCAGTCCCAGTCGGTGTAGTCGGCCGGCTCGGCGGTGCAGAGCAGCGAGCCGAAGCCGGTCGCGTCGCCGTCCTCGTTGCGCAGGATCGCCCACAGCCGGCCGTCGGGGTCGAACTGGAACGCCGCCTCGCTCGCGCCGCCGCTGTAGACCGGGGTCTGGTCCCAGGTGCGCCCGTCGGTGGAGCGGCCCAGGCGCAGCTCGACGGGCTCCAGGCCGGCGTCCAGGTCGTAGTGCTCGCCGTGGTAGCTGGTGAGCCACGCGACGTCGTCCCGGGTGACGACCTCCCACGGCACCTCCTGCTCCTCGCCCCACGGCTCCAGGTCGCCGTAGTCGCCGACGCCGAACCGCTCGGCGCGCCACATCTGCTGGGGCTCGAACGCGAGGGAGTCGGTGCCGCCCTGGAAGAAGGTGAAGAAGAGCGTGCCGCCGACCTCGTAGAAGAGCGGCTCCCGCACGTCGCTGCCGAGCGCCCAGGTCGCCTCGAACTCCCACGTCTGCCCCAGGTCGGTCGAGCTGACGACGTGCATCACCGCGTCGGGGCCCGCGAAGTGCGTCGGCGCGGAGCGCCAGCCCATGAGCAGCCGGTCGCCGTCCAGCCAGATGCCGACGTTGTTGTTCGACTCCATGAACGGCGTCTCGGCGGGCAGCCCGGCGCCGGGCACGACCTGGTCCACTTCGCCGATCACGGGCGCCCACTCGACGGGGGCGCAGCCGGCGCACGCGAGGGTGACGAGCAGGGTCGGGCTCAGCGTTCGCACGGGATCAGCTCCACGCGGTGCAGGGTGGCCCGGCCCGCCTGGTCGGCGGGGAGGACCGCGAGTCGTCGAACCGTACCCGCGGATCGCCACGAGGGCACCTGGTCGAGGCGCGCGCGCAGGACGTCGCCGCCGTCCCGGCCGTCGCAGCCGGTCATCCAGCCGATCCCGATCTGCTCGCCCGAGAAGTCCGCCTCGGTGCTCCAGGCGACCAGCCCGTGGCAGCCGCCGCGCAGGCGCCCCTCGAGCTCCTGGGGCGGGGGCATCCGGCCCCCCGGTTGCAGCTGCCGATGCACGCGGATCTCGCAGATGCCGGCGGCGTCGATCTCCAGCGGGGGGCTGAGCGCCATCGCCGCGCTCGTCATGGCATGTCGGCGGCTCCGTCGGACCAGGGCGCGTCGCCCGGGCGGCTCGACCCACCAGGTCGGCGGCAGGAGGCTGCTGACCAGCCGATCGTCCTCGTCCTCCTCGTCCTCCAGGTCGTCCTCCTCGGTGCCCCACGGGTAGTCGACCGACCAGCTGTGCCCCGGGCGGTTCAGGTCCCACGCCCAGGGGAGGCCGGCGGCGCGGGGGGGGAGCGACGACGGATCCACGGCGACGAACCGGGTGCGCGTCGTGCGACCGCTGCGCCGCACCTCCTCGACGAGCCAGCGCTCCCCGGTGGCCCGGGAGGGGTCGAACGACTCGACGCGCTGGCCGCGGACCTCCAGCCCCGCGCCGAGGGCGTGCACCCCGGGTCGCCGGTCGAGCCCCCCGACCAGCGACGAGAGGACCTCGCCGTCCAGGGCGGCGAGCGTGCCGGGGTCGAGCGTCGCGAGCCCGACGTGGACGGGGCCGCCGGGCTCGAGCTCGGACAGGGCGTCGATCAGCGCGGGGCTCGCGGTCCGCTCGTGGTGGGTCAGCGCGGGGGTGCCGGCGACGAGGTAGAGGAGGGCCGAGAGGGCGACGAAGCCGACGCTCAGCCCCCGGCCGATCCGGTCGTCCAGGGGGCGGCTCGCGGCGACGGCGCCCGCGGCGATCGAGACGCCGATCGACGGCATCAGCATGTGGCGACCTTCGATCACGCCCATGCCCCGAGACACCAGGAACAGGTACGGGATGACGAGCAGCAGCGCGCTCGCCCCCAGCCCCCCGAGCAGGGGCCGCCAGCGCACCGAGCGAGCGCGGACGGCGAGCCCGGCGACCCCGAGGAGGAGCAGCCAGCGGAGCGGGTCGGCGAGGTTCCACTCGGGGTCGCGGTACCAGGACCAGGTGGGCAGCAGGGCGGACTCGAAGAAGGGCACGAGGATCGCGTCGATCCCGCCGTCGCCGCCTCGGGGGCCCCCGCGTCCGGCGTCGGCGTTCATGCGACCGACGGAGCCGATGACGCGCACCGAGGCGATGGCCAGCGCGAGGGCGACCGGGATCCAGCGTCGGGCCAGGGCGGCCGGTCGCCACGCCTCCCGGTCGGTCTCGATGGCGTCGAGCAGGAGCAGCACGCCGGGCAGCGCGATGGCCGTGGTCTTGGCGGAGCAGGCCACCAGGGCGGTCAGGCCGACCGCGGCGCTCCACCGCCAGGACCGTCGCGCCCGCCCCCACATCGCCAGGCAGACCAGGAGCAGCGAGGTCGCGAGGTCGCCGTCGATCGCGCCGAGGAACTCTGCCCCCTGGCCCGTGCGGTGGTTGAACAGGTAGACGGAGCAGCCGACCGCCGCGCCCAGGGTCGAGCGGAGCAGGCGTCGCAGCAGGGCGAAGAGCGCCGCCCCGCCGACGAGGTGCACGGCCAGGGACATCGCGTAGAAGCCGCCGGTCCACCCCCCGAACAGCTTCAGCCCGAGCGCCCACCACAGGGCCGGCACGGGGCGGTCGGCGCGGGGCCCGTGCTCTCCCGTGAGCATCGGCCGGAGGGCGTGCCAGCCGCCGATGAGGAGGCGGTGGCCCGCCTCCAGGCCGCCCCAGTCGTCGCGGTTCCACATCGGCAGCCCGAGGGCCGGGACCTTGAGGAGGAACGCCAGGAGGAGCAGGCCGAGGAGGACGCGGCGCTCGGTGCGCCGATCGGGGGAGGGGGCCTCGGTCACGAGGCGGCAGGATAGCCGGACGGCTCAGTCCGCCGGCGCCTCCAGCTCGAACTCGGCGCGGCCGACGCTCTGCCCGTTGACGACCACCTCGACCGCGTGGGGCCCCGGGTAGTAGCGGCGCGTGGTGACGACCTTGAACGAGTGGTTGCGCGCCATCTCGACCCGCTGGCCGGGGGCCACGTGGCGGGCCTTGCCCTTGAACACCTTGGGGGAGGTGCCGCCGCGGGCCTTGCGGTGGTGCACCACGTAGTCGACGGCCCAGCGCTGAGGGGTCTCCGACGTCGAGCGGAGGTCGATCTCGAAGCGCAGGACGTCGCCGATGGTCACCCGGGACGACGCGAGCCGCAGCGATCCGGCGTCGACCTGGGGCGGCACGGTGAAGCCGAGCAGCCTCAGCGCGCCGGTGTGTCCCTGCTTCACCAGGGTGCGGGTGGCGTGCTTGACGATGCGGGCGGTGCGGGGGCTGCCGCCGGCCTGCCAGCGAGCGCACACGTCGACGACGAGGTCGGGGTGGTCCTTTGCGATGTCGTTGAGGTTGTTGGCGACCGAGCGCCGGACGTACTCCTCGGGATCGTCGTTCAGGGCCTCCAGCAGCGGGATCAGGGGGTGCGGATCGGCCACGAACCCCTTGAGCCGCATCCCCCAGGGGAGGCGGGGCCGGCTGCCCTCGCTGGCGAGCCGTCGGACGTGTTGATCGGTGGACTGCGCCCACTCCTGGAGGACCGGCAGAGTGGCCTCGGGATCCGCGTCGAGGAAGGGTCGGACCGCGAACTCCCCGCTGAATCGGCGCGTCATCTCGCGGAGGGCCGCCAGCGACTCGGCGGGGTGGTGCAGCCCCCGGAGCTCCACGAAGCGGGTCAGCGGCCAGACGGTCATGCCGCGCAGGCCGGGGCCGCCGTAGCCCTTGCCCTCGACGCCCTTGGGGAACGGTTCGCCGCTGGCCGGCCAGGGCTCGCCGAGGCAGCGGACCAGCACCGACAGCGCCGCCGGCACGTCGTCGGGCAGCCGGCCGACCAGGGCCCGGGCGACCGCCTCGACCCGGGCCTTCAGCTCCTCGGCGTCGATCGCCGGCCACAGCGCCGAGACGAAGCCGTCGGAGTCGAACGGGGGGTACTCCTCGGTGACGACCGCGGCGATCCGCTGGACCGCGGCCTCGTTGAACCAGTGCTTGAACGCGTTGGGGTTGTCGGCCATCGGCGGAGGCTACTCGCAGGTCGCCGAGTCGGCCAACGTCGGCTCGGGGTGCGGAGGCGCCGGCATCGGCACGGTGGCGCCGGACTGCCCCCGCGCGGCCATGCCCAGGTACCGGAAGGGGGACGCGCTGCGGGCGGACCGACCTTCGGCCCGCGCCCGCGCGACCTCCCGCTCGCGCCACGGCACCCACGAGGCCGGAGGCTCGCCCTCGGTCCGAAGCTCCGGGACGCCGGCTTCCAGGCGGTCGTGCACCCACCGCCGGGGCGGCGGCGCCTCGGTGCAGGTCCAGCCCCAGCGCCTCGCCATCTCGCACATGCCGCGGGTCTGGAAGCGCCCCTCGGCCGCGACCATCACGGATTCGCACCCGAGCCGATCTGCGATGTGCAGGGCGTAGGCGATGTTCTCGTCGGTGTGCAGCGCCTGGGTCTCGGTGTGGATCCGGTCCCGCGGCACCCCGAGCTCGGCCATCGCGGCGGCGAGCCCCTCGCTCTCGAAGAACCGGTTGTGGACCGACGAGCCCGACGCGATGACCCGGCCCGCGGCCCCCTCGCGGAGGAGCTGGGCCGCCCACACCGCGCGTCGCCACTGGCAGCGGGAGACCACACCGTCGTCACCGCTGGGGCAGCCGGGGATGACGAGCACGTCGGCGGTGGTTGCGGGGAGCGTCGGCTCGGGCGGCCGGGGACAGGCCACGAGGAGCAGGAGCAGCGGGACCAGCGGCCTCACGACCAGGAGCGGCGGCGACGGCGCGCGGCGCATGCGACGAGGAGCAGGAGGCCGGGCGTGGCTCGACCCCCGCGGGCGTCAGCCTGCTGCGCGCAGCCCAGGTCGCAGCCCGGAGCCGCGGCGAGGGTCTCGCCCGGGGGCGTCGCGACCGGAGGCTCGGCCTGGGCGCAGTCGGGGACGCCGTTGGCGTCGATGTCCTCCTCGCCGGCCACCAGGAAGCCGTCACAGTCGGTGTCCAGGCCGTCGCAGGCCTCTTCGACGCCCGGGTTCCGGTCCGGATCCAGGTCGTCGCAGTCCCCGGTCCCGACGACGCCGTCGGCCGCCTCGTCGGCGAAGAAGCCCTCGCACTCGATCCAGCCGTCGCCGTCGAGGTCCTCCTCGCCGTCCCCGAGGGCGCCGTCGCAGTCCGTGTCGTTGCCGTCGCAGACGTCGAAGGCGGCCGCGGGGCTCACGGTCGCGCGGTCGTCGTCGCAGTCGCCGTCGCAGATCCGGAAGCCGTCGCCGTCGAAGTCGTCGCAGTCTCCGACACCTTCACCGCACGCCGGGTCCCCGTCGTCGCAGTCGCCCCCACACTCCGTCAGCCCATCCCCGTCGGAGTCGAACCCCTCGTCGGTCTGCTCGTCGCAGTCGTTGTCGACCCCGTCGCAGACCTCGGGGTTGCCTGGGAAGGCCAGGGGTTCGGTGTCGTCGCAGTCGTCCTCGCAAACGAGGACGCCGTCGCCGTCCTCGTCCGCTTCGGCGATCGCGGGCTCACCGTCGCAGTCGTTGTCCTGGCCATCGCAGGACTCCAGGTTGCCCGGCGCGTTGCTCGCGTCGTGGTCGTCGCAGTCGGCCGGGTCGCCGCACAGCGCGACCCCGTCCCCGTCGGCGTCCTCGCCTCCGGTCTCGGGCTCGCCGTCGCAGTCGTTGTCCGCGCCGTCGCACTCCTCCGGGTTGCCCGGGAAGTTGAACGGGTCGTCGTCGTCGCAGTCGGCGCAGGCGAGGGCGCCGTCGCCGTCGTCGTCCACCTCGTCCGCGGCGGCGGCTCCGTCGCAGTCACTGTCGAGGCCGTCGCAGACCTCGGCCGCGCCCGGATACACGGCCGGCTCCGAGTCGTCGCAGTCCGGGTCGTCGGGGTCGCACGCGAGCCAGCCGTAGCCGTCGTCGTCCCCCTCGCCGGCCAGGAGGCTGCCGTCGCAGTAGTCGTCGATGCCGTCGCAGATCTCCGCCGCGCCGGGATGGACCGTCGGGTCGGTGTCGTCGCAGTCGTCACCGGTGCACAGCCAACCGTCGCCGTCGCCGTCCTCGGAGTCTGCGCCGTCGCAGTCCTGGTCGATCCCGTCGCAGGTGACCTCCGCCGCGTCAGGGTGGACGGAGGGGTCGCCGTCGTCGCAGTCGGGGTCGGTGATCGCGGGACACGCCGGGTCGCTGTCGTCCTCGAAGCCGTCGCCGTCCGAGTCGGGGGCGTCGCCACCCGAGCAGTCCGAGTCGATCCCGTCGCCGCAGACCTCGGCCGCGCCCGGGAAGACGGCGACGTCGTCGTCATCGCAGTCCGAGGTGCCCGCGAAGCCGTCGCCGTCGACGTCGAACTGGTCCAGGAGCAGGGCCGCCCCCGGGCCTCCCGCTGCGCCGACGTCCGAGATGCTGCCGTCGACGTCGAACACCGAGGGGTCTCCCCAGTCCTGGAGGCACGAGCCGAAGGGGGCCAGCCAGTCGGTCGGGGCGGACAGGTCGCAGGTCAGCAGGATCCCGGCGTCGCAGGCGAAGTTCGACGCGTCCGTCGCCTCGGAGGACAAGACGGGGGCGCCGGAGTCGTCGAAGTAGCCGTTGTACGCGGTCGAGCCCGTCGGGGAGCCGCTCGGCGGGCTCCACAAGGGCGAGGTCGCCGAGTAGAGGTAGTTGTTTGAGAAGTCGAACGACGCGAACTGGCTGCCGTCGACCAGGCCGTTGAGGAACGTGTTGTTGACGACCGTGGCGTCGCCGCCGCCGGAGGTGTAGCCGTAGTCGGGGCCGGACAGCTCGATCGGCGCGCCGACGCCGGGCGTGTCGGACGCGACGAGCACCGAGTTGAGGAGCGTCAGGTCGCCGAGCGCGGGCTCCAGCACGACCGACGGGGAGATGCCGGTGGCGCAAGCGCCGATCACCGACCCGTAGACGGTGACGTCGACGGCGGACGCGGGGTTGCTGCCGGAGACCCTCTGGTGGAACTCGCCCCCAAGGAACGTCGACGAGGCCACGACAAGCTCGCCGGAAGGCGCCTGGGCGTCGAAGAGGAAGGTGTTGCTGTCGTACGCCGGGTCCACGGTCAGGGTCGACCCGGTTATGGTCACGGACGCGAACGCCCCGTTGTTCGTCCCGCAGTTCGGCTCGACCTCCAGCGCGTCGGCGCCCGCGTCGATCGTGCCGTCCTCGAAGAGCAGCGTGAACGGGGAGCCGCTGTTGCAGCGGTAGCGCAAGGCCACGCCCTCGCTGCCGTCGGACGAACCCCAGCCCGCCATCGTCCAGGCGCCGGTGATGCCCGTCCCGTACAACGCGTAGTCGCCGTAGTCCGAGACGCTGACGTCCAGCAGCGTGACGTCAGCTACGTCCGTGTCGGCGAAGAGCACCCACTCGCCGCCCTCGAACGCAAGTCGGTCGAGGGTCACACCCGAGGCGAGTTCGAGCACTCCATCGTTCGCGATGAGTGTGTCCGGCCGGGAGAGGAGGAGGGGCTTGCCCGTCGCCGGGGGGAGCGGCTCGATGGTCATGTCCTCGAGCAGGTCGACGTTCTCGGTGTGGTCGATGACCGCGTCGGCCAACTGGAGGGTGTCGCCGGCCTGCGCGGCGGCGACCGCGGAGTGCAGCGACGCCCACCACGTCCCCGTCTGGGGATCGTAGGCCTTGCAGGAGCTGGGGTCGGGGCCGGCCGTGGGCAGGGGGGCGGGGGGGCCGAGGCTCGCTTCGGTGATGCCGCCGTAGCCCCCCAGGTTGACCCGGTGGCACTCGAGGTCGGCTTCGTCCTCCGCGCGGGTGGAGACGCCCCGCCCGGCGTCGACGAGGGGGCTCTGCTCGGCGTCGGTCGCGTCTCGCGCTCGGGTGACCTCGTCCCAGCGGCCGTAGAGGGACCGAGGGTGCAGGTCGCAGCTCTCCGGGGCCCCGGCGCACGGCCAGGCGACGAACAGCGGGTCGACGTCGAACAGGGACGCAGTGCCCGGGCCTTCGGCGAGCGTCCCGGTGAGGTGTCCGCCGGGGTTCGCGTAGAAGGCGCCGGCATACACCAAGGAGTCGGCGATGCCCGACCAGGCGCCCCGGTTCCAGCCGGCCACCACCACGCTCTCGATCCACGCCTCGCCCCCCGTGGTGCGGATGCCGCGGCCCAGCGGAGAGGCGCCGGTGTCCGTCACGACCGTCGCGTTCTCGAGGTGCAGGGTGCCCGTGCTCGCGATGCCCGAGGCGCTGGTCGACGTGCCCACCACGATGATCGAGCGGAGGGTCGCGTCGGCGTTCGGGTCGACGCTCACGCCCGCGTCCGCGCCCCGGATGTCCAGGTCCGTGCCGACCGCCGTGGCGGTGTCGAACACCAGCAACCCGACGTCGGTGGCGCGCAGCTCCAGGCCGGTGAGCACGGCGGTGCCGCCAGGGCTCGCGCGGACCGCCGTGTGGGCGCCCTCCACGCGCAGGTTGGCTAGGTTGCCGCCCAGCAGGTCGACGCCGGGGTTGGTCGTGCTGGCGCTGCACGTGCCGTCGATGACGACGTCGCCCGGGGTCGCGCCGGCCCCCTGCAGCGTGACCAGGTCGGGGACCGCGAAGCAGCCGGGCCAGGTGCCCGCGCCGAGGGACACGGTGTCCCCATCGCCGGCCGCGGCCAGCGCCGCCGGAACGTCGGAATACGGGCAGCCCGACGCGCAGACCTCGAGCATCGCGCCGACGCTGGGCGGCAGGAACGCGACGGCGTCCCCGTCATCCAGCAGCTCCTCGCTGCAGACGACCGACAGGGCCTCGCCTGCCAGGTGGGTGCCGGCGGTCGCGTTCTGGATGCCGACGAACGAATTGCAGCCCCCGCCGCCGAACGAGCCCGCGGTGACGTCTTCGTAGTGGAACTCGATCCGACCGTCGGGGAACAGGTGAGCCTGCACGGCGAGCGGGTCGCCGTAGTTGCAGGTGTTCTCGACCCCCTCCCAGGAGACGATGAAGCGGTCCTCGACAGTGTCGTGCCAGGTCCAGGTCTCGGGTCCGAAGCCGCCGCCGTAGTTGTACTGGTGGTAGAGCGCGGCGATGTCCGGGATCCCCGACGTCGAGTCGCTCGATGGGATGCAGCCCACGACGGAGGGGTAGTTGAACCCGGCGCTTGCCTGGAAGTTGGCCCCCCCCATGCCGGAGACGCTCAGCGTCCCGTAGCTCGCCCCGTAGAACGGGAAGCTCCAGGGCAGGGTCACGTCGGCGTAGCTGTTGCTGTCCAGTCCCAGGGGCGTGCCCAGGCCATCGCTGAGGTCGACGAAGTCGTAGGTCGTGCCCTCGTAGACGTAGCCCCCGGCGTCTGGCCCGCCCTGGAACGAGAGCCCCGGGCCGGACGTCGCCACGGCTACCAGGGCGGCGAGGACGGCGACACGTCGGGGCTCCCACCTCATCGCGGCAGCATGCCACGGGCCTTCATGCGCCACGGGCCCGGCCAGCTCTTACCGCCCCGCTGTACCCATGAACCTCGGCGGCGCGTCGAGCCCCAGGTCCCGCCGGGCGGCCCGGTGCCCCGCCAGCGCACTGACGAGCAGCGCCCCGAACCCGCCGAACACGACGACCGAGATCCCGACGAAGCTGGCGACGACGGCTTTGACGCCGAACATCGGCACCAAGACCACGAGGCACGCCATCAGCATCGCCGCGAGCGCCATCATCACTGCGCCCAGACCGACCACGCCGATCATGAGCCGCCGGGTCATCCGACGGCTCCGCCCGATCAGCTCGAGGTGGCGAGCGTAGTAGTCGATCGCCTCGGTGACCGGGAGCCAACCGTTTACGGGCTTTCCTTCGTCGTCCCCCGTCACCAGCACGCCGGGCAGAAAGCGGCGGCCTCCCGAGGTCACCGCGTACAGCGTCGTCTGGCACGAGGGGCAGTCCAGGCGGCCCGAGAAGACGGGTACGGGGCCCGAACAGGAGGGGCAGTCGACCCCGTCGGACGAGCCGACCAGGGTGTGGGGTCTCCACCGCAGGTCGAGACCACCACCCCACGATGAGCCGGACACCCGGACGGCGGGGAGAGCGTCTACGAGGACGTCTCCGGCGGCCACCTCGGTGGCCGAGGAGCAATGCATGCACTCCACCGTCAGGGTGTGCGACAGCGGGAGCATCACGGGCCGCTCGCAGGGCGGGCATCGCGCGACCACCATCCGGCCCTCAGCCTCCCGCTGCAGGTAGGCATCCAGCCAACCCGGCCCCCGCAGGAGTGTCTTCCAGCCGACCTCCAAGGAGCGGACCTCACCGCCGGTTGGGAACCTCACCTGGAAGGAGTGCCCGCAAGAGCAGTCCAGGGGGACGGGTGCGAACTCGCGTGCTTCGGTCGAGCTCCCGCATGACGCGCAGCGGGGGATGTCGAGCAGACCCATCCAAGGAGGCTACCGGAGCTGCCTCCCCGCGAGCGCCGGGCCCAGGTCCAGACCTTCCAGGGATCCCATCCCCGGCGCCCCCATGAGCGTGAAGGGCCGCTTGGAAGTTCTCCTTCTTGAACCGGAAGCCCAGCGCCCGACAGTGCTCCTCGAGCTCGCGGCCCAGGGCGACCGGCCCGCAGAAGGACACCGCGGTGTCCCGCGGGGGGTGGGCGTCGGCTACGCGCTGGAGATCGCGGGCCCAGTCGGGTCGGCCCTGGGACGTGAAGGGGGGGAGCGGCGCGTCCGGCGGCAGCTCGCCGGTCACGTGGAGCTGTACGTCGAACAGGTCCGGCAGGGCCTCGGCCATCTCGATGACGAGGTCGACGAACCACTCGAACGACCGGTGGTCCCGGTTCAGCCAGCGGAAGCAGACCTGAGGCGAGAGACGAGGAGGCGGCTCATCGGCAGGACGATCAGCGCGCAGTCGACCCGCCCGAAGTCCGGTCTGGGCAGACCGCAGCAGGGTGTGGTCAACTTCGCCCGATGACCTCCGGAGACTCGCCCGATCGCCCCGAGGCGGCGACTTCGTCCGACGCCTACCGGGACCACTTCGAGCGGTCCGCGGACGCGATCCTGATCATCGAAGGAGACCGGTTCGTCGAGTGCAACGACGCGACGGTCAAGATGCTCCGGTACTCGACCCGGGCGGAGGTGCTCGAGACCCACCCGTCCGAGCTCTCTCCTCCGCTGCAGCCCGACGGGCGGGACTCGTTCGAGAAGGCGAACGAGATGATCGCGACGGCGGTGGAGCGGGGGAGCCACCGGTTCGAGTGGGATCACCTCCGGGCGGACGGGGAGGTGTTCCCGGTCGAGGTGCTCCTCACCCCGGTCCATCGTGACGGCCGCGACCTGCTGCACGTCGTGTGGCGGGACATCACCGAGCGCAAGCAGCTCGAGGAGCGGCTCCTGCACGCCCAGAAGATGGAGGCGATCGGCAAGCTGGCCGGCGGCATCGCCCACGACTTCAACAACCTGCTGGTGGTGATCGGCGGCAACGCGGATCTCATCGAGATGTCCGCCGGGGGGGACGCGGAGCTTCAGCGGCACGTCGGTCAGATCCAGGAGGCGACCGAGAGCGCCGCCGGGCTGGTGCGTGAGCTGCTCGCGTTCGGGCGGCGGCAGAGCGTGGCCCCGCGGGTGTTCGACCTGCGCGAGCTGGTGCGCAAGGTCAGGGCGATGCTCGGCCGCCTGATCGGCGAGGCCGTCACGCTCGAGGTGAGCCAACCCGACGAGCCGCTGCTCGTGTACGCCGACCCGCGAGCGCTGGAGCAGGCGTTCCTCAACCTCGCGGCCAACGCGCGAGACGCGATGCCGACCGGTGGCACGCTCCGGGTCGAGACCCTGGGTGCGCCGGGCGGGGAGCGCCTGGTCCGGTTCCGGGACGACGGCGTCGGGATGGACGCGCAGACCGCCGCCCGCGCGTTCGAGCCGTTCTTCACGACCAAGGAGCTCGGCAAGGGGACGGGGCTGGGGCTGGCCAGCGTCTACGGCGTGGTGCGAGCGGCCGGCGGCTCCGTCCGCCTGGAGAGCGCGCCGGGTGTGGGCACCAGGTTCGAGATCGCGCTCCCGCCGGCCCCCGAGGGTCGGCCGGCGACGTCGCTGGGGGTGGCGACCGATCTCCTGCCCGTCCTCGGGGGCGCCGAGACGATCCTCCTGGCCGAGGACGAGGACGCGGTCCGCGACCTGGTGTCGGGGCTGCTGTCCGAGCGCGGATACGACGTGCATGCGACGAAGGACGGCCGGGAGGCCCTCACCGCGTTCCTGCGCGAGCCGGCCCGGTTCGAGCTGGTCCTGACCGACGTGATCATGCCCCGCATGAGCGGCCCGGAGCTGGTCGCGGCGATCCGTCGGGCGGGGTTCGACACGCCCGTGCTGTTCATGTCGGGCTACACCGACGACGCCCTCATCGGCGTCCAGGAGCTCGGCGAGCAGGTGGAGCTGCTGCCCAAGCCGTTCCGCCCCCGTGAGCTCATCGGCCGGGTTCGGCTGGCGCTCGACGTCGATGACGGAGGGTAGGCCGGCCGATGCCGCCCCAGCTGTCCCTCTTCGGTCTGCCTCCCCACGAAGACGACGTGCCGACCGAGCGGACGGTCGCGCCGGTCGATCCGCCGGCGCAGAGTCCGGCCACCGACCTCGCGGTGGAGGTGCTCTCCCGCGTCTTCGGCTTCCCGGGGTTTCGGCCGGGGCAGCGCGAGGCGATCGACGCCGTGCTCGCGGACCGCGACGCCGTGGTGGTGCTCCCCACCGGCGGCGGCAAGTCGCTCTGCTTCCAGGTCCCCGCGATCGTGCGGCACGAGGCGGGGGAAGGGCCGACGCTCGTGGTCAGCCCCCTCATCGCGCTGATGGACGACCAGGTCTCCGCCCTGACCGCGGCCGGGGTACCCGCCATCGCCCTGCACTCCGGCAAGGACCGCAGCCGGTGGCGCGAGCAGCGCGACGAGGCCCGCGCCGCCGCGCTCGTCTACGTCAGCCCGGAGCGGCTCAAGAGCGCCGGCTTCCGGCGGTTCGTCGAGGACCTCGACCTGAGCGCCGCGGCGGTCGACGAGGCGCATTGCGTCAGCGAGTGGGGCCACGACTTCCGGCCCGACTACCTGGAGCTGCACTACCTCAAGGACCAGTTCGACGTGCCGGTCATCGCGCTGACGGCGACGGCGACCGTGCGGGTGATGCACGAGGTCGCCGAGCAGCTGAGGCTGCAGGAGCCGGCGGTGGTGCGCGGAGACTTCGCCCGACCGAACCTGTCGTTCGCGGTCGAGCTGGTGCAGTCGGACAAGGCCCGCGCCGCCCGGGTCGTCGAGCTCGTCGAGCGCGCCGGCGTCGGCCGGCCCGGCGGCGGGAGGGCGGTCGTCTACGCGGCGACTCGGAAGCGGGTGCAGGCGCTCGACCGGGCGCTCCGCGCCGCCGGGCTCAAGAGCGGCTACTACCACGCAGGCCGCGCCCCCAGCGCCCGGGTCAACGCCGCCGCCGCGTTCGAGGCGGGGAAGAAGCCGGTGCTCGTCGCGACCACCGCCTTCGGCATGGGGATCGACCGGCCGGACGTGCGGCTGGTGGTGCACGCCAACGCGGCCGGCAGCCTCGCCGCCTACTACCAGGAGGCCGGCCGGGCCGGGCGCGACGGCGAGCCGTCGGACTGCGTGCTGCTGTACTCCAGCGCCGACGCGGTCACCCACGCCCGCCTGCGGGGGCGCAGCCCGGCGCCCGGCGCGGTCGCGGGCTGGGGGGCGATGCAGGACTACGTCTTCGCGACCCGGTGCCGGCAGCGGGAGATCGTCGACTACTTCACCGGGCTGCCGGGGCCGGCCTGCGGGGCGTGTGACGCCTGCACCTCGCCCGAGCAGGTCGCCGCCGCCGTCGCCGCCGCCCGCAAGCAGCAGCGCGACCGCAGCGCCGCGAAGCAGGCGGAGGCGAAGGCCGCCGCCGCCGTGGTCCTCGACGACGGCCAGCGCGCCGCGATCCTCGAGTTCGTCGCCGCCCTGCGCAAGCCGATCGGCAAGGCGACCATCGCCCGGGGCCTGCGCGGCAGCAGGGCCAAGGACGTCAAGCGCAAGGGGCTGCTCCAGAACCCGCAGTTCGGCGTCCTCAAGGGGGTGCCGGAGGCGGCGGTGACCGGCGAGATCGAGGCGATGCTCGAGGACGGCCGGCTGGTCCGCAAGGGCCGCAAGTACCCGACGGTGTGGATGCCCGACAAGCGGGTCCGGGCGGCCCGGGCGCCCCGGGATCCGAGCGCGCCCCCCAGATCGCCGCCGTCGAACCTGCGTACCGCGCTCCGCTCCTACCGGGCGGGGGAGGCCCGACGTCGTGGCTGGAAGCCGTACCAGGTGTTCGACAACGCGACACTCGGACGGATCGTCGCCACCCGCCCCGCGACCCTGGACGATCTGCACGCGATCAAGGGCCTGGGCGACAAGCGCGTCCGCCGCTACGGCGCCGCCGTCCTCGACCTGGTCGCCCAGCACGCCGACTGATCGTCGGTTTCTTCGAGAAATCCCTGGTCATCTCCACAGGTCCGCAGTATTTGTAAAGGAGTTGTGAAGTTCCTGTTAGAAAACCGTTTCGTATAAAATTAGTCAGAGCGGACCTGTCTTGCGTTTCTTCTGCGCCCTCTCTTGCCTGCTCCTGCTCGCGGCCTGCGTGCCCGACGACGGCTGGGGGTCGGGTCAGCGGAGCTCATGGGACGACGTCCGGGCGCCGGCTGACGAGGGCTCCTTGTTCGGCCCGCCGGCCCGGTCCGACCACCACGACCCCGCCGGCGAAGAACAGCACCACTACGCCCACCACCACCACCCCTCCCGGGACCACGACCACCCGCCCCCCCCCGACCCCCACC
>CAYQEG010000122.1:0-24722 GCA_964416435.1 uncultured Rickettsiales bacterium
GGTGCGATGTCGTCGTCGTCGGTGGCGTCGTCGTCGTCGGGCGCGGTGTCGTCGTCGTCGGTGGCGTCGTCGTCGTCCGAGGGGAAGTCGGGGATGGCCGCGTCGTCGTCGTCACCCCAGTCGGTGACGGAGCCGTAGCAGCCGGCGAGCAGCAGCGAGACCAGCGGGAGGACGAGCCGGGGCACGTCGGCAGGATGCCAGGGGCACGGAGCGGGAGGCGTTGAGAGATCATGAAGCTGGTCCGCGCCCTGCCGCGGATTGCTGCACCCGACCGTTGTTGGGGAGGGCCGGGCCGGTGGTACTGTTGCAGTCACCCGATGATCACGCTCCGACCTGCCATCGCTCTGCTCGCTGTCCTGCTCGCTGCCCCGGCGTGGGCCGACGACGTCGAGGTCCGCACCGACGACGGGCACGTCATCGCGACCGTCACGGTCGACGCGTCGATGGCGGAGGTGAGGGCGCTGCTCGGCAACCCGGTGAAGCTGGCCGAGATCGAGGGCCGCGGGGCCGAGGTGAGCCCGAGCGAGGTCGACGGCTGCATCCAGAGCGACATCGTCTCGCACACCGGCGTCGGCGACGTCACCTACACGGTGCGGAGCTGCCCGAAGGCCGACGGCTTCGAGGGTTCGCTCGTGAGCAGCGAGAAGATCCGCGACATGCAGGCGCGCTGGACGCTGACCGAGGCCGGCGGCCGGGTGACGATGACCTACGACCTCTACTTCGTGCCGCGGGTCCGCGTGCCCCAGCGCCTCGTCGCGACCCTCGCCCAGCGGGGCGTGCGGCGCCTGCTCGAGGCCGTCCGGGACGAAGTCGAGAGCTGAGCCGGCCGGCTACTCGCCGATCCGGACCACCTCGATGAGCGGCCCTTCGGGGGCCCGGTCGGTGCTCAGGTCGACCTCCCCGTCCAGCGTCCAGACCGTGTAGCCGTCGACGTCCAGGAGGTGCTGGCACAGCTCCCACCGGTGGTCGCCGACCTCGCGGATGACCGTGTGCTCGGACAGCCGCGCGACGTGATCGAAGCGGAGCCGCCCGTAGTCCTCGAAGAACGGGGCGAGCGCCTGCTCGAAGGTGGTCGGGCTCCAGGCGTCCTCGGTCTCGCGCACCCGCACCGCGGCGTCGGCCCAGTCCTTGCGCGACAGGGCCCGCACGATGCCGTGCAGCTCGGCCCTCAGGCGGGCGAGGAAGCGGCGGCGGTCCTTGCTGATGTCGACCTGGACCGGGGCGGCGGGCGCGGCCGGCTCCGGCTCGCCGGCGTCCAGCAGCTTCTCCCACTCGGTGATCAGGCTCGCGTCGGTGTGGGCGACGACGTCCCGCAGGTAGGCCGTCATCTGCACCACCCCGTCGGTCTTGAGCGCCTCGGGCAGGGTGCGGGCGAGGGTCTTGACCACCTGGGAGAGGTAGCGCAGCACCACGCCCTCGCTGGCCGACAGCTTCAGGTCGCGCACGAAGTCGACGAACGTGCACCAGGTCTCCACGACCTCCCGGGCGATGCCCTTGGGGCGCACGTGCTCGGTCGCCAGCCAGGGCCGGTCGGCGACGTAGTCGTTGAACGCGTCGTAGATCCGGTCCGCGTCGGGCTTGGGGTACTCGACCTCCTCCAGCGCCTCCATGCGCTCGAAGTACTCGACCCCCTCGGCCTTGAGCTGGGAGATCAGCTCCCCCCGCGCCCGGTGCTTCTGGGCCCCGAGGATCGGCCCCGGGCTCTCCAGGATCGACTCGACCAGGCTGAGCACGTGCAGCGGGTGGTCCTCGTCCTCGTCGTCGAGGGCCTCGATGGCGTCGATGACGAACAGCGACAGGCTGTGCCACAGGCTGAAGTCGTCCTCGACGTCGTGTCGGAGCCGCAGCTCCCCGTCCAGGAAGGCGCCGGGCGGCTCTTCGACCACCAGCCCCGCCTGCACGAAGTTGGTGAGGAGGTGCTCTGCGTGGGCGGCGGCCCGCTGCTTGTCGACCGGGCCTCCGTGGCTGCGCTCGATCAGGGCGAGGAGCTCGCCGAAGCCGCCGTCGCGGCCGCAGTCCTCGGGCTTGCGCTGCAGGGTGCTCAGCAGCATCCCGTGGTCGACCGAGAAGACGGAGGTCAGCTCTTCGGGCTGGCCGTCGATGAGGCGCCGGAACGTGGACTTGTCGTAGGCGACGTAGCCCTTGGGGGGCTGCTCCCGGTGGAACTTCTTCTTCGGCATCTTGCCGGCCGCGACCTTCGCCTCCTTCCGACGGTTCTCGACGACGTGGGCCGGCGCCTGGGCGACGACCCAGCCCTTGTCGTCGTAGCCGCGTCGGCCGGCGCGGCCCGCGATCTGCTTGAAGTCACGGACGGTCAGCTGGGCCGACTTGTCGCCGTCGTACTTGTACAGCCGGGTGAACAGCACGGTCCGGATCGGCACGTTGACGCCGACGCCGAGGGTGTCCGTGCCCGAGATGACGAGCAGCAGCCCCTGCTGGGCGAGCCGCTCGACGAGCAGGCGGTACTTCGGGAGCAGGCCGGCGTGGTGCACGCCGATGCCGTTCTCCAGGTAGCGCTGGAGCTTCTTGCCGTACGGCGTGTCGAACCGGAAGCCGCTGAGCGCGGCGCGGATGGCGCGGCGCCGGTCCTTGTCGGCGAGGCCGGCGTTGGTCAGGCCGTCGGCCAGCGAGCTCGCTTCCCGCTGGCTGAAGTTGACCAGGTAGACGGGGGCGCGCTCCTTCTTGACGAGCTGGGAGATCGTCTCGGTGAGGCCGTCCTCGGCGTACTCGAAGACGAGCGGCACCGGCCGCTGGTCGGAGGTGACGACGACGGCGGGGGCGCCGGTCAGCTCCTCGAGCACGTCGGCGATGCGGGTGGTGTCGCCCAGCGTCGCGCTCATCAGGAGGAACCGGGCGCAGTCGAGGATCAGCAGCGGCACCTGCCAGGCGGTGCCGCGGTGCTTGTCCGAGTAGTAGTGGAACTCGTCCATCACGACGGACTGCACGTCCGCGCCGGCCCCGTCGCGCAGCGCCATCGACGCGAGGACCTCGGCGGTGCAGCAGATGATGGGAGCGTCGGCGTTGACCGTGCCGTCGCCGGTCATCATGCCGACGTGCTCGGCCCCCAGCGTCTTGCAGAGGTCGAAGAACTTCTCGCTCACCAGCGCCTTGATCGGCGAGGTGTAGAAGGACCGCTCGTCCCGGGCGATCGCCCGGAAGTGGGCCGCCACGGCGACCAGCGACTTGCCGCTGCCCGTCGGCGTGTTGAGCACGACGTTGTTGCCTTCGAACAGCTCGAGGATCGCCTCCTCCTGGGCGTCGTACAGCTCCAGTCCTCGGGCCTCGGTCCAGGTCAGGAACGCCTCGAGCAGGCCGTCGGCGGAGACGTCTTCGGGGACGAGGAGGGCGGGGGGCGCGTCGGTCACCGGCGCATGTTGGCAGGCCGGGCCGGTCGGCGCAGGGATGGGCTCGTGTCACGCCCGACCCACGAATCCGTTGAATGACGGGCCGGGATCTGTCATCGATGCGCCATGACTGACTACGACGCGTTCGTTGCGGACTGGCTGGCCTTCGAGACGTCGAACCCCGACGACCGGGTCTACTGCGGGCTCGACCGAGACGTCGGCCGGCTCGACGACGTCTCGCTGGAGGCGTCCGCGGCCCACGTCGCCGACGCCCGGGCGCTGCTCGTCCGGCTCGACGCCCTCGCGGCCCCCGACGACTTCGACACGCAGCTGGACGTCGACCTGATGCGCCTGACGCTGAACCGTCGGGTCCACCAGGGCACCTACACGTTCAACGGTCGCACCCACCTCCAGCAGATCCCCCAGGCGGCGGAGAAGGCGGGCGACGCGGCGTTCCTCATCTTCGTCAACGACCCCCGGCCGGCCGAGCAGCGGCTGCTCGACGTCACCACCCGCATGGAGCAGGTGCCGGCGATGTGCGAGCAGATGCTCGCCCGCCTGGACACGCCGCTCGCCCGCTGGGTCGAGATCGACGTCGAGAAGATCGCCCAGCTGCCGGACCTGTTCACCGCGCTGCGCGGCTGGGCCGACGCCGAGGGGTGGGCCCACGCCGGCCGCCTGGACGCGGCCTGCGCCACGGCCGAGGCCGCCCTCGACGACTACGCCGAGCGCCTCCGCCGGCTGCCCACCACGACCCAGCTGCACCTCGACGAGGCCGACGCGCGGGCCGTCGTCCGGCTGCGCGGGGTGGAGCGCTCGCTCGAGGAGCTGCACGGGCTCGCGATGGGCTGGCTGGCCGAGACGGACGAGCAGATCGAGACGCTGCGCCAGCGGCTGGTCCGCAAGTACGACCTCGACCCCGACCTGCCGACCCCCGAGCTGCACGCCTACCTGGACGAGCGCTACGCGGTCGACATCGGCGACGGCCCGCTGGAGGACGTGCTCGACCGCTACCGCGCGGAGCGCGCCCGGATCGATGCGTTCATCGCCGAGCGGGACCTGTTCGACGTGCCGTCGGACGAGGACATGCTCATCCTGCGCACGCCCGGCTTCATGGAGCCGAGCATCCCGGCCGGGGCGATGATGCCGCCGCCGCCGATGCGGGCGGGTACCCGCCGGAGCCTCGTCTACCTGACGCTGAAGCGGGCCGAGCTCGCCGAGCACACCGACATCGGCATCCCGATGATGATGGTGCACGAGGGGATCCCCGGGCATCACCTGCAGCTCGCCAGCTCCGCCGGCCACGCCAGCGTGGTGCGCCGGCTCTTCGACGCGGCCGACTGGGCCGAGGGTTGGACGACGATGCTCGAGGACTACATGCTCGACCTCGGGTTCATGGGGGACCTGGAGGACGAGGCCCGCTTCTGCGGCAAGCGCGACCTCAGCCGGATCGGCGCCCGCGTCGCCATCGACCTCTTCTTCCTGACGGGCAACCGCGAGTTCCTGCAGGTCGGCGTGCCGTGCGACCTGGGCGACCCCGACCCCTTCGTCGCCGCCGGGAACCTCCTGGAGGCGGTGACAGGCTTCACTCCGGGCCGCGTCCAGGCCGAGCTCAACTGGAACAGCACCGAGCGCGGCTACCCGCTGAGCTACCTGCTCGGCAACGACGAGGTGTGGCGGGTCAAGCGCGAGCTCGCCGAGCACAACGTGCCGGGGCTCAGCGGGCTGGACCTCGACCGCGCGTTCCACCGGGCGTACCTGCGGGCGGGCAACCTGCCGTCGGCCTGGCTGAGGCGGGCGATGGTGGGGGCCGGGCTGCTCGCCTGACGGCTCATTGCCGTGGACCTTCGGATCATCGGGTCATCAAACTCGGTTGGCGCAATCAGGCCAGCTCTTCCAGCTCCGACCAGCGCTCGAACAGCTCCTCGAGCTCGGGGCCGATGGCGTCCAGGCGGGTCGTCAGCTCGGCGACGCCCGCGCCGCCGTCGGCGTAGGTCGCGGGATCGGCGAGCCGCGCCTCGACCGCCGCCTGCTCCTCCTCCAGCGCCTCGATCCGGCCGGGCAGCGCTTCGTACTCCCGCCGCTGGGCGTGGCTCAGCTTCGGCGGTCGCTTCGCCGCCCGCTCCGAGCGCCGCGTCTGCGCCGCTTCGTCCCGCTGGGCCGAGCGGTCCCGGCGCGCGCTCGACTGGTGCGCTCCCCGGCGCGACGCGAGGTCCCGGTTGAACTGCTGGCGCGACGCATAGCGGACGACCTGGCCGTCCCCCACGAAACCGAGCACAGACGTGCAGACCCGGTCCAGGAACGCCCGGTCGTGCGTGACGATCACGGCTGAGCCGTCGAACGACAGCAGCGCCTCTTCGAGCACCCGGAGCGTCAGCAGGTCGAGGTCGTTGGTCGGCTCGTCCAGGAGCAGCAGGTTGGCCCCCTGCAGCAGCAGCCGGGCGAGCAGCAGCCGGGCCCGCTCGCCGCCGGACAGCTTCTCGACCCGCTGGTCGAGCATCTCCCGGGAGAACAGGAACCGTCGCAGGAACCCGGCGACGTGCACGTTCTGGTCGCCGAGGGTGACGTGGGACGCGCCGCCCCCCGCCGCCTCCATCACCGTGTCGTCCAGCGCCAGCCCCGTCCGGTGCTGGTCGAGCACCGCCACCTTGACGCGCCCCCCGCGCACGATCTCGCCGCCGTTGGGCCGCTCCGTGCCGGCGAGCAGCCGCAGCAGCGTCGACTTGCCCGCCCCGTTGGGCCCGAGCACGCCGATCCGCTCCCCTTGGGTCAGCCCCAGGTCCAGCCCGTCGATCAGCCGTCGACCGTCGTAGCCGTGCACGATGCCCCGCAGGTCCGCGATGGTCCGGCCGGTCTTGCTGCCGGTCGACAGGTCCAGCTCGAACGTCTCCTCGCGCCGGATGGGTCGGACCTTGCGCAGGGCCTCCAGCCGCTGAAGCCGGGATCGGCTCTTGGTCGTCCGGGCGGCCGGCGACCGGGCCGCCCACTCCGCCTCCCGGGCGATGTAGGCCAGCCGCACGTCCTCGGCCCGCTGCAGGCGGGCGCGGCGTTCGGCGCGCTGCACCAGGTAGTCGCCGTAGCTGCCGGGGTAGCTGACGCACAGGCCGTCATCGACCTCCACGATGCGGGTCGCGACCGCCTCCAGCAGGTAGCGGTCGTGGGTCACCAGCACCGCGCCGCCGCCCCACGACTCCAGGTGCGACTGCAGCCAGTCGACGGTGTCGGCGTCCAGGTGGTTGGTCGGCTCGTCGAGCAGCAGGAGGTCCGGCTCCAGCAGCAGCGCGCGGGCCAGCGCCACCCGTCGCCGCTCGCCCCCCGACAGCACGTCGACCGGCGTCTCCGGAGGCGGCGCCCCGAGCCGGCCGAGGATCGACGCCATCCGGTGGTCCACGGTCCACCCGTGGTGCTCGATCCGCGTCTGGAGGGCGGCCGACCGCTCCAGGTCGTGCCGGTGCAGGGCGTCCTCGTACTCCGCCAGCAGGTCGGCGTGCCACGACAGCGCGTCGGCCGTCGCTTCGCCCACCGTCGCACCGGGCAGCGCCGGCTCCTGGTGCAGCATCGCGACCGTGCCGCGCCGCTCGACCTCCCCGAGGTCGGCCGAGTCCACCCCCGCGAGGATCCGCAGCAGCGTCGACTTGCCGCAGCCGTTGACGCCGACCAGCCCCACGCGCTCGCCCGGCCCGACCGTCAACTCGCACCCACGCAGCACGCGCCGGTCCCCGAAGGACTTCTCGACGTCTCGGGCGACCAGGAGGGGGGGGCTCATCGCGCGCGACCCTATCAGGTCGCCCCTGCTACGTTGCGGTCGTGCGATTCGCGGCTCCCCTCCTGGTCGGCCTGCTGGTGCTCGGCGCCTGCGCGACGACCGGCGGACAGAAGGACAAGCCGACCTTCGCGGTCGACCTCAGCGCGGATCCCGACATCCTCCTCGCGGAGGCCCGCGCCTACCTCATGGCGCGTCACTTCGACGACGCCGCGGTGCGCTTCGAGAAGCTGCTCACCGGGATGAGCCTGGGGGCCGAGGACCGCCTGTTCATCGCCGGGGGGCTGTTCCTGGCGCGCAGCGAGCAGGGTCGGCTGGGGCGCGAGCGGCAGGCCGCCACCAGCCTGCTCAACGCCTGGGCGGAGGTGCCCGGCGCGACGGACGACGCCCGCTTCTCCGACATCGAGCGCCTCGTCCAGCGGGCGACGCTGGTCCTGCGGGCGGCGGAGGCCGAGCTCGACCGGGAGTACTTCGCCGGGCCGTCCAACGCGCTGCTCGTGCACGCCCGCAGCGACGCCGAGTTCTTCCTCAGCCGCAGCCGCTGCGGGGACGACCTCCGGGGCAGCTGGGTGGTCGTCGAGCGCGTCGAGGTCAACCGATATCGCGAGTACTACGACCGCATCGTCGCGACCTGCGACAAGGGCGGGGAGACCCGCGAGTTCTGGGTCGACACCTCGATCTGGAACGCCCTCGTGGCCGTCACCGCCGAGGGCGCGGAGCCTCCCGAGGGCTTCACGCGCGAGGAGGCGGAGCTGCTCGTCGCGACCGAGCTGCGGGCGGCGTCGATGGGGTTCGGGGAGCAGTAGCGGCCCAGGCCGGGCATCCTGGGGGAGTGCGCACGGTGCTCATGCTGATGACGTTGCTCGTCGTCCCGGCCGGAGTGACCCACGTCGCGCCGGGCGCCGAGGGGCTCGAGATCGTCGGCCGGTACGTGGACACGGGCGGCGCAGCGGAGTTCGACTGGGCCGGCACCGAGGTGCGGCTGCAGGTCGCGTCACCGTCGCTGCGGGTGCTGCTCGACGGCACCGGGCCCGACTTCAACGTGAGGATCGACGGCGAGCCGTTCACCGTCCTGCAGACGTGGGGGGCGCCGTCGTACGAGCTGTTCCTGCCCGACGCCGAGCCCCACACCGTCACGCTGACGCGCCGGCAGGGGCCGGCCTGGGGGGTCACTCGACTCCTGGGCGTCGAGCTGCCCGCGGGGGGGCGCCTGCTGCCGATGCCCGATCCCGACAAGCTGGTCGAGTTCGTCGGGGACTCGCTCACGGTGGGCTACGGAGTGGAGGCGCAGGTGCCCGCCTGCGAGGGGCTGCGGCCCTACGAGAACGCGTCGAAGTCGTACGCGTCGGTCGCCGCGGCGCGGCTCGGGGTGGACGCGCACCTGGTGGCGGCGTCGGGTCACGGGCTGGTCCGCAACTGGGGGGAGCCGGCGCCGTCGTCGGCGGAGGCGATGTCGACGCTGTATCGGCGGACCGTGCGTTCGCGGGTCGGCGACTGGACCCCCGCGCGGCGGGCCGACGCAGTCGTGGTGCGCCTCGGGGCCAACGACTACTCGCCCGGACCCGCGCCCGACGCCGAGCAGATCGCGCGGGGGTACCTCGGGCTGCTCACGTCGATCCGAGCGCTGCACGGGGAGTACGTGCCGATCTTCGTGCTGGGCGATCCGATGTACGTCGACGCCCGCAACGCCGCCTGGGCGACGGCTCAGGCGTCGCACGCGGCCGGCCACCAGGAGGTCCACTTCGTGGAGCTGCCGCGCCCCGGCGAGGACGTCGGCTGTGACGGCCACCCCGGCGAGCGGAGCCAGCGCCTGGCCGGGGAAGCGCTCGCCGCGGCGATGCGCGACAAGCTCGGGTGGTAGCGATCAGGCCGCTTCGGCGGTCTTCAGCTCGAGCTGGCGGAGCACGACCTTGGCGAAGGTCAGCACCGTGAACAGCCGCGGGATGTCGCGCACCGCGTAGCCCTCGACGATCGGGGCCTGCTCGACCTCCGGCATCGCCTCGCGCAGGGCGATCGCGCCGGCGGCGGTGAGGCGGCCCTCCACCTCGAAGGGCTCGTCGGTGCGGCGCTCGGCCGCGCCCTGGATCTCGCCACGCGGGATCTTGATCCCGAACGTGCGCTCCAGGCGGAACGCGATGTCCAGGAAGTCCAGCGACTCCGCGCCGAGCTCGTCGATCACCAGCGAGTCGCGCTCGACCTCTTCTTCGTCGAGGCCCAGGGCCTCGCAGAAAGCGTCGACGACTCCAGGCCAGATGGGATCGATGTGGTCCGTCATGGTCTCTCCTTCAGCGGTTCAGTCAGCAAGGTTCCAGGTGGCGGAGTCGGCGACGAAGCCGACGCACTGATTGCCGCCGTCGGGGCACGGGCCGCAGGGGAGCAGCGCGCACGCGCCGATGGCGGGCGACAGGTCGAGGGCGCCGACGATGGACCCGTCGACGATGCGGTCGTAGGTGGGCGAGTAGTCGCCGGTGACGTCGGCGGCCTGCAGGATCAGGCTGATCGAGCCCCCGCCGAAGGTCATGTCGCCGGGGCCGGCCTCGAAGTGGAAGCCCACCAGGCTGCCCGGCCCGTTCGCCGTCAGCTCCTGCCAGGCGAAGTCGCCCGACGCGGCGCAGCCGTCCTGGGCGACGCCGACGTCCATCCAGATCTGCTGCCCGGGCACGTCGACCGCGGTCGCCCGGAGCACCGGGGGGGAGTCGTCCAGGGCTGCGCCGATGTCGAGCAGGAAGTCGAGGATGCCGTCAGGCTCGGTGACGTTCAGGGACGCCCAGTCGAGGCAATACACCGAGCCGACGAACGGCGGCTCGGGGGTCGCGTCGTCGTCGTCGGTCGCGTCGTCGTCGTCGGTCGCGTCGTCGTCGTCGGCCGCGTCGTCGTCGTCGGCCGCGTCGTCGTCGTCGGCCGCGTCGTCGTCGTTCACCAGCCCGGCGAGCGGCCCCGCGGGGAACGAGACGTGGCTGTCGCAGCCGGCGACGCCCAGCAGGGTCAGGATCAGCACGAGCCCGCCCCTCACCGTCGCCCGCCGTCGACCAGGCGCAGCGCCTCGTCGCGTCGGGGGAGCTGTCCGCTGTCCACGTACCGAGCCGCGGCGGCTCGGGCCTCGTCGTGGCGGCCCGCGTTCGCGAGCGTCGTCATCTGCAGGTAGACGAGCTCGCCCCAGATGCCGTCGGTGCGCTCGGAGGCGGCCAGGCCGGCGCGCACCGACTGGAGCACCTGGTCGGCCGACGCGCCGGTGCCGCCGAGGAGCCGGGCGCGGCCGAGCAGCCCCGCGGCGGTGACGGGCAGGCAGGTCGTCGCGTCGCCGGCGGCCAGCGAGCGCTCCGCGGCGCCCCGACAGATCACGACGACGCGGCCGTGACGGACCTCGACGTGGGTGCCGAGCAGGTCGCGGTCGACGGAGAAGCCGGTGCCGACGACCCGGATGTCGCCCTCGTCCGTCTGCACCACCAGGCCGATGCCCAGCTTGGGCTCCACCTCGACGTCGATGCGGCCCCGTCGCCAGGCGACGACCGGAGCTTCGTGGGTGCCGGACAGCACGCCCTGGCCCTGCAGGGCGAGCTGCAGCCCGGGGATGGGGGTGACGACCTGTGCGTCGCCGGTGGCCGCGAGCTCGGTCTCGGGCAGGACCTCCGGAGCGGTCGGCGCCTGGACCAGCGCGGGCCCCTCGTCGTCGACCACCGTCGGGTCGTCGGCCCGCTGGGTCCACAGCACCGCGATGGCGAGGCAGGCCAGCCCCGCGGCGGCGAACGCCGGCGCCTGCCAGGGGTTGCGGGGGCGGGCGCCGCCGACGAAGGAGGGGCGCCACGGGGTCTCCAGGGCGCGGCGGCTGGCGGCGACCTGGGCGAGCACCCGGGCCTGGGCCGCCTCGGCGGCGTCGGCGGGCGCCGGCACGTCGTGGCGGATCGAGCCGGCGATCCCGACGGCCTCGCCGGCGCGGGCGCGGACGCGCTCGATGACCTCGTCGGGGGGCTCGGTCGCGGCCACGTAGCTGGCCAGCGCGCCGTCGAACGGGCGGTCGTGGCTCACGACCGGGCTCCGGCGACGTCGGCGAGCTCGTCTTCGACGTGCAGCTTGCGGGCGACCTTGCGGAACGCCTCGCGGGCGACGCGCAGGCGGCTCTTGACGGTGCCCGCGGGCACGCCCAGCACCACGGCGGCCTCGGACGCGGAGCGCTCCTCGAGGTCGCAGAGCACCAGCACTTCGCGGTGGGACGTCTTGAGGCGGTCGAGCACGCGGTCGACGAGCTCGGCGGTGTGGGACGTCTGGAAGCCGACCGCCGGCGCCGCCGTCTCCTCCGCGTCGCGGCCCGGGACCCAGCGCTTGAGCCAGGAGGCGCGTCGCTGGCCGCTGACCACGTTGCGGGTGGTGCCGAACAGCCAGTACGGGAAGGTGCCCGGGTCGCGCAGGGTGTGCAGCCGGGTGATCAGCACCATGACGACGTCGTGGGCGGCGTCTTCGGGGTCGACCTTCGCGCCGCCGAGGCGGGCGGTCCAGCGCAGGATGTGGGGCAGGCACTCGTCCACCAGGCGGTCCATCGCCTGCTGGTCGCCGTCGCGCGCGCTTCTCACGAGATCAGCGTCGGTGCCTGGGTAGTCCATCGGCCGTGAGTGGGATGGCGGCATCGATCGGATCAGTTTTTCTCGGGGTTTTCTGACCATCGGGACGACGTGGCCCGATCGGGGGTGCCGGGAACCTCCGCCCCGAGCGCCACCTGCAGCCCGACCAGCACGCCGATCGGGAGCAGGTTCCGCTCCTGGTCGCCGTCGACGTCCAGGGGGATCTGGCGCAGGTCGATCCGCGCCGCGACGAACGGCTCCAGGGCGAAGGTCGGGCTCACCCGGATCGACGGTCCGCCGAAGATCTCGAGGTTCGGCACGCTGACCCAGGCGATCGTCGCGCTGTCCTGGCCGAACCGGCGCACGTCCAGCCCCAGGGCCAGCCCGACGAGCGGGGCGACTCGCTGCTGGGCGTTCCAGGAGATCGACAGCCGCGCGCCCAGGCCCGCGACCCGGCGGGTGGCGCCGTCCTCCTCGAAGCCGCCGAGGACCGCCGGCAGCGCTCCGGTGAACTGCAGCCCCACGCGCAACCCCGAGCCGAACTCGATCCCGCCCCCGGCGGCCAGGGCGAGCGTCGGCAGGTGGTCGAAGTGCACCGCGAGGGCAGGGGCGGCGAGCAGGCGGGGGGCCGCCCGGGGTGGCTCGGGGGGCGGTCGACGCGGCCGCTCGGGTCGCGAGCGGGGCTCGCGGGTGCGCCGCTCCGCCCGGCGGGTCGGCGGCTCTCGCTCCCGGTCCCGCTCCGGCGGCCGCGCGCGGGCGGGCTCGGGGTCGATCTCGACCTCGCGATCGACCTCGGCCACGACCTCGCGATCGGGCTCGACCTCGCGATCGACTTCGCCTTCGACTTCGCGATCGAGCTCGACTTCGCGATCGCCTTCGACTTCGCGATCGGGCTCGACCTCGACTCCACGATCACGTTCGCGATCGCGTTCGGACGAGGACGAAGTCGAGGAGACAGCGGGCGTCGGCTCGGGCGCGGGGACGTCGACGCTCCTGCCGGGCATCAGCAGCGACATCGCGAGGATCGCCACCCGCTCCCGGCCGGCGGCGTCGGTCGCCGCCTCGACGGGGACCTCCCGCACGTCGTCGTCGGCGTACACGCGGAGCAGCCAGCCGCCGCTGTAGACCACGATCTCCACCGGCGGGCCGGCGTCGCTGACGTCGATTCCGGCGAGGCTGAACGCCTCGGCCCAGGCGTCGTGCGGCTCCCCCGCGGGGAGGATCAGCCGGGCCGTCATCTGGGCCTGGACGACCCCCACGATCAGGGTGAGGCAGGCCAGCGCGAGGAGCAGCAGGCGACCGGGACGGACGGGGCTCAAACCGCGGCGATGGTACCCGCGGTGAGCCCCGCCCGATCAGGCGTTCCGGCTCCGGCGGCGCCGCAGGAGCGCGGCCACGGGCGCCAGCAGCAGCAGGCCGAGCTCGGGATCCGCGGCCACCGAGTCGCAGCCGCAGGCCGAGCCGTCGCCGCTGAAGGACGGCCCGACGTCGTCGTCGTCGTCGTCGAGGCCCGGCAGATCGTCGTCGTCACCGGCCGCGTCGTCGTCGTCGTCGTCACCGGGGTCGACCACCGCCGCCGGCTCGAACCGGTAGGCCCAGTCGAACCGCTCGCCCCGGGGTCCGCCGATCCGCGGGACCGAGACCGCCAGGTGCAGCCGCTCGCCCGCGTCCAGATCCAGCTCCAGGTCACCGACGACACCGTTCAGCGGCACCTGGTGGTAGGAGACCGCCCCGCCCCGGTCTCGGACCAGCACGACCCCGAACGACCCTTCGCTGCCGAGGCTGCCCTCGGCGGCGCCCTCGAACTGCAGCTCCCAGTCGCCGGCGCCCGGGCTGCCGACGTCCAGCAGGTTGTAGGACAGCTCGCTCGGCGCGGTCGCCTGGGGGGCGTCCGTCCAGCCGTCGGTGCCGCCGGCGGGCACCGTGGCGACGATCCGGTCGTCCCACGGCTCGTAGTAGGGGGCGTAGGCCTCGAGCCAGGCGGCGTACAGGTCGCCCAGGGCGTAGTCCCAGGTGGCGTTGACGGCGGCGAAGTGCGCGAACACGTCGTCGACGCCGGCGCCCTGGGCGGCGAGCAGCCGGTCGATCATCTCGACGGGGCTGTCTCCGAGGGTCGGCTCGCTCCACGTCTCGCGGATCAGCACGGAGTCGGAGACCTGCTCGGTCAGGTACCGCAGGAAGATGAACGCGCCGTACTGGTGCAGCGAGTCGATGTCCTCCCCCGCGCCGCTGAAGTCGAAGTACTCGACGCTCAGGTGCGGCCGGAACGCGTAGCCGAACAGCAGTGACGCCTGCCCCGAGTGGTCCGGGAAGACCTCGCCCATCGCCCAGGTCGCGCTCGCCTCCCAGTACCAGGAGACGTCGTCATCGTCCCAGTAGTCGAAGTTGCCGCTCGCGGCCTGCACGGCGTGGAAGAACTCGTGGGCGATGGTCGTCGCGGCGTAGTCCGGCTCCTCGAGGTTGCCCGGGTGCAGGACGATCATCGGGTAGCCGTCGTCGTCGTAGGAGAAGTAGTTGACGTCGTACGTCGGCGGCGTGCCGTCGCCCGTGTCTCCGATGTAGACGTTGAAGAGGTACTCGTCGCTCCCGGGCGGGGCGGCGAGCTCCCACTCCTGCAGCGTGACCTCCCACGACGCCTCCAGCGCCGACAGCAGGGTCAGCCCGTCGGACTCGGGGATCTGCACGCCGTCGCCCCACTTCAGGGCGAAGTTGCTCGACGTGGCGACCTGCGCGACGCCGCCGAACGCGTCGCGCACCGCCTTGTCCCCGTCGCGGGCGACGTCGTGGGGCGGGGCGATGGACTCCAGGGGAGCGGGGCCGGACGGCAGGACGCCCAGCGTCCCGCAGGTAGCGGCCAGGAACAGTGCAGCGGATGCGCTCATCGGGTCTCCGGGTCAGCGGGCGACGATCGCCGCCCTTCCGATCCAGGGGTGCCCGTGTGATCGGCGGGTGTTGACCCGGGCACGACAGCGCCCGGCTGGGCTCTCGCGCGCCCGCGTCCCTAGGACGCGAGCTTGCGGGCGGCCACCAGCACCGCCTCCGCGAGGCGGTCGATGTCGTCGTTCGTCATCACCGTCGAGAGCGCGCCGCCGCCGCTGTAGATCAGCAGCACGCCGGCGTCGTAGACGTCGTCGATGAACCGGGCGCGGACCTTCTTCTCGTCCGGGGACAGGAAGGACGACCGGTAGTCCGTCGGCTCGATCGGCTTGTTGTGGATCCGGAACATCGACCCGGTGCCGACGACGCTCATCGGGGCGTCGGCGACGGCGATCGCCTCCCGGATCCGGGTGCGCGCCAGCCGCCCCAGCCGGTTGAGCTTCGCTACCGCCTGGGCGTCGAACATCTCCATCGACACCCGGCCCGCCGTCATGGTGATCGGGTTGGCCGAGAAGGTCCCCGAGTAGGGGAGCCGCGGCCCCTCACCACCCGGGGTGAAGACCTGCATCACCTCGTCGCGGCCGGCCAGCGCGCCGGCCGGGAAGCCGCCGCCGATCATCTTCCCCATCGACGTGAGGTCCGGCTCCACGTCGTACCGCTCCTGCATGCCCCCCGCCTCGATGCGGAACGTGATCACCTCGTCGATGAGCAGCAGCGCGCCGTTGTTGCGGGTCCAGTTCCGCATCGCCCGCACGAACTCCTTGCTCGCCGGCATCATCCCGACCCGGTGGGGCATCAGGTCGACGAGCACGCAGGACACCTCGTCCTTGTGCTGGTCGAGGATCTCCACCGCGTTGTCCGGGTCGTTGAACGGGAGCACCAGGGTGTCGGCGAGCACCGGATCGGGGGTGCCGATGGCGTTGGGCACGGCGGTGGGGCGGGTCGCGTCGCCCCAGCGCATCGGGCTGGGCGCCTGGCTGACCTCGGCGTAGTCATAGGCGCCGTGGTACGAGCCCTCGACCTTGGCGATGCGGGGCCGATTGGTGAACGCCCGGGCCGCCTTGAGGGCCGCCATGACGGCCTCGGTCCCCGAGTTCATGAACCGGATCTTGTCGAAGCCGTGCCCGCGGGCGCACATGTGCTCGGCGAACAGCAGCTCCGCTTCGGTCGCCATCGTGAAGGCGGTGCCCCGGCGCAGCTGCGCCTGGACCGCATCGACCACGACGGGATGGCAATGCCCGTGGATCAGCGACGCCATGTTGTTGGCGAAGTCGACCGTCTCGTGGCCGTCGAGGTCGACGACCCGGCTGCCCCGGCCCTCCTGGACGTAGCGCGGGTAGGGGTCGCGGAGCAGGATGTTGCGGCTGACGCCGCCGGGAAGCACCTGCTCTGCTCGGTGGTAGAGATCCGCGAACCGAGTGCTCATCTGAGCCTCCTCTCAGAGGCTGGAGTGAAGAGGTGCCCCAGTCTGATCCCTGACCTGCTCCTCCGTCACCCCCGGAGCCAGATCCAGCAGAGAAAATCCGCTCGCGGTGACGTCGAGGACGGCCAGGTCCGTGAACACCCGCGAGACCACGCCGCGCCCCGTCAGGGGGAACGTGCAGCGCTCCAGGAGCTTCGGCTCGCCGCGCTTGGTGACGTGCCGCGTGACGACGAAGATCGTCTTCACCCCCGCGACGAGGTCCATCGCGCCGCCGACCGCCGGCACCGCGCCTGGCGCCCCGGTCGACCAGTTGGCGAGGTCGCCGTTGGCCGCCACCTGCATCGCGCCGAGCACGCAGACGTCGATGTGGCCGCCGCGGATCATCGTGAAGCTGTCCGCGTGGTGGAAGTAGGCCGCGCCGGGCAGGGCGGTGACCGGCTTCTTGCCGGCGTTGATCAGCTCGGGGTCCTCGGCGCCTTCGGCCGGCGGCGGCCCCATGCCGAGGAGCCCGTTCTCGGTGTGATAGATGAACTCGCGACCCTCGGGCACGAACCGGGCGATCAGCTCGGGCATGCCGATGCCGAGGTTGACGTACGAGCCGTCGGGGATGTCCTGGGCCGCGCGGGCCGCCATCTGCTCTCGGGTCCAGCCGCTCACGGGTAGCTCCTGCCCTCGGCGATCAGCCGGGACTCCGGCTCGGGGTCCGGCACCTCGACCACGACGTCGACGAAGATCCCGGGGGTCACCACGCACTCGGGGTCGATGCCCCCGGGCTCCACGATCCGGCGGGCCTGCACGATGGTGCGTTCCGCCGCCATCGCCATGACGGGGCTGAAGTTGCGGGCGGTCTTGTTGAAGGTCAGGTTCCCCAGCCGGTCGGCCGTCTCGCACTTGATGAGCGCGAAGTCGGCCTTCAGGCCGAGCTCCATCACGTACTCGCGGCCGTCGAACTCCCGGGACTCCTTGCCTTCGGCCAGCGGCGTGCCGACGGCGGTCGGGGTGTAGAAGGCGGGGATGCCGGCGGCGCCGGCCCGCATGCGCTCGGCCAGCGTGCCCTGGGGCACCAGCTCCAGCTCGACCTCGCCCGCCCGGTACAGCTCCGGGAACACCTTGGAGTGGGACGACCTCGGGTAGGAGCAGATCATCTTGCGGACCTGCCGGTTGCCGATGAGCGCGGCGAGGCCGACTTCGCCGTTGCCGGTGTTGTTGTTGATGGCGGTCAGCCCGCTGGCGCCCTGGTCGATGAGCGCGTGGATCAGCTCGATCGGGCTGCCGGCTTCGCCGAACCCGCCGATCATCACGCTGGCGCCGTCCCCGATGTCGGCGACCGCCTCGGCGACCGAGCCGACGGTCTTGTCGATCATCGGGCGGCCTGGATCGAGGCGAGCGTCTCCGACAGCTCGGCTTCGATCTGACGCAGCTCCTCCTCGTAGAAGAACTCGTCGGTGTCGTGGGGGGTGAGCAGCGCGACGTTGTTCTGCTCGGTGTCCCACTTCGCCAGGAAGACCCGGTCCAGCCAGCGCATGTTGCGACCCTCGGAGAACTTGAGCGCGAAGAGCTCCTCGCCGTCGACGAACGCCTTGCCGAGGAGCGAGATCTTGCCCGCCGAGGTGGTCATCGAGATGTGGCGCCCCGGCCGGTTGATCGAGGGGAGCGCGCGGTAGATCTGGTCGTACACCTCGGACACCTCGGCCAGCGGCGCCGCGAAGTAGTGGTGCTCTCCCGTGGGCCGGGCGCAGTACATCGAGTGGAAGCCGACGCAGAGCATGCCCAGGATGTTGCCGAGGTCGATCCAGTTGCGGGCCGAGCGGTCCACGTCGATGTGGCCGTCGGGGCCGTCGAACATGCTGATGTGCCGCATCATCGGGCTCTGGCTGCGCACGAACACGTGGTGCGCCTGCAGTCGCCGGATCGCGGCCAGGGTCAGCGGGTTGAGCACCTCCCGCGGCGTCGAGAAGTGGGCCGTGTAGGCGACCTGGATGCCGTTGGCGTACATGCGGTCGAACATGCGCAGCATCGGGTCGTAGGCGGCGCTCAGGATGCTCGCGGGCTCGTACGTGAGCGCTCGGCTGCCGAGCCGCACCGTCTTGACGTGGATGAGCGACGGGTCCGTGAGCAGCGGCTCGACGTACCGCTCGAACCGGTCGGGGCGCAAGAAGCCGGCGTCGCCGCCGGTGATGAGCAGGTCGTTCACCTCGGGGTGGACCCGCAGGTAGGCGTGGACCTGGTCGATGTCCCTCTGCAGGAACATGTCCTCGTCCCCGCGCACCTGGGCGTGGCGGAAGCAGTAGGTGCAGAACGAGTAGCAATGCTGGGTCGACTGGTCGAACAGCAGCTGGATCTGGGGGTACTTGTGCTGGCTCCCCTCGAGCAGCTCCGTCTCGCCGTCGGCGTTGGTGAACCAGGGGCGGTTGATCCGCTGCTTGCCGTCGTGGGGGTTGGTGGACCGCATGTGGGCGGCCGCGATCGCCTGCCGCTCCTCCCGGGTCTCCGCCGCGCAGTAGGCCTCCACCACCTCCGCCGCGATCATCCCCGGCTGGGGGAACGTCAGCTGGAACATCGAGTCGGTGGCGAAGTTGCTCCAGTCGATGCTGTTGAGCGTGTGCCGCGTCGCGAGGAAGCGGTAGACGTCGATGAACAGCTCGCGCTCCTCCTGGAACCCGATGTCGACCCCGTTGGCCTCCAGGATCTCGCAGACCTCCCGGAACCCCTTGAGGCCGGTGTAGTTGTCCTTGCCGACGAACAGCGGCGGCGCGGTCTGCGCCAGGCCCGAGTACTGCGGGTAGAGCGCGTGGAGGCGCCGGACGAGGCCTTCGGTCAGCAGCCCCTCCCGCTCGATGGTCCGCACGATCTCCGGGCGGTAGCCGCGCCCCGCGAGCGGGGACGGCTCCTCGTCGCTGATGAGGTTGACGTGGATCGGGCTGTTCGGTGTGAGTACCTGCGTCACGGGTGCACTCCCAGGGTTCTGGGTCGGACCTATCAGGGATGCGTCGACACCGAAACCCTGCCTGCCGCCCCCGGCCCCGCCGGGCGCCGAAATCGGGGGTCGGATCAGTCGGCGACGCCGTTGAGGATGTCGACGCTCAGGAGGGTGTCCCCGATGGAGTAGTAGTCCACCGCGACCCGGTTGGGGATGTGCCCCAGGGCCTCCTGGCAGGCGAGCAGTCGGTCGATCATGAAGGGGTTGTGGTTGACCTGCTCGGCCAGGTCGGGCGACGCGATGGGGTCGGTGAGCACGTTGTTGATGTCCAGCAGCGCGTGCTCCCACAGCGGCGGGTCGATGTCGCAGCCGAGGTCGTCGGGGGTCTCCGCCTGGGTGACGTCGCCGGTCCGGAAGGCGCTCAGCTCGTGCATCCAGTCGGGCGTGCCGTCGGTGCCGTTGCTCAGCACGAGCAGGCGCCCGCCGTCGTCGACCATCTCGCCCAGGGTGGGCCAGGGCGCGTTCGGGGCCTGGACCGCGAAGTGCGCCGAGATCGGGTGGTCGGCCAGCGCGTCGACCGTCACGTCCATCGGCGCCCCCTGCTGGAAGTCGAGCATCACGACCTCCCGCGGGTGGGCGTCCAGGAAGTCGGAGACCTCGGTCAGGACCTCGTGAAACGGCTGCCAGCCGAGGTCGCGGAAGCCGTGATAGACGATCAGCTCGTCGTCCTCGTAGTAGACGTCGACGTTGAGGGCGCGCACCCCGTCGGCGAGCTGGGTCGGGATCGCGAACGTGTGGTTGCGCGACCAGATGTGGTAGCCGCGCTCCTCGCTGCTCATCGAGTTGTGGGTCCGGAGGAAGGCGACCTCGTCGACGCGTCGGTCGCACAGCGCGTCGTGGCCGTTGCAGCCCGTCGCCGGCGGCTCGGGCTCCGGCTGGGGTTCGGGCTCGACGCAGGCGCACAGCGACAGGAGCGCCGCGATCAGGAGGGGTCGGTCGATCCGCACGCGCACGAGGTTACGGGTAGTTGCCGTCGTCGGTGATCTCGTCCGCCATCGGCACGCCGTAGCTGAAGTTCGGGTCGTCGATGTAGCCGAGGTTCGCGCCGGGGTAGCCCATGTGACAGGCCCCCTGCGGGGACGAGAAGTAGGACAGCTTCGCCAGCTGGATCGCCAGCTCGACGAGGTCCAGGCTGTCCGTCGCCCGCTCCACCGCCTCGATCCGCTGCTCGACGTCCAGGGCGGCGAAGGTGGCGCCTTCGACCACCTGGGTGGCCATGATGTCCAGGAAGCCGGCGAGCACCCCGACGAACTCCGCGGCCGGCAACGCCGGGTCGAAGAACGCGCCCGGGGCGCCGACGTCGATCCCGCCCGGGGCGCCGGTGGGGTCCCGCCACGCGCCCGGCACGATCGTGTCGACGAACGCGGCGACCGCCCAGCCGGTGGGGGTGTCGGGGGCGCCGCCGAGGTGGGGCAGGCCGACCGTCTGGTCCGACGGCGCCAGCCACTCGTCGAGCGGGTCCTCCAGGCAGGGGTCGGGGCCCGGGGGAGGGGTCGGCGGCTCGGGCGTCGGCTCGGGCGGGGAGCCGTCGGCCGCGCAGCCGGACGCGAACGCGGCCGCGGCGATGCTCGCCACCCGCAGGAACTCCCGCCGGCTCGCTTCGAGGCTGCTCATCCCTCCTCCAGGATCGCGGCGGCGGTGCGCTCGGCGAGGGCGGCGATGGTGAGCGCCGGGTTGACGGCCAGGGCGTAGGGCACCGCGGCGGCGTCGCAGACGTACAGGCCGGGGTGGCCGAAGACCTGGCAGTCGGGCCCGACGACGCCGTGGTCGGCCGACTCCGCCATCCGGCAGGCGGCGAGCAGGTGGGCCGACGTGGTGCCCGCGAGGGCCCGCGGCACGGTCGGGACCAGCGTGATGCCGGTCGCCGCGCCCACCTCGAAGACGATGTCCTCCAGCCGGTCCAGGTAGGCGTCGGTGGCGGTGCGGTCCCGGTTGGCGAGGTCGGGCACGCCGCCGGCCTGCAGCTCGACGGCGCGGTGACCGTCGACCAGCCCGAGCGAGGAGAAGGCGATCACCCGGCTGGGGTAGATCTCCTCCACGAAGCGCTTGAACTCCATCCCCCAGGCTCGGGACGGCAGCACCGGGTGGTCGGCCGCCGCGACGGCCGCGGCGAACAGGCTCGGCTCCAGCCCGCCGCCGGGGTGCAGCGTGAAGCCCTCCTCCTCGAACCAGTGGAAGGACATCACCCCCGCGTTGTCCATCCCCTGGTAGCAGCGGTAGCGGCTCAGGTCGTCGAACTCGGGCGGCAGGATGCCGACGAACGCGTGCTCGCCGTTGTTGTTGAAGTGCTCGCCGACGTGGGTCGACAGGTTCGGCAGCGCCGACGCCGAGCGGAGCAGCAGCGCGGGGCTGTGGATGCCCCCGCAAGCGACGATGACGCGGTCGCCGGAGATCGCCGTCGGCGTCCCGTCCAGCCGGTACTCGACGGTGTAGCCGACCCCGTCGTCCGCCGGCGCGATCCGGTCGGCCGACGCCCCGGCCCGGAACTCCGCCCCATAGGACTCCGCGAGCGGGATGTAGTTGAACAGCAGCGACGCCTTCTTGTCGTAGACGCAGCCCTGGGCGCAGAAGCCGCACTGGAGGCAGTCGCGGTAGTTCATCCGCGCCCGGTCGCAGCTGGCGCCGACGTCGTCGAGCATGCGGGCGAACAGGCCGCCGGCCCGGCTGATCTCGGTCCACTCGAACTGCCGGACCTCGAGCATCTCCTCGGCGACGTCGAAGTACGGCGCCATCTCGGGGACGTCGTACGCCTCGGGCCAGTACCGACGCCCGTCGGCGTCGCGCGCTTCGTAGCTCTTCGCGGGGACCCGGAAGTGGGCCCCGTCCATCGGGATCGACGCGCCGCCGACCATGGTGCCGGTCCGGAAGGCGACGTTGGAGGACGCGATGACGAGGTCGACGATGGTCTGCAGGTAGGTCGGGTCGTCCGACTGCCGGAAGTCTCCGCTGTTCAAGCGCGGGCCCCGCTCGAGCACGACCACGCTCGCCCCCGCCTCGGCGAGACGGGCGGCCGTCACGGCGCCGCCGTAGCCCGATCCGACGATGACGACGTCGACCCGCTCGTTCCCCATGGGTGCCCTCCGCGGAGTCCGTCATATCAATGGAGTTCGACCTCGACCATCATGTTCGCGGTGTTCGCCCGTCCCGATCTGTTGCTCCTGCTGGCCTCCGTCGCGCTCGTCGGCTGCCCCGCCGACGGCACCTGGCCCGATCCGGTGGAGGTGGACGACGACGACTCGACGGCGACCCTCGACGACGACGACTCCGCCGCGGTCGATGACTGCGCCACCGACGAGTACGACTGGGGCCAGGGCGGCGAGTGGATGCTGCCGGGCTCCGCGTGCCTCTCCTGTCACCAGCCCGAGGGCCACGCGGAGAGCACGTTCTGGACCGGCGGCACGGTGTTCGTCAGCCCGGACTGCCCCGAGCCGATCGAGGGCGCGGTCATCCACATCTTCGACGCCGACCGGAAGTGGTTCCGGCTGCCCTCCAACTCCGTCGGCAACTTCTGGACCGACCAGCGCGTGCGCGTGCCCGTCCGGATCGCGCTCGAGGTCGACGGACAGGTGTACTGGAAGCCGGGCCTGCAGCCCGGCCTGCGGTGCAACTCGTGCCACCTCCTGGGCTTCCCCGCGGGGCTGATCTCGCCGCGCCCCGACTACTGACCGGGGAAGTAGTACAGGCCTCCGTCGCTCAACGTCTCCAGGCGCACGGTGGCGTCGTCGGCCGGCGCCGCGGCGTGGTACCGCTGGAAGTCGTGACTGCCGCACTCGCCGTGGCTCCAGTCGCCGTCCTCGAGCACGTCGAGGAAGTCTCCGGGGACGACGAGCTCACCGGTGTCGGGGCCCTCGCACTCGATCTCGGCCGCCGCCAGCCCGCCGTGACTGGCCGTGCAGTCGCTCATCCACAGCCGCACCCGCGCGTCCTGGATGGGGTCCTGCCAGCGCAGCGTGGCGTCGCCGGCGCCCCGGGTCGTGATCGCCGTGACCCACGAGCCGACGGCGGCGGGCGGCCCGATGGTCGGCGCGGTCAGGGCGTAGTCCCCGACCTCGATGGAGACGTCGCCCTCGGTGCTCGCCGACCCGGTGGCGTAGTAGCCGGAGAACTCGTCGGGCGTGACCGTCTGCTCGCCGTCCGGCCACGTCCAGGTCAGCTCGCCCAGGTCCTGCCGCTCGGGCCAGGAGACGCACGTCCCGTCGACGCAGGCGTCGCCGCCGGTGCAGGTCGGCGTGCAGCTCGACGGGGTGTAGGTCATCAAGCGGCAGTTGCCGATGCGCTCGGCCTCGGCGTGGTAGCGCAGCCGGGGGCCGTCGGCGAAGGAGCCCTGCAGCGCGGTCTCGCCGTACTCGAACCAGGTCTCGACCTGGACCAGCCCGTGGGGGTCGGAGAAGTCGGGGTCGTCGCCCAGGTCGCCGGTGTAGTTGCCGGAGCCGCCGGGGCGGGGGGGCGGCGGGCCGGGGCAGGCCGAACACGTCAGCGTGAGCAGGAGCAGAAGCGGGAGCGCGAGTCTGGGCACGGTCGACCTCCGGTCCGGGTGGTCCTGGAACCCCGCAAGGTCCTGCCCGGGCCGGCGGGCGGGCTTCTGCCCGGCCCGGTCGGGCTCACCCGGCCGAGTTGTTCTAGCCTCCCCGGGTGCGCGCCTCCCTGACGATCCTGCTCGCCCTGGTGCTCGTCGGCTGCCCCGTCGACCCGCCGGGGCCGACCCCGCCCCCCGGCTTCCCCGACGACGACGACAGCGGCGATGACGACGACAGCGCCGCGGTCGACGACGATGACGCGGTCGACGACGACGACATCGCCGACGACGACGACATCGCCGACGACGACGACAGCGCCGAGCCGGAGTGCCCCGAGGGGGTGATCTGCGTCGACGAGTTGCCCTTCGCCGCCGGCGGCGACACGTCCGCGTCGTCGATCGACGAGTTCGACACCTACGCCTGCGCCCCGTCCGCCGACGAGTCGGGAGCCGAGGACGTGTACCGGGTCGTCGTGCCCGAGGGCGGCTGGCTGGGGGTCGCGGTCGAGGTCGACGCCGGGGTCGACGTCGACGTGCACCTGCTGCAGGAGCTGGACCCCGACACCTGCGTCGACCGCGGCCACTGGGACGCCGGCGCCGACGTCGACGCCGGCACCTGGTGGGTCGTCATCGACACCTGGGTGGACGGCGCGGGGGTCGAGTACGGCGGCGGGTACGTCGTGCGCATGGGGCTGACCGTGCCGTCGACGGGGGACTGCGCCCTGGAGACCGGCTGGATGGACCGCATCGGCGACGGCGGCGACCCGCTGCAGATGCCCGCGACGGGGCCGATCGTGGTGGAGGCGCACCTGGTCACCGTGGACGACGGGTACGGCACCGAGGGGAGCGGCCCCTGGCCGTCGAGCAGCACCGAGAACCTCGACGAGCACTACGCGACGAGCGAAGCGGCGACCGGCTTCGTAATGCACCGCCACCAGTCGTGGGCGCCCCAGGAGAGCAGCGAGTACGGGCAGGCCGCCCACTACGACAAGCTGCCGACGGTGGACGAGGGCTGGTACGTCAACATGTACTGGCAGGACCGGCCGGACGCCGGCACCCGGATGATCCTCATCGGCCCGGACGGGCGCGCCGTCGTCGTGGCGGCCGGGTTCGAGACGGGGCCGGGCAACCTCGACCACATCGGCGGGGCGGCCGAGGAGGTGCACCGCTACCTGCGCACGGGCCACCTGTCGGAGATGACGCTCGGCTTCGCGGCGGACGGATCGCTGCCCCTGGGCCCGATCGTCTGCGACTGACTGTGCC
>CAYQEG010000123.1:0-24578 GCA_964416435.1 uncultured Rickettsiales bacterium
CTTGTTCAGGCCGATGTCGTCCGTGGTTCGCAGGTGGTCGAGCGGATGGGCGTAGGGGTCGGCGTCGTCGCAGTCGCCCTCGCAGATCGCCTGGCCGTCCAGGTCCAGGTCGAGCTCGCCGGCCGCCGGCTCGCCGTCGCAGTCGTTGTCCCGCCGGTCGCACAGCTCCTGGTTGCCGGGGTAGACGCTGGAGTCGTCGTCGTCGCAGTCCTCCTCGCAGAGGCTCACGCCGTCGCCGTCGGCGTCCTGGGGGCTCAGGGTCGGGTCGGTGTCGTCGCAGTCCCCGTCGCAGGAGCTGACGCCGTCGCCGTCGGCGTCGAAGTCGTGCAGCTCGTGCACGCCGTCGCCGCCGTCGTCGACGTCGCCGTCGCCGTCCCCGTCGGCGTCCAGGAAGTCGAGCCCGTCGCAGTCCTCGTCGCGCCCGTTGCCGTCGATCTCGATGGCGTCGGGGTGCACTCCGGGGTCGTTGTCGTCGCAGTCGCGGTGCTCTTCGTCGACGCCGGCGCCGGCCGCGGGGTAGCCGTCGCCGTCGACGTCGGTGCCGTCGGTGCCGTCGCAGTCCTGGTCGATCCCGTCGCCGAAGGGGTCCGTCGCGCCGTGGTGGACGTCGGGGTCCTCGGGGGCGCAGTCGTCGACGTCGGGATCGCCGTCGTTGTCGAAGTCGAGGAGCTCGCCGCCGTCGGGGCAGCCGAGGAGGAAGAGGGACGCCAGGAGCGCGTTGACCAGGGAGCGCATCGGGCGACGATGGCACGGACCAGGCTCGACGCGAAGGGCAGCGACTCGACTGCGGGCCGACGCGGCTCCGCGGGATGGGAGCGAGAGGCGAGATAGACGAGCTCGAACATGGCGGACCTCCGGGTTGGCGGTCCTGGGTGCGCGGCGGCGGGCTCGGCATTCACCGGGCGAGCGATCGCAAGGTGATCTACAAGGGCGGCCATGCGCATCACTCCCCTCTGTCTGCTCCTCCTCGGGCTCCTCCCGTCGCTGGCCTTCGCCGGGACGTCGCAGCACGGGATCATCAACGGCGAACAGATCGACGGCGACGAGTTCGCCTCGGCGGCGGCCCTGATCGTCCAGGCGGACATCGAGGAGCTCGGGCCGGTGACCCAGGTGAGCTGCACCGCGACGCTGATCGCGCCGGACGTCGCGCTGACGGCCGGTCATTGCGTCGACGAGTTCCCGCTGACGTTCGGCGTGTTCACGGTCAACTCGATCGCCTACTGCGTCTCGTTCCAGGACGAACTGTCGGAGATGGTCGACCCCGCGCACCAGGGCAACGCGCCGCTGCCGGACGACGCCGTCTGCTCGACCGGGTTCGTGCAGCACCCCAACTTCGACATGAACGACTTCCAGGCGGTCGACGGGCTCGGCGAGTTCGACGACATCGCCCTCGTCTTCCTCGATGAAGAGATCACCGACCGCGCCTTCTCGTTCCTCCCGACCGCGGAGGAGGGGGACGAGGTGGTCGAGGATCTCGAGGTCGACATCGTCGGCTACGGCCAGCGCGACGCGGAGCCCCAGGACCCCTTCGGCACCCCGCCGGACCCGCTGCGCTACTGGGCCAACACCTTCGTCAACGAGGTCGGCGACTACGAGATCCAGATCGGCGACGGCCCGGAGACCGGCCGCAAGTGCCACGGCGACAGCGGCGGCCCGACGTACGCCGACATCGGCCTGCAGGGGGACGACACCATCCGCGTGATCGGCGTGACGTCCCACGCGTACGACGAGAGCGACTGCGCGAAGGGCGGCGTCGACACCCGCGTCGACACCTACCTCGACTGGATCGACGACGCGCTGCGCGCCGCGTGCGAAGACGGCCTGCGCAGCTGGTGCGACGAGCCGGGCATCCCCTCCCCCGAGCCCGCCTCCGGGGACGACGACGACGACGACGACGGCGGCGGCCAGGGCTGCAGCGGCTGCCGCAGCTCGGTCGCCGGGGGGTCAGCCGCGTGGCTGCTCGGGCTGGTCGGCCTCGCCGTCGGGATCCGCCGCCGGCGCTGACGGCGCCAGCAGCTGCATCGGCGCGAGCGCCGCGTTGTTGACGATGGCGTAGACCACCGCCGGGATGGCCGCCGTGGGCCCGAGGAACTCGAGCGCGACGACGGTGGCGAGCGTGTAGTTCTTGTAGCTGCCGACCAGCCCCAGCGTGATCCGTTCGGGCCGATCTCGTCCCAGGAACCAGCCGACGGCGAAGCAGGCGAGCACCAGCCCCGACACGATCGCGAGCACGACGAGCGCCTCGGCCGGCCGCTGCACCAGCTGGTCCCGGACCTGGGCGATCACCCCGACGATCAGGGCGAACAGCAGGCCCAGGGACAGCGGCCGCCCCTTCGCCTTCAGCCAGGGACCGGCGGGGGTCCGGCCGACCGCCGCGGCGGCGACCAGCGGCAGGCCCACGATCAGCCCGATCCCCCGGGCCATGGCGAGCGGCTCGACGACCACCGACGCGCCCGCCAGGGCGGCGACGACGGCCGGCAGGACCACCGGCGTGGACGCGTTGGACAGCACCGTGAGGGGCAGCGCCTGCCCCGGTCGCCCCCCCAGCAGCTGCGACAGGAACACGACGCTGAAGCCCGAGCTGGTCGCCGCCGCGAGGACCAGCCCGACGCCGAGGTCGTGCCCGAGCAGCGGGGCCAGCCGCCACGCGATCAGGGCCGGGAGCAGGTGGATGGTGGCGAGCACCGCGGTGACGCGGCCGGGCCGCTTCAGGGTGTCGACCAGGGGGCCGGGCCGCACGTCCAGGCAGCCCATGAACATCAACCCCATCAGGATCGACGTCAGCGCGGGCTCCAGCCCGCTCGCCGGCCCCGAGAAGACGAAGCCGACGACCATCGCCGCCGCGACGACGAGCCCGGCGGGGTTGGAGGGCCTGCTCACCGCCCGGATGGTCACGCACCCGGGCGGCGAGCACAACGGCCGGCCGCTACTCGCAGTTGGGCAGCCCGGCGCTGTGGCCGCAGCCGCTGGCGACCCAGTTCCCCTCGACGTCGCCGTCCTCGAGCACCGCGCGCTCCACGCTGGTGCCGTTGCCCGCGTTGAACGGGAACGAGTAGCCGTCGATGACCGTCACGCCGTCGGCGTGCAGCAGCGTCACCGGGTCGCTGCTCGCGGCGAGGCCCGTGCCCAGCGCGTTGTCGTCCACGGTCACCACCGTGACGTCCGCCGGCAGGTCGTACTGCCCCGCGTAGCCCCGGTCGACGATGACGGCGTAGGCCCCGGCCGGCACCACCGTCGAGCCGCCCTCGAACGCCTGGATGACGTCCTGCGCGTCGCCGTCGTCCAGCACGAGCCCGGCGAGGTCGACCGGCCCGTCGCCGTCGTTGTACAGCTCGACGAACTCGCCGGTCGCTTCGCTCAGCGGGTTGGACATCACCTCGGAGACGAGCAGCGCGTCCGGGCTCTCCGCGGGCTCGTCGCCGGGGGCGCAGCCGTCGGTCCCGGGGCTGCTGCCGGAGTCACACAGCGACGCCTCCCACTGGTCGGGGAGGTCCCACGACCGCTCGACCGAGGTGCCGTTGCCCGGGTTGAAGGGCGACGTCCAGGCGTCGAGCTCCACGCCGTCGGCGTCCATCAGGGTGACCGGGTCGGACGTGCTGAGCCCGTTGCCGAGGGCGGCGGTCGAGACGGTCACCACGGTCGCGGACGCCGGCAGGTCGTACTGCCCCTGGTAGCCCGGGTCGACGATGACGGCGACGCCGCCGACCGGCACCACGGTGCTGCCGTCGTCCCACGCCTCGATGACGTCGACGGAGTCGCCGTCGCTGACGAGGAAGCCGGCCAGGTCGACCTCGACGTTGCCGTCGTTGATCAGCTCGACGAACTCGCCGGTGCTCTCGACCAGCGGGTTGGCCATCACCTCGCTGAGCACCAGGGACAGCTCGGGCACGGGCTCGGGCTCGGGCTCGGGCTCCGAGGGGGGCGCGGGCCACTCGTCGGCGCCGATGTCGATGCCCGCGCCGCCGGGGCGGGCGTGGCCCTCGAAGTCGATCTCGGGGGCGCCGTCCGGGGATCCGGCGTCGATGAGCGGCGAGTCTTCGAGCAGGTACCAGGCGCCGCCCTCCAGGCTGACGAAGCCGGGGTCGGCGTTCAGATCGGACGGCTGGGCGCTGGCGTCGCCGCCGTAGTCGGCGCCGTTGTCCCAGAAGTGGTTGTAGTCGGCGGTCGCGCCGCAGCCGTCGCAGTACCAGGCGGTCGAGTTGAGGCTGAAGCTGTTGTTGCGAACGACGGACGCTTCGCTGTCCGAGCCGAGCGACAGGGCGGCGCCGCGGTCGTAGAGCACCGTGGAGTAGGCGTTGTTCACGAACGTGTTGTTGACGATCCCGGCGCGGGCGAAGCCCTCGTAGGCCCAGACGCCGGCCAGCCCGTTCCAGCCGACGAAGCTGTTGGTGATGTCGACCTCTCCGCTGTGGAGCAGGACGCCGTAGCCGTTGCCGGTGATGAAGGTCCGGTCGACCTTCGCCCAGTCCCACGACAGCGGGCCGTCGCCGGAGTCGATGCACAGGCCCGCGTCGAAGCCGGTCACCCAGGAGTCGTTGAGGATGATCGAGTTGTCAGCGCCGACCGACACCCCGCACCCGTCCGACGCCGCCAGCCCGGGCCCCTGCACCGTGACGCCGATGACCGCCGCCTGCCCGGCGATGATGTCGACGGTGCCTTCGATGATCGTGACGCCCCGGCCGGCGCCGACGAGCGCCAGGCTGCCCGGCAGCGTGAGGTCCTCGGTCCAGGTTCCGGCTCCGACCTGGATGACGTCCTCGGGGCCTGCCGCCCAGATGGCGTCCTGGATGGTCGGGTAGTCCGCCGGGACCTCGATGGTGACGGTCAGGGCGGCGGTGTCGGTGACCTGCTCGAAGGCCCGAGGCGCTTCGGCGCAGCCCGCGACGAAGAGGGTGAGGGACGAGAGGAGGAGGAGTCTGGTCGGTCGCATGGCCGGAGGCTAAGCGCCGCCCGGAGCCTCACAACGAATTTAGTAAATTAACTTTACTATTAGCGGGACGGCTCGATGAGCGGGTCGGGCAGGCAGTCCCCCGAGACGAGCTCGATGCAGCCGGCGGCCACGCTCTCGTCGGTCCATCGGAAGGTCCGTTCGACCAGGATCCGGCCCGTCGTGTCGACCACCGTGACGACCGCCTCGCCCCGCCCTTCGGCGACATCGTCGCCGGGAACCGACCGCGCGTAGACGTCGTCGAAGGTCAGCGTCCAGGTCGAGCCGGGCACCTCGAACACGAAGAGACCGTCGAACGAATACTCGTCCGCTCGGACCGGGTCGCGCAGCCCCCAGACGGAGCTCTCGAGGTCCGCCGTGAACCGCCCACCGTTCCAGTTGACGAGGGACACGCCGGGGCCGGGGGCCTCGACGACGACCGAGAGCGAGCGGTCTCGCCAGGCCTCCTCCTCGCTCGACTCCTGCTCGATGAACTGGTCCCAGGTCCAGATCGTCCCCTCCACCGCCCGCGCACCGGCGTCGTCCGACGTCGTGAACGACGCGTCCAGCGCGTTGACGGCGCCGAAGTAGATCGGTCCGTCGCCGCTGCCGCGAGCCTCGCCGTCCCGCCACTCCCAGGCGCCGGTCCGGTCCAGCCCCTCGGCGTCGGTGCACGCGCCCTCCCAGGCGTGGGCTTCACCGGTCAGATCGCATCCCGGCACGTCCCACGGGCAGCCGTCGTCCCACACCGAGGCCGTCTCGGCGGTCGGGCATCCCCCGCCGGGCTCGATGGGCAGCAGGCTCCGCGCTTCGTCGAGGGGCCACCGCCGATCGAAGAGCAACAGGTTCAGCACCCGCTCGACGAGGTCGTCGGCCGCCTGCTGGCTCACGACGACGCCCGCGCCGGGGCCGGGCGGGTTGTCCGACGACGGAGAGGCGTCCCCCGGCGGGAACGCGGTCGGCTCCGGGGCCGGGCAGGCCGTGAGGGTGAACAGGAGGAGAACCAGCGTGCGTCTGTAGGTCATCAACGATCGGAACGACGAACGCCCGGCCGCTTTCAAGAAACTAGCGCGCGTCCCACCTCAGACCGCGGTGGTCCTCGACGAACCCGACCCGGATGAGCGAGTCCCGCAGGCCGCTGTGTCGTGCGATCTCGCCGTCCACCTTCTCGAACCGGATGCGGCGCCGACGGTTCGTCCGGGCGAGGGCGCCCAGCGACGCCAGGGCGGGCAGGAGCAGCCGCTCCTGCTCCGCGGCTGGGAACGTCAGCAGGCTGCGGCCGCCCTTGTCGACGAAGAGGACCGGCTCGCCGTCGGCCAGCACGACGCTCGCGCCGGCGGCGCGCCGGGGCTTGCTGTCGCCGTGCCGCTCCGGCCAGGGGAGCAGCGCCCCCCAGGGGTTGGCCGGGTCCGTCGCCGCGAGCACCGTGATCTCCGGCTCCTCGGCCGGTCGCCGGGCCGCCCGCAGCCGGTCCACCGCCCCGGGCATCGCGAACTGGCCACCGCCCAGGCCGTCGACGAACCAGCCGCGACGGACCCGCCCCGACTCCTCCATCGCCCTCAGCACCGGGTAGATCGCCGCGAAGCCTCCGGGCAACCCCTCGTTGAGCGCCGCCTCCCGACTGACCACCCCGTGCCGCTCCAGCAGGGTCACCGCCCAGGCGTGGGCCCGCTCGGTGTCGGTCGGCGGCGGCTGCACCAGGTGCTCGACGAGGCTCCAGCGACCGCCCGCCCCGGGCACCTGCCCGCGACGCGCTCGCCCGCCCCGGCGGGTGGAGCTGCTCTTGCGACCCGGTCGCCCCAGCGTGCGCAGCGGCAGGAACGTGTCGTTCGTCACCCGGCCGGCCCACACCAGGTCCCAGACCGCGGCGACGAGCTCGGACAGCGGCGTGCCCGAGGCGACCCGCTGCAGCTCGACGAGGAAGCTCGCACCCCGCTGGTCCAGGTGCTCCAGCAGCGCGGCGTGCAGCGGGGTGTCGGGCACCTCGGCGTCGGACGGGGGGAGCAGCCCGACGCGGTCTCGCCGCACGAGCACCACCTTGCCGTCGCTGCTGCCCAGCGCTCCCCGACCGACCCACACCAGCTCGCCGGTGGCGCCGAGCTCATCGAGCATCTGGGGCCGGAAGTCCGGCACGCGGGCCGGCAGGATCCGCGACTCCAGCTCGCTGAACGGCAGCGGCACCCCCTCGAGCTGGTCGAGCACCTCGCCCAGCCGGGCGTTGCCCCGACGCTGGCCGCCGATCCCGTGCCAGCTGAGCAGGAACCGCGCGAGCACCCCCGCCTCGACCGGCGCGACCTCCCCCCGCAGCTTGGCCAGGGTGCGACGGCGCAGCCGCCGCAGCACGTCGGGGTGGCACCACTCCGGCCCCGTGCCCTGGGGCCGGAACTCGCCGTGGAGCAGCTCCCCGCTCGCCTCCAGCTGCATCAGCGCGGGCTCGGCGTGGGCCGGCAGCAGGCCGAGCCGGGCGGACACCTCCTGCGTCGTGAACGGGCCGTGGGTCCGCGCGAACCGGCGGAGCAGCGCGGGCAGCGGCGGCTCGGCGCAGGTCTCCAGGAAGACGGCGGGCAGCCCGGGCGGTGGGACCGCGCCCAGCGCGTCGCGGACCAGCGCGACGTCTTCGACGGCGACCCAGCGAGGCTCCCCGGCGATGCGAACGCAGGCGGCGCGGCGGGCGTCCTGCAGCCGCGTCAGCCAGGCCTCGGCTTCGTCACCGTCGCACCGGGCGTCGGCCTCGGCGACGCCCAGGTCACCCAGCCGCCGCAGCATGTCGTGCAGCCCATCGAGCGAGCGGGCGTGGCGGTCCGGAGCGAGGCACTGGAGCTCCGCCTCGACCTGCGCCATCACCTCGGCGTCGAGCAGATCCCGCAGCTCGTCGGCCCCGAGCAGGTCGCGCAGGAGGTTCCGGTCCAGGTTGAGCGCCTGGGCCCGGCGCTCGGCCAGGGGCGCGTCCGAGTCGTAGATGAAGCTCGCGACGAACGCGAAGACCAGGGACCGGGCGAAGGGCGACGCCGACGGGGTCTCCGCCACGTCGATCCGGACCTCGCGACGCCGCACCGACGACAGCAGCTCGTGCAGCGCCGGCAGGTCGAAGTGGTCGTTCAGGATCGCCCGGTAGGTCTCCAGGATGACGGGGAACGCCGGGTACTGCTTGGCGACCGCGAGCAGCCCCGAGCTCTTGAGCCGCTGCTGCCACAGCGGCATGCGCTGGCCGGGCTTGCGGCGGGTCAGGAGCAGGGAGCGGGCCGCGTTCTCCCGGAACAGCGACGCGAACAGGGCCGACCGGGTCAGCTGCTCGAGCAGCAGGTCCTCGAGGTCCTCCGGCTCGGGCACCAGCGCGTCGATGGGCGGCAGCTCCGACTCCTCGCCGCTGTCGGCGAAGCGCAGCACGATGCCGTCGTCGCTGTACATCGTCTGGATGTCGAAGCCCGACTCGGAGCTGAGCTTCGCCTCGAGGGCCAGGGCCCAGGGGGCGTGCACGCGGGCCCCGAAGGGGGTGAGGATGCAGACGCGGAAGTCGCCGAGCTCGTCGCGGAACCGCTCGACCGTGATCGCGCGGTCCGTCGGCAGCGTGCCGGTGTGCTCCCGCTGCTCGGCCACGTAGGCGGCGAGGTTGTTGGCCGCGAGCTTGTCCAGGGGCAGCTCCGCCTGGAGCCAGTCGACGTGCTGCTCGGCGGGCACCGCGTCCATCCGGCGCAGGAACCCACCGATCGATCGCCCCAGCTCGATGGGCCGGCCGGGCCCGTCGCCGTGCCAGAAGGGCATCTTGCCGGGCACCCCCGGCGCGGGGGTCACGAGCACGCGGTCGCGGCTGATCTCCTGGATGCGCCAGGTCGTGGCGCCGAGCACGAAGGTCTCGCCCGCCCGCGACTCGTGGACCATCTCCTCGTCGAGCTCGCCCACCCGCGGGCCGTCGGGCGCGACGTAGACGCCGTACAGGCCGCGGTCGGGGATCGTGCCGCCGTTGACGAGGGCGACCATCTTGGCGCCCGGCCGGGCCTCCAACAGGTCCTGCTCGCGGTCCCAGTTGAGCCGGGGCCGCAGGTCCGCGAAGTCGGTGGAGGGGTAGCGCCCCGACAGCATGTCGAGCACCGCCGCCAGGGCGTCGCGGGACAGCTCGCTGAAGGGGTAGGCGCGGCGCACGACGCGGAGCAGGTCGTCCACCTTCCAGGGTCGCACCGCGCACATCGCGACCACCTGCTGGGCGAGCACGTCCAGCGAGTTCTTCGGCACCGCCAGCGGCTCCAGGTCGCCCCCGAGCATGCGCTGGGCGACGACGGCGCACTCGAGGAGGTCACCCCGGAACTTGGGGAAGATGCGCGCGACGGACGTCGAGCCGACCTGGTGCCCGGCGCGGCCGACCCGCTGCAGGCCGCGGGCGGTCGCGCCCGGCGACTCCACCAACACCACGAGGTCGATCGCCCCCATGTCGATCCCCAGCTCGAGGGAGCTGGTGGCGACGATCGCCTTGATCCGGCCCTCCTTGAGCGCCTCCTCGATGTCGGTGCGGGCGGCGTGACTGACCGAGCCGTGGTGGGACCGCACCACCTCCTCCCCGGCCAGCTCGTTGAGCCGCCGCGACAGCCGCTCGCACAGGCCGCGGCTGTTGACGAACACCAGCGTCGTCCGGTGCTTCTCGATGAGGTCGAGGATGCGCGGGGTGATCGACGGCCAGACGCCCGCCTTGGGGGTCTGCTGGAACGCGCCGTAGCCCATGCCGCTGGCGCCGTGGTCGATGCCCGCGGGGCCGCCGATGGGGCCGCCCTTCGGCTCGGGCGGCGGGGGCCGCTCCATGTCCTCGAGCGGGACGACGATCTCCAGGTCGAGCTTCGGCGGCGCCGAGCAGTCGACGATCGTCGGCTCCTTCGGGCCCCCCAGGAAGCGGGCGACCTCCTTGACCGGCCGCACCGTCGCCGACAGGCCGATGCGCTGGGGGCGCTGCGTCGCGATCTCCTCCAGCCGCTCCAGCGACAGGGCCAGGTGGGAGCCCCGCTTGCGGGCCGCCATGGCGTGCACCTCGTCGACGATGACGGTGCGGACGGTGGCGAGGTTCGCCGCCGCGCGGGAGCCGAGCAGGAGGTAGAGCGACTCCGGCGTCGTCACCAGGATGTCGCCCGGGTCGCGGAGCATCTGGTTGCGCTCGCGCTGGGACGTGTCGCCGGTGCGCATGGAGACGCGGGGCGGGTCGTAGGTCTCGCCGAGCTTCGCGGCCGCCCGTCCGATGCCGATCAGAGGCGCCCGCAGGTTGCGCTCGATGTCGTGGACCAGCGCCTTGAGGGGCGAGATGTACAGGACGTCGAAGCCCTTGGGGCGGTCCTCGGCCGGGTCCCGGGCCCCCGCCTGGTCGATCCCGTACAGGAACGCGGCCAGCGTCTTGCCGCTGCCCGTCGGCGCGATGAGCAGGGTGTCCTCCCCGGCCGCGATCTTCGCCCAGCCGGCGTGCTGGACGTCGGTCGGGGCCTCGAACGCGGCCTCGAACCAGGCGCGCGCGGCGGGGGAGAAGTGCGACAAGGGCATGCAGACGATCTACACCACACCAGGCAACATCCCAGGGATCTGCTGACACCGGTGTAGCGGCAGCCTCGGATCGGAGACTGACGCCACTGAACCGGAGGACCGCCGCATGAGCCCGACCCGTCGCACGTTCCTGAAGGCCACCGCGGTCGCCTCTGGCGGCCTCCTCGCGGCGTGCACCCCGGAGGAGCCCGACGCTCCCCTGCCGGTGCCCGACGGCCGGTGCGACGACGCGTTCGCCGACGCTACGTTCATCGAGGTCCTCCCCTTCGAGAACGACGCGGACCGGGAGACGGAGACGGTGCTCGCCGAGGGGCATGACGCGCGGCTGCTGACCGACCTGCAGGAGCTCTCCGAGGACAAGCTCACCCAGAGCAACGCCGAGTTCTACATCCGCACGGAGTTCCCGGACCTGCTGGACAGCACCGACGACTGGGCGATCCGGATCCGCGGCCTGGTGGGCGAGGAGTTCGACCTCGCCCTCGACGACCTGGTGGGCGAGGAGATCGCCGAGATCGACACCTTCCTGCTCGAGTGCTCGGGCAACGGCGACGGCTCCCGGATGGGGCTGCTGTCGTCCGCGCCGATGGGCGGCATCCCGTTCAGCGCGCTGCTCGACCGCGTCGACGTCGACGCCTCGGCGACCCGGGTGCTGGTCCACGGCTTCGACGAACGGACCCAGGTCTCGACCCACTCGACGCCAGGGGCGTCCTGGATCTTCACGTTCGACGAGCTGGCCGACGCCGGCGCGTTCCTGTGCACCCGGATGAACGGCGAGGCGGTGCCGGACGACCACGGCTTCCCGGTGCGGCTGTTCGTGCCGGGCTGGTACGGCTGCAGCTGCATCAAGTGGGTCGACGAGATCCGGTTCGTGGACGACAGCGAGCCGGCCACGTCCCAGATGCAGGAGTTCGCGTCGCGCACCCACCAGGACGGCATCCCCGCGATGGCGTCCGAGTTCATCCCCGCCACCATCGACACGGCGGCCATGCCCGTCCGGGTCGAGAAGTGGCTGCGCGGCGGCCGCGTCCTCTACCGGGTGGTCGGGATCACCTGGGGCGGCGACGTGGTCGACCCGCCGGTCTCCATCCAGTGGGGCGCGGACGGCGAGTGGCAGCAGGTCACCGCCTGCCCGGACCGCGAGCACGCCCAGACCTGGGGCCTGTGGTGGGCCACCTGGGATCCCGAGAGCGACGGGGCGCACGCGCTGAACTGCCGCGTGGACGACCCGGACATCCGCACCCGGCGGCTCCAGGACGCGTTCCTGCGGTATCAGCGCACGGTGACCATCGACGAGATCAACGCCTGAGGGCTCTGGGGTCCAGCCGGCGGAGCCCCAGCCGGCGCGCCGTCTCGAGCGCGTCGCGGTACTCCCGCTCGGTGATCCGGCGGTTCAGCTCGGCGTGCCGGTCGGCGCGGTAGCAGGGTCGGTACTGGTCCATCAGGTTGAGCCAGGTGTCGCGGGAGACCTGTTCGGCCAGGAACCGGAGCACCGCGTCGGTGCCGGCGATGCCGTCGGGGAGCACCAGGTGCCGGACCAGGAGCCCCCGCACCGCGACGCCCTCGTCGTCGAGCGCGAGATCGCCCACCTGACGGTGCATCTCCTGGACCGCCGCCTGGTTGACGCCGGGGTAGTCGGGGACCTTCGAGTAGCTCTTCGCGAGCTGCTCGTCGCCGTACTTCATGTCGGGCATGTAGATGTCGACCACGCCGTCGAGCAACGCCAGGGCCTCGGGGCTGTCGTACCCGCCGGTGTTGTAGACGAGGGGCAGGCGCAGCCCGCGCTCCGCCGCGATCGCCACCGCCCCGAGGATCTGGGCCACGACGTGGCTGGGGCTGACCAGGTTGACGTTGTGGCAGCCGAGCTCCTGCACCTGCAGCATCAGCTCCGCCAGCCCCTCGTCGCTGACCGTTCGGCCGCGCCCCTCGTGGCTGATCTGCCAGTTCTGGCAGTAGACGCACCGCAGGTTGCACCAGGAGAAGAAGATCGTCCCCGAGCCGCGGCGACCGCGCAGGGGGGCTTCCTCGCCGTGGTGGGGACCGTAGGAGCTGACCACGGCGTCCCCGCCGGTGCGACACACCGCCCCTTGCACCCCCGCGGTGCGGTCGACGTGGCAGTAGCGCGCGCAGAGATCACAGTCGGCGAGCCGCTCCCGCGCGGCGCGTACACGCTCGGCCAGCTCCCCCGACGCGAGCAGCGAGAGGTAGGACGGCCGCGAGGGTGGGTTGGCGGATCCCACGCTCCAGCTATACCCGGAGCGGACAGTCTCCAGCGAGGAGGAGCGATGCGCGCGCCCCGATCCGGTCCCTTTCTGCTCATCGCGGGGGTCGGCGTCGCCGTGCTCGCGGCCACCGTTCACGTCGGCCGAGCCGAGACGGTCGAGCCGAACGCCGCGGTCCTGCCGGCCCCCCGGACCGAGGGGGGCGCGGCGCTGGCGGACACGCTTCGCCTCCGGCGCTCGGTCCGGGAGTTCGACGGGACGCCGCTGAGCCGGGCCGAGCTGGGGCAGCTGCTCTGGGCCGCCCAGGGCGTCACCGACGACCAGGGCTTCCGCACCGCCCCCTCGGCGGGGGCGAAGTTCCCCACGGAGCTGTATCTCGTCGACGCTTCCGGCGTCTCCCACTACGCCCCGGCCGCCCACGCGCTCGATCGGGTGGCCGACGGAGACCGGCGCCGAGCGCTCTCCGACGCCGCCTTCAGCCAGGCCTGGATCGCCGACGCTCCGGCCGTGCTCGTGATCACCGCGGTGGTCAGCCGCACCGCCGCGAAGTACGGGGGACGGGCCGAGCGCTACTGCCTCATCGAGGCCGGCCACGTCGGCCAGAACGTGCTCCTGCAGGCGGTCGCGCTGGAGCTCGGAGCGGTGCCCGTCGGCGGGTTCGACGACGCGCAGGTGGCTCGAGCGGTCTCGCTGCCCGAGGGCCACGAGCCGATGCTGCTGATCCCGGTGGGTCGCCCCGCGCCCTGATTGCGCCAACCGAGTTTGATGACCCGACAATCCGAAGGCCCCGGGGTCCGAGGTCCAGGAGCGACGAGGGAGCAAGGTCGCTCCCTTTCGACCGAGGAGCGACGCCGAGATCGGGCCCCGGGGACGAGGAGATCGGGTCAGGTAACTCGGTTGGCGCAATGAGGCAGGCCCGCCTCCATCGGACCCCGCCCGACGACCTCGGGCGTGGGCTGCTGTAGCATTCGCGCTCCCAACCATCCGGAGCTGCAGATGCCCAACCCGACCGCGACCTTCGACACCACCCTCGGCAGCTTCACGGCCGAGATCTTCACCGACGTCATGCCGATCACGGGCGGCAACTTCGTGAACCTGGCGAAGGACGGCTTCTACGACGGTCTGCACTTCCACCGCGTCATCAAGAACTTCATGATCCAGTTCGGCTGCCCCCACAGCGCGGATCCGAGCAGCGGCCGCGCCGGCACCGGCGGCCCGCCGACGGGCAACATCCAGGACGAGCACACCGCCCGGATCACCAACGAGCCCGGCACCCTGTCGATGGCGAACACCGGCCGACCGAACAGCGGCGGCTCCCAGTTCTTCATCAACACCGTGCACAACGACTTCCTCGACTGGTTCAGCCCCGGCCAGAGCAAGCACCCGGTGTTCGGTCGGATCACCGACGGCATGGACGTGGTGAAGCAGATCGAGGGCACCCCGACGGACCGCGGCGACCGCCCGAAGACGCCCGTCAAGGTCAACAGCATCACGATCAGCGAGTAGGGACGCCCGCGCCCTCCCGGTGATCCAGCTCCCGCCCGGCTACTCCGACCCCCGGCCGCTGGGCCAGGGTGGCTTCGCCGCGGTGTGGCGGGTCTGGTCGGAGCTGCACGGCTGCGACGTCGCCTTCAAGGTCCCGTTCGCCGAGGACGACCGCGACCTCGCCCGCGAGCTCGCCCTGGAGCTGCACGCCGCCGCGTCGCTCCGCCACCCCAACATCGTGCAGGTCCTCGACGCCGGCACCACCCCGGACGGGCGACCATTCCTCGCCATGGAGTTCGCCGACGCCGGCTCCGCGGCCGCCCTCGTGCGCCAGCCGCCGCCGTGGACGCGGACCGCGCCGCTCCTCCTGGGCGTGCTCGACGGGCTGGCCCACGCCCACGCCGTCGGCGTCGTGCACCGGGACGTCAAGGCCGCCAACGTGCTGCTCAGCACCGCGGACGACGGCTCGGTCCTGCCCCGCCTCGCCGACTTCGGACTGGCCAAGGTGCTCGCCGCCCACGGCTGGTACGACTCCACCCGGATGGGCGCCGGGACCATGCTCTACATGGCCCCCGAGCAGTTCGACCACGACCTGTCCGCCGTGCACCCGGGCGCCGACCTCTACTCGCTCGGGGTGCTGCTCTACCTGCTCGTCTCGGGCCGGCCGCCCTGGGAGGGCGACGGGGTGGGACCGCTGATCGCGGCCAAGTCGGCGGGACGCTGGGAGCCCCTGACCGCGGCGCCGGGCGTCGACCCGCCGGCCGGGGTGGCCGACCTGGTGGACTGGCTGCTCGCCCCCCGGCCGGCGCTCCGGGCCGAGATGGCGTCGGACGTGCGGGAGGCGATCGCCGGGCTGGGCGGCCCGTCCCTCGTGCCCCCCACGGTCGCGGACAGCGACCCCTTCGGCGACACCGCGCCGATCGACACCCTCGACGTCGACGCCACCTGGGTGGTCGACTACGAGGACTCCGCCTTCCGACCCGCGCCCGGCGCGAGCGGCCGGGTGCTGCCGAGCAGCCCCCCGCCGGAGGCCTCGCTCCCCGAGCACCCCTGCACCCCCGCCATCGCCGGCGTGCGGCCGCCGAAGCTGGCCGGCCGCCAGGGGGAGCGGCAGGCGCTGTGGGACGCGGCCCGGGCGGCGAGCCGGGGGCCCAACGGGGTCGCCGTGGTCGGCGCGACGGGGGTGGGGCGCTCCCGCCTGACGTCCTGGCTGTGCGCGCGGCTGGAGACCATCGGGGTGGCGCGCCCGCTGCACGTCCGGACCAGCGACGAGGGCTCCGTCGCCGACGCGCTCGCCGCCGCGCTCCGGCGGTTCATGGGGCTGGGGCGCGCCCGCGGCGCCGTGCTGGGGCAGCGGATCGAAGCGTGGCTGCACGCCCACGGCCACCCGCCCGACGCCGACCTGGACCTCCTCCGGCGCTGGCTGGACCCGCGCGGAGCGACCGAGCCGGCCGAGCCGGCCGCGGTCATGGATCGGCGGATCGCCACCCTGGAGCGCATGCTGCGCACCGCCTCCCGCCGCTCCCTCGCCGTGATCCGGTTCGGGGACTCGCCCGACCCCGGGCTGGAGCGGGTGGCCCGCAGCCTGCTCCGCCTCGCCCAGGCCCGACCGTTCCCGCTGCTGGTGCTGCTCGAGGCCGACGAGGACGGGGCGCCGGAGCCGTTCCGCCCCATCCGCGTCGGCCCCCTGCCGGACGAAGACCTGCTCGCGATCACCCGGGACCTCCTGCCCGACGGGGTCGACGGCGCCGACCTCGCGGAGCGCGCCCGCGGCAACCCGATGGTGGTCGTACAGGCGGCCCGGCTCCGCGCGTCGACCGCCGCCCCCGAGGCGGACAGCGTGCCGGCGGCGGCGCCGCTGTCGGTCGCCGAGGTGGCCCGGGCCCGTCTCGTCGACTTCGCCACCCGGGCCGCGGACCCGCCGAGCGCCCGGGCCCTGCTGGGGCTGATCGCGCTGCTCCCGCGCCCCGTCCCCCGCGGCCTCCTCGTCGCCGCGAGTCGGGCCCTCGACGGCGCCCCGCTGACGCCCACCGTGGTCGAAGCGGCCCGCCGCTCGGGGCTCGTGCGCGTCGGCCGGTGGGGCGGGCTGGACCTCGCCGAGGCGGCGTTCGCCGTCGCCGCCACCGAGCTCGCCGACCAGCACGGGGAGGGGCCGTCGCTGCGCCGGGCGGCCGCCGAGGCGCTGCTCGGGCCCGGGGCGTCCGCCACCCCGGCCGCTCGGGCGGCCGCCGCCCGCCTGCTCCTCGACGCCGGGGAGCCCGAGCGCTCCCTCGCCCTGTCCAGCGAGGCCGCCAGCGCCCTGGGGGTGCACGACCTGGGGGCCGCCCACGCCGCCTGGGAGCTGGCCGGCCGGGCCGTGGACCAGCTCGGCATCGAGCAGTCCGATCCGCGGGCGGTGTCGGTCCGGCTGGGAGCCGCCCGGGCGGCCCGGAACGTCGGAGACCTGCGGACCACCGAGGAGCTGCTGGAGCCGCTGCACGGCGCCGCGCTGGACGACGACGCGACGCGCGAGCTGCGCTTCCTGCGGTGCTCCATCGCGATGAACAAGGGCGACCTGCAGACGGTGCTGGCGTTGAGCGACGGGGCCGACCGGGTCGACCTGCGGGTGCTCCGGTCCGAGGCGCTGCGGCGTGGCGGCGACGTCGACGGGGCGGCGGACGAGCTCGCCTGCGGGGTCGAGGCGGCGGACGCGGCGGGGGATCCCCGGGGCGCCCTGGCCTGCCGATGGCGCCTCGCCCGCCTGTATCGCCAGCGCGGAGAGACGGAGCGGGCCCGCGCCGGGCTCGAGGCGGCGGTGGCCCAGGCCCGGAACCTCGGCGACCTCGCGGACGAGGCGATCGTGCTCCGCGAGCTGGGCCACCTGGACTTCGTGGCCGGCGAGCTGCCGGCGGCGGAGGCGTCGCTGCGCGCCTCCCTGGAGCGCTCCGACCGGGCCGGGCTTCGGCTCGAGACCGCGCTGACCCGGCTGTCCCTCGGCGAGTTGGCGCGCCGGCGGGGGGACCTCGCGCAGGCGCGCCGGCAGTACTCCGCCGGGCTCGCCGTCGCCCACGCCTATGACAACACCGGCCACGCGGTCATCGCGCTGCTCAACCTCGCGATCACCGAGCTGGAGATGGGTCGACTGGAGATGGCCGACCGCCGCCTGCGCGCCCTCGACCGGCTCGCCCCCCCGGCCGAGGAGCACGCGTACCGCCCCTACGTCGAGGCGCTGCGGGCGGCGGTCCGAGCGGAGCAGGCGCGGTGGGACGAGGTCGAGGCGGCGGCGGAGGTGCTGCACGCCGACCCGGAGCGGCTGCACGGGCAGCCGGACGCGCTGGACCTGCTGACCCGGGCCGGGCAACGCGCGGCCGAGGCCGGACAGGCGGCGCTGGCCACGGACCTGTGGCAGCTGGGGCTGGAGACCCTCGGCGAGGCCGGGCAGGAGGATGCCCGACGGGACCTTCGGAGGCGCCTGGCTGCCCTCGCGAGCGTCGAGCCGGCACACTAGGCTCGGTACGGATGAGCAACTCGCGCGCGATCCCGCTGCTGTGTGCGGCGGCGCTCCTGACCGGCTGCCCCACGGGGCTGACGATCGGAGACGACGACGACTCGGCCCTCGCGCCGTTCGAAGAGTGCACGTTCACGTGGGGGGTGCCGACCGACGCCCAGGCGGTCATCGTCGATCCGCTCGCGGACCCGGGCGGCGACGGCAGCGCCCAGGCCCCGGCCAACAGCCTGCAGGTCGGGCTGGACCTCGCCCGGGCGGGGGACATCTCCTACGTCGTGCTGACGGAAGGCGAGTTCGGCGGCGCCCCGTTCGTGCTCGGCGCGGCCGACGAGGGGCTGCAGATCTCCGGCTGCGGCAGCGGGTCCGTGATCAAGGCGTCCGGCACGCTCGGGTTCGACGTGGCGGACGGCGTCTCGGGCGTCACCTTGCGAGGCCTGGTCGTCGAGGACGCCCGGGTCGGCGTGCGGATCCGGGACGGCGCCGGGGCGGACACCCCGATCCGGCTGTTCCAGGTCGACATCGTTGACTCGGTCCGGCTCGGGGTGGAGGTGATCGACGCCGGCACACGCGCAGACCTCGCCACCGTCAACGTGACCAATGTCAGCGTCGACCCGGCGGGAGACGCGCTCGGGTACGGCATCCTCGGTTGGGGGGCCGACCTGGTCCGACTGACGACGGTGGACATCGGCGGAGCGACGCGAGCGGGAGTCTGCTTGTCGGCGACCACGTTCGAGGTCCTGGGCTTGAGCGTCAGCTCCACCGAACCGTTCGACGGCGAGCTTGGGCGAGGGATCCAGATCCAGGACGGAGCGACCGGCACCCTCGGGTTCGCGGCCGCCGCGTTGAACTCGGACGCGGGGCTGTTCCTGTTCCAGACGGGGGCGGTGTCCGTCTCCGAGTCGGCCTTCACCGCCACGTCCGCAGCAACCGTGCCGGACGCGCCCGACGGCACGATCTCGGGCGCCGGGATCGTCGCGAGCACCGGGATCCTGGTCGAGCCCGGCGACCCGCCGGACCCGATGGTCCTCGTGTTCGACACCAACACGGTGTCCGACAACGCGCGGCTCGGGCTCCTGTTCGAAGGCTTCGGCATCCAGGCGTCGCTCGACACGACGACCCTGTCGAACAACTTCCTGCCCGACGAAGGCACCTTCCCGATCGAGGACGCGCCCTTCTTCCAGCTGGGCGCCGAGGTCGACGTGGTCGCCGGCGACCCCGCGGTCGAGCTGCTGGATGACGCCATCCAGACGATCTACCGGGTGCCGCTGCCGGTCGGGGACGACTAGCCCGTAAGTCCGTTTCTCCTTGACGATTGTGCGTTCGCACATATAGGGTCGTTCGCGGTTGCAACAAGGAGCTGCCGTGTCCCCCTCCCTCCTCGCCTGGTCCGCTGTCCTGCTCTACGTCGCCGTCGTGGCGGGGTTCGCGATCCGGGGCGCCCTTCGCACCCGCAACATCGACTCGTACGCGGTCGGCAACCGGGACCTGCCGGCGGCGCTGGTCGGGCTCGCGCTGACCGCCCAGCTGACCTCCGTCGCGACCTTCGTGATCAACCCCGGCCTGGTCTTCCACGCCGGCTTCTCCGCCCTGCTCGGCTACGGCTGCGCCGCGGGCCTGGGCATCACGCTCGGGCTGATCGTGTTCAGCGCCCGGTTCCGCCGGGTCGGCTCCCAGGTCGCCGCGCTGACCCTGCCCCAGTGGATCGGCGCCCGCTTCGACAGCAAGCTGCTGCGCGGCGCCTTCGCGGGGCTGTCCCTCGGCCTGGTCGCCTACGCGGTGTTGATCGTCGTCGCGCTGTCGCTGGTGCTGGGCAACCTCCTGGGCCTCTCCCCGGGCGTGGTCGCCCTGTTCCTGACCACCTTCGCGGTCGCCACCGTCGCCTTCGGGGGGGCCAACGGCCACGCCTGGACGGGCGCCATCCAGGCGATGGTGATGCTCGGGGTGGCCGTCGTGCTGGTCGCCCGGGGGCTGCCCGGGCTGCTCGACGGCTCGGTCGTCGCGACCCTGCGGGAGGCCGACCCGGCGCTGCTCGGCGCGACCAACCCCGGCTCCTTCTACTTCCGCAACCTGTTCGAGGTGCTGCTCTGCAACTTCGTCGTCGGCGGGGCGCTGGTCTGCCAGCCGCACATCGTCAGCAAGGCGCTGTACCTGCGGGATGATCGGCAGGTCCGCACCTACCTGACCACCGCGGTCATCGCCGGCACCGTCTTCCTCGGCGTGCTGGTGACCGGGCTGTACGCCCGCGCGGTGGTGCCGCCGGAGACCCGGATCGACCTCGTCATCCCGACCTGGATCGGCCTCGCGTTCACCCCGAAGATGCAGGTGGTCATCGCCATCGGGCTGCTCTGCGCCGGCCTGTCGACGCTGGAGGGGATCCTCCTCGCCCTGGCGTCGACCCTGTCCGTCGACGTGCACCCCGCGTGGCGTCGCCTCACGGGGGCGGACCCGGCCACCGCGCTGCGGTTCGGCCGCCTCGGCCTGGTGCTCGTCGGCGTGGCGACGGTGGTCCTCGCCCGGCGCCAGATCGCAGACCCGGTCGGCGGCAGCGTCGCGATCTTCGCCCAGTACGGCGTCTACCTCCTGTTCACCGGCGCGTTGGTCCCCCTCGCCGCGGGCATGTTCGCCCGCAGCGTCGGTCGGGTGCCGGTGACCCTCGCGACCTTCGCCTCGGTCGGCACCTACGTGGCCGCCGCGGCCTTCGAGTGGTCCGCCATGAGCAACAACCCGGCGGTGCTCGCCACCTTCGGCATGGCGGCCGGGTGGGGCGTGCTGGGCGTGGCCGAGGCCATCGCGCGTTTGCCGATGGGCTCCCGGCGGGGTACACCCCGCCCATGGACCGCGCGGGCCTGATCGACAAGGCACGCCGGCTGCCCCAGCGGGCACGCCAGCTGCCTCTCGCCCCGATCGCGGTGGTCGCGGTCGCCGCCGCCGCGGCGTTCGCGGGCGCCGCGACCCGGGACATGACGGGCGACGAGCACGGCGGCCTGTGCGGCTCCCTGTACGAGTGCTGGGACCGCACCCTGGAGCTGGATCGGCCCGAGTCCTACTCCGCCCACATGCCGCTCAGCTGGCTGGTCCGGATCTTCGTGTTCGGCCTCATGGGGGTGCCGAGCGAGCCGTGGCAATGGCGGGTCCACGTCGGCCTCGCGGCGGTCGCCGCGGCCTGGGCGACGTGGTGGTGCCTGTCCCGGGAGGGGCACCGCCGGCTGGGGCTCGGGGCGGGCCTGGCGGTCGCGCTCAACCCGCTGCTGGCGTTCCACTCGCACGACTCGATGAACTACGCGTTCACCCCGCTGCCGGTGGCGATCACCATCGCCGGGCTGTGCGACGTGTGGCGGGGGCGGAGGCGCGGGATCGGGATCCTCGCCGCCGGGCTGCTGCTCGGGATCAGCAACGACTTCCACTTCTTCCCCATCGCGGGCGTCGCCCTCGGCGCGACGCTCATCGCCGTCGTGCGCTCCGAGGCGCGCAAGGCGTCGGCGATCGCCGGAGCGGGCGCGTGGCTGGCCGTGGCGATCGTGCTGGCGTACCCCGCCAGCGTCGCCTGGCAGCGGGCCCACTCGGTGGACGTGGACGCGCAGTCCCTGACGTCGCGCCACGTCGGCGACTCGCAGGACCCCCGCCCCTACGGCCAGCACCTCGAGGAGCTCCTCAACGTGCCGTCCACCATGCTCTTCGAGGGGTACGAGGGCTTCGACGGCGCCCGCTTCACCGAGCCCTACGCCAACCCGCCCTGGCGCACCGTCGTGCTGATCGCCGGCCTGCTCGCGCTGTTCAGCCGCGTACGACCCGTCGCCGTCAGCGGCTTCGTGACGTTGGGCACCCTCGCCGGCATGTCGGTGGTCGGCTACTGGTTCGAGCACACTTTCGGCCACGTCTACCCGCTGGTCGGCCGCTTCTACATCGGCCTCGCTCCAGCGACCTCGATCATCGCCGTCTCCGCGTTGATGTCGCTGGGGAGGCGAGCCGGCCCGGCCGGCGTCGCCGTGCTGCTGCTCGCCCTGGCGATCCCGACCGCCCGCGTCAGCCTCAACCCGTCGAACACCCAGGTCGGCACCGCCCGGACCATCGAGCGACTGTGGCAGAGCGGGGACGCGCTGATCACGACGTCGTCGGTCGACCTGCGCAACCGCATCGTCGGCGCCCCCCAGGTGGCGATGAGCCAGGACGGCTGCCTCCGGCGGGCCCACGACCTCCCCGACCGACTGTGGCTCGCCGACGTGCCCGGGGGCGAGGGGAGCTGGCGGCGAGCGGTCTGGTGCGAGGACCGCAGCCCGGTCGAGCTGCCGCTGCTCGGCTACCGGACCCGCCTGGTGCACGAGCGCTTCGTCTCCCTGCACGAGCTCGACTCCAACTCCTACCTGCAGGCCGCGCACCTCGAGCTGGTCGAGCGCGGCCCGGCGACGGCTCCCCGCGGGGCGATGACGTTGGTGGTTCGGCGGCGGCTGCTCGACGGGGCGACCCACGTCCGGTGGCGCTGGTTCACGGACCAGGACGGCAACGCCGTCGGCGAAGGCGAGGCCGACGTCGCGCCCCGGGTCGACCTGGGCGTGCCCCCCGCCGACGCGACCTTCGTCGACCTGCACGTGCACGACGTCGAGCTGCCGGGCTGGATGCCCGAGTGGCTGCGCACCGGCTGGTCGGAGTACGCGCTGGTGCACTCGTTCCTGGAGATCCCCAGCGACCCGATCGACGGCGAGCTCCCCATCGAGCTGTACGCGCTGGGCAACCCGTGGACCCACGTGCTGCACCAGGTGGCGCGCGGGGCGACCCGCGCCCTGGTGCTGCTGGCGCTCCCCGTGGCAATTTGGAGGCGCTTCAAGCGCTGGCGACTCGAGCGGGGGGAGGCCGACCCGGCCGTCGCGACCCCGGCCCCGGAGCCCGAAGGCAACGACGAGGAGCCCGCCCCATGACCCGACCCGTCGCGCTCCTGCTGCTCTGCGCGCCGCTGATCGGCTGCCCCGAGCCCGAGCCCCCGCCGCCGGTGGATGTGCCGCGCGACGTGCGCGAGCCCTGCGCCGACACCAACCCGCTGCGCAACGTCTACTGGGGCGACCTGCACGTGCACACCGCCCTGTCGTGGGACGCGGTGCTGTCGGCGGTGGAGACGACCCCCGAGGAGGCCTACCGCTTCGCCCGGGGCGAGGCGCTCGCCGTGCCCGGCGCCACCGCGCAGCTGGACCGACCGCTCGACTTCGCCGCCGTCACCGACCACGCGGCGTTCCTGGGCGAGGTCAGCGTCTGCCTCACCGAGGGCGGCGCGCTGTACGACGAGCCGTTCTGCGAGGAGCTGCGGGCCGGCGGCGTCGAGGGGCTGCAGACGCTCGGCGTCGAGCTCGCCCACGACGCCCCGGAGCGGCGCGAGGAGATCTGCGGCGCGGTCGACTGTCGGGCCGCCGCCGGCGACACCTGGAGCCGGCTGCAGGCGGCCGCGGAGGAGGCGTACGACCGCACCGCGGCCTGCACCTTCACGTCCTTCATCGGCTACGAGTGGACCGGCACCCCCGAGCTGGCGAACATGCACCGCAACGTGATCTTCCGCGGGTCCGCCGTGCCGGAGGTGCCGGCGTCCTACTTCGAGGCGCCGTCGGCCCGCCAGCTCTGGGACGCGCTGGAGGCGGACTGCAACGACGCCGGCACCGGCTGCGAAGCGCTCGCCATCCCCCACAACAGCAACCTGTCCAACGGCCGGATGTGGCTGCCGGACTGGCCCGTGCTGAACCGGGAGGAGGAGGCGGCTCGGCAGGTCGCGATGGAGCCGGTGATGGAGGTGTTCCAGCACAAGGGCGACAGCGAGTGCGCCAACGGGCTCGGCGGCATCCTCGGCGAACCGGACGAGCTGTGCGACTTCGAGAAGGTGCACGTGCCGCCGTCGGACTGCGGGGACGGGACGGGCTCCTCGGGGATGATCGGCCAGGGCTGCGTGGCGGACCGGGACTTCCTCCGCGGCGCGCTCCTCGACGGCCTGCGCTACGAGCAGCAGCTGGGGGTCAACCCCTTCAAGCTGGGGGTCATCGGCAGCACCGACACCCACCTGGGCACCCCCGGCCTCGTCGCGGAGAGCGACTGGCCCGGCCACGCCGGCGACCCCGAGGACACGGTGGAGGAGCGGCTGGACCAGCCCGCGCTGCGCCTCGTCGGCGCCAAGACCAACCCCGGCGGCCTCGCCGCGGTGTGGGCCGACAGCAACGACCGCGACGCGATCTTCGACGCCCTGCAGCGACGCGAGGTCTACGGCACGAGCGGGCCGCGGATCAGCGTGCGCCTGTTCGGCGGCTGGGACCTCCCCGAGGGGCTGTGCAGCTCGACCTCGCTGGTCGAGACCGGCTACGAGCAGGGCGTGCCGATGGGCGGCGACCTCGGGGTCGCCCCGGCGGCCACGGATGGGCCGACGTTCGTCATCACCGCTCTGCAGGACACCGCCGGCCAGCCCCTGGACAAGGTGCAGATCATCAAGGGCTGGATCGACGCGTCGGGAGACGCCCACCAGCAGGTCGTCGACGTGGTGTTCAACACCGAGGACACGCTCCTCGACCCGGTCACCTGCGAGACCACCGGCGGGGTCGCCAGCCTGTGCGGCTGGTGGCGGGACGAAGCGTTCGACCCCGACCTGTCGGCCTTCTACTACGCCCGGGTGGTCGAGGTGCCGAGCTGCCGCTGGAGCGCCCTGCAGTGCCTGGAGCTCCCGGAGGCCGATCGGCCCGACGCCTGCGGCGATCCGCGCTACGTCGACCCGATCCAGGAGCGGGCCTGGACCTCACCGATCTGGTTTACTCCGTAGCAGCCCCCGTGCGCCGCAGCCTCGTCCCAGCCCTGCTCCTCCTCATCGGCTGCCCGGGCTCGGGGCAGCTGCCGACCCCCGAGTCGGACGACGACGACGCCACCCCCGCGGACGACGACGACGCCACCGACGACGACGACGCGACCGACGACGACGACGCGACCG
>CAYQEG010000124.1:0-24524 GCA_964416435.1 uncultured Rickettsiales bacterium
GGGGGGGGGGGGGGGGGGGGGGGGGGGCGGGCGGGGGGGCCGCCCCGCCCCCCCCCGCCCCGGGCGGGCGAGGGCGCCGGGGGCGGTCCATCGCCGGGCGGGGGGCCACCGCCGGCGGGCGGGGTCGCCGCGGGGTCGACCCCCTCCGGCGGCTGGCCGTCGGGGCCGAGCGCAGGCTGGGGACCGCCCTCGGGCTCGGTCCGAGGCAGCGCTCGGATGAACTCGTCGGCGGCCTTGCCGTCGGCCGCACGCTCCGGACAGACGGTGCGCATCTCGTCGGCGAGCTCCGTGATCAGCGTGTCCTTCCGCTCGCCGTCGTTGCCGGCGGCCTCGCGTGCGCCCTCCAGGTCGTCCCGGCTGACGCCCTTGTCCTTCAGCAGCGCGTCGACCGCGCTGGTGAACGCCGCTTCGTCATCGCCGTGCTCCAGGGCGAGGCAGCGGACCGCCGCCTCCAGGGGCACGTAGCTGTCCTTGCCGAGGGTCGGCCTCAGCTCCCCGCCCAGCGGGAGCTCGCCGTCGGCCGACTGCGCCCCCGGCGCGAGCGAGGCGGGCGTGCTCTCCGCCACGGGGGCGGTGTTCTTGTCTCCGCAGCCGGCCAGGACCACGGCGCCCGCGGCCAGGGCCAGGGTGACGGTGGCGATCGACCGGCGGAAGGAGGGGACAGCAGGCATCGGCGGGACTCCTCGGAGCGGGGAGCATAGCGCGCCCCGTATGATGCCTCCCGCCGGTCGGTCCTCCGCACCGGGGACCTCCGTCGATGACGAACCGCTCCTCCCTCCTGCTCGTTGGTTACGCCGCGCTGACCCTGCTGGTCTGCCCGTCGCTGCTCTGGTGGGGCGCGGTCGACCAGCCGGACGAGTTCCTGGAGTTCAACACCTCCGGCCTCGCGTTCCTGGCTCGGGAGCTGGCCGCCGGCCGCCTGCCCGCGTGGGATCCCTACGTGCTCGGCGGCATGCCCGTCGCGGCCGCCCCGACGTGCCTCGGGCCCTGGTACCCCGCGGCGTGGGTCTTGCCGGTCGTGCCGCTGGACTGGTTCGTCCTGGGGGCCTGGCTCGTGCACCTGGGGCTGGGCGCGGCCGGGGCCCACCGGCTGGCCGAGGCGTGCGGCGCGGGGTCGACCGGGGCGACCGCCGCCGGGGTGGTGCAGCTCTGCGGGACGAGCTGCGTCGTCGCGCTGGTCGACGGCGAACTCGACGTCGTGGCGGTGCTCGGCTGGCTGCCCTGGGCCCTGGTCGCGCTGCACCGGGCGTTCGAGGCTGCGCGCGAGGGGGCCGGCGGCGTCCGCCACGCGGCGCTCGCGGCTGGCGCGCTGGGGCTGATCGGTCTCGGCTCCCACGCCCGCTTCGCGGCCCTCGCCTACGCCGCCCTGGGGCTGCACGCGGCGGTGCTGTGGGGGACCGCGAACCGCGAGGCGCGGCCGGGCGCCGGGCGATGGGCCGCGCTCACGGTCGCCCTGCTGGCGGTCGGCACGCTGCTCGCTGCGCCCTCGGTGCTGCCCGCGGCGCTCGAGGTGTTCGCCACCCGGTCGGCGCTGCCCGAGGATGAGGCGCTCGTCGGACAGGTGCTGACCCCGGGAGCGTTCGCGGGCCTGCTCTACCCCAAGATGCTGGTGACGGACGACCGCTGGTACCACCTGGGCCCGGTCGTGCTGTTGATCCCGCTGGCCTTGCGGGGCAACCGGCGGGTGACCGCGCTGGTCACCACCGGCGCGCTGCTCTTCGTGGTGGCGATGGGGTCGCGGGGCCCGCTGGGGTGGGCCCTGCAGCCGATCATGGGGCTGCTCTACCCCACCGAGATCGGGGCCGCGGCGACGGGCGCGCTGTTCCTCGCCGTCGCGGCGGGGCTGGGGGTCGACCGGGTCGTCCAGGCGCCGGGCGCCCTCGATCGTCGGGGGTTCGCCGCCGTCGCCGGAGTCGGCTGCGCGGCGGTCGTGGTCGGCCTGTTCGCGGAGCAGGCGCTGTACCTCGACGTGCCCGAGACCCGGTGGCCTCGCCGGATGACCTGGGTCTCGGCCGGCCACGGTGCGGCCGCCCTGGCGGGTCTCGTCGCCGTGCTCGCGCTCGCCCGCCGGCTCGGGGCGCGAACGCTGGCCGGGCTCCTCCTGGTGTTGGTCCTGGCCGACGGCCTCGCCTACGCCTGGCGGGTCGAGGCGGCCATCCCGTCGCCGTGGGTCGCTCCGTCGGACCACGTCGCGGCCCGGTCGGTCGAAGGGCTGACGCTGGAGACCCCGTCCGGGCGCCTGGTCCAGCTGCCCTCGCGGCCGGTCCGCGACCTGATGGGCGGTGCGCCGGAGGATCTCCTCAGCCACCCCGGCCACGGGTGGGCCCACGACCCCGGCGACGACCCCCGGATCAGCATCCCGAGGGAGACCGCGCAGGTGATCTCGGGCTCGCTGCGGCGCAACGCGGGCGGCGCGACGGGTTGGCCCCAGGCGGGCGGTCGCGCCAAGGTGCCTCCGATGCCGTGGTCGGTCCTGACCCACGGCCTGTCCTCCCCCGGGCCGTGGGCCGCCCCGGAGCTGGTGCAGTCGCCGCGGGTGTTGGCGCGCACGCTGGAGCTGCTGGGGGTGCGGTGGGTGGTCTCGCCGGTCGACGGCTGGAGCCTCCCCGCCAGTCGCCGCCTCGCGCCCACCCCCGAGGCGGCGCTCCGGGTCGAGCTGCTCGATCCGCGCCCTCCGGCGCTGCTGTCACCTCACGCCGTCGTGCTCCCCGACGCCCGCGCCGCGCTGGACGAGCTGCTGGGTGGCGAGGTCGACCTGCGCGCGAGCGTCGTGCTGATCGAGCCGGCGCCGCCGGGGACCGACGTCGAGGGCCGGCCCGCGATCGTCGGAGCCGTCAGCGGGTGGTCGCCGGGCCGCTGGCGGGTGGAGTTGCCCGCCCACGACGGCGGGGTGCTGGTGCTCACCGACCGGTTCCACCCCGGCTGGACGGCCTCCGCGCCGGACGGCCGGGCGCTCGCGGTGCTGCGCGCCAACCTGCTCCACGTCGGCGTCGTCGTACCCGGCGACGTGCGAACCGTGGCGGTCACCTTCATCGCGCCGGGCGCTCGAGCGGGCCGATGGCTGGGCCTCGCGGGGTTCCTGATCGTGCTGGCGGGCGTCGGGCTGGGACGCCGGGGAGGACCGGGGCGTCGGCCACGCGACGTCAGCGATCCGGGTGGAGGAGCGTAATCCGCCGACGGATCGGCAGGTCGGCGGCGGTGGTGGTCGCGCCGTCCGCCCATCGAGCCTCGACCCGGTCCACCGAGGCGACCTCGCCCAGCCCGAACCGGACCAGGGACGGGCCCTGTCCGGCCGCGCGGGACGCGTGCAGCTCCCGAATCGACGTGCGGCCTCCCGCGGTCAGCTCGATCCGAGCGCCGAAGCCCTCGGTGTTGCCGGGCGGTCCCGCCAGGTCGATCTCCACCCAGGCGCCGTCGCCGCAGGGGTTCTCCCAGTAGCTGAGCCCGTCGGTGCCCACGATCGCGACCTCGGGCCAGCCGTCGCCGTCGAAGTCCGCGGTGGCCAGCCCGAAGTCGTCGGCGAGGGAGCCGAAGCCGACCTCGGACCCCCGCAGCTCGAAGCCCCCGCCCGGCAGGCCCCGCCACAGCGCGTTGGGGAACGGTCCGGGCACTTCGTCCGGCGGCAATGGGGGCCGATCGTCCTCACCGATGTCGGTCGGCACCCCCGCGGACGCCACGATGTCGTCGATCCCGTCGCCGTCCAGGTCTTCCAGCTCGATGGACCAGCCCGACCAGTCCGCCGTCGGCTCGTAGTCGGTCATCTCCAGCCCCAGGGCGACGCCGGCCGAGACGTAGGGGCCGCCGCCTTCGCTCAGCAGGCAGGCCAGCGGGCCGATGTCGCTCATGCAGTAGTCCAGCCGCCCGTCCCCGTCGAGGTCGGCGCTGAAGCCGCCCATCGCCGACGTCGGCAGGTCGGCCGCGACCTCCGGGGCGTCGTCCACGAACCGCGGCACCCCGTCGTCGCCCACCCCGTCGTTGCGGAAGAAGGCGGTGGGGCCGACCTCCGCGCCCCGGTCCGCCCCCAGGAGCAGGTCCAGGTCCCCGTCGTCGTCCCGGTCGGTGGCGAGCACGAGCTGACCGAGCATGGGGCTGCCGGACGCCGGCAGGAGCGTGGCGGCGAGCTCGAATCCACCGTCGTGGGCCAGGAACACCAGCTCGGGCATCAGGTCCGGGCGGGGAGGCTCTCCTCCACCACCGCCTCGCTGCTCCTCGGGCTCGCGCGCTTCGATCGCGGTCCCGATGACCACGTCGAGGTCCCCGTCCCCGTCCAGATCGGCCACCGCGAGGGTCATCGGCACCACGACCTGCTCCGTCTCGAGCACCAGCGGGTAGACGTCGGGAACGCCGAACGCCGCGTCGCCGAGGTTGGGGTGCACGGACAGCTGGCCGACCGCCGCGACGAGCAGCTCCGGCAGGCCGTCGCCGTCGAGGTCGGCCGCCGCGAGGGCGCGATCCGCGTCCGCTGCGATGTCCTCCAGCCCCGTCAGGTCGCCGGCCAGCTCGAAGCGGGCCGCCCCGTCGTTGAGCCAGAGCATCGGAGGGCCGTCGGCGCGGCCGTTGGCGAGGTCGATGTCGCCGTCCCCGTCCAGGTCGTGGGCGACGAGGCCCATCGTGCGGGGGTAGTCGACGGGCTCCGGGCTCCAGCCGTCCAGGCCGGCCTGAGCGGTCGCCTCGACCAGCCGATCGAAGCCCACCACCGGCTCGACGCACTCCACCGCCGGGCCGATCTCCACGTCGGGCCCGGGGGCCGGCGGGTCGGGCTCGTCCGGCACGGGCTCGCACGCGCCGATCAGCAGCGCGGCGAGGAGGAGCGCTCGTGACCGGGGAAGCGGCGGCACGCTCCATGCTCGCCCGCCGCCCGGGCCCGCGCAAGCGACGCGCGATGCCCGACCGCGCCGGTCAAAACCCAGGCGGTGGGCTGACGACCGTGGAAACATGTGCGCGATGAAGACGGATCTCCTGGCGTGCTTGGTCCTCCTGTCGGCGTGCACCGAGCCGCCGGAGGAGGTCACCGACGCGGACGACGATGACGACTTCGTGATCGACGCGGAGCCGGCGGACGTCGAGCTCGGGGGCGTCGTGACCTGCGCCTCGCCTGACGACTCTGCGCACCTCCCGTTCGTCGACATCACCGACGAGGCGGGCATCGCCTTCGAGCCCTCGACCTACGGATGGCCGCCCCCGCCGGGGGAGTGGGGCACGCTGGAGGTGGAGTTGACCGGTGGCTTCTCGGTCGCCGACCTGGACGGGGACGGCCACCTCGACCTGCTCTTCACCGACGGCCGCGCCGCGCTGCGCCTCTTCCTGGGCGACGGCGACGCCGGGTTCGTCGCCGCGGATCCCGCCCTCCTGGGCACGCCGGGCGGGGACGACGCGTTCTGGTCCGGCTCGTCCGCCGTCGACGCCGACGGCGACGGGGACGTCGACGTGCTGCTGCTCGGGCGCGAGGAGAACACCTTCCTGCGCAACGAGGGAGGCGCGTTCGTGGACGCGACCGAGGAGACCGGCCTCGCCGGCGGGCCGGTGCGGTCGGCGGCTGCGTCCTGGGCCGACTACGACCGGGACGGGGACCTGGACGTCTTCCTGACGAACTACGGGGTCGGCTCCTACTACGCGGGGGAGGTCTACCCCTCCGATCCCGACGCCCTGATGCGCCAGGGGGCCGACGGCACGTTCGAGGACGTCTCCGAAGGCAACTGGCCGACCGACCGCGACGGCTACGGGTTCCAGTCCGGCTGGTTCGACGCGGACGGCGACGGCTGGATCGACCTGTACATCGCCAACGACCGCGGCAACGACGGCGCCGGCGACATGGGCAACATGCTGCTGCGCAACCTCGGGGACGACGCGACCGACGACGTCTGGCTGGAGCCGGCGCCGGAGATCGGCCTCGACCAGCGCATGATGAGCATGGGGCTGGCGCTGGGCGACATGGACAGCGACGGGGACATCGACGTCCACGTCACGAACATCGGCGCGACCCTGCTCGCCCGGAACGACGGCGGCCTGTTCACCGAGCTGAACACGTCCGAGCTGTCCGCCCGCGAGGAGGGCGACATCTCCTGGGGCACGATCTTCTTCGATCACGATCACGACGGTCTGCCCGAGCTGTTCACGGCGTTCGGGCAGCTGAGCAGCCGGGTCGGCCCGGACGGGGGCGGCCCCCAGGGCAGCTACAACGCGGCCGAGGAGTTCGACGGCCTCTGGAGCTGGGACCCCGAGGCGGGGACCTACCGCGACACTGCCGAGGACGTCGGCGTGGACGACCCCGCGAACACCCGCACCGTCGTCGCGGCCGACCTGGACGGCGACGGCTTCTCGGAGCTGATCACGTGGCGGCTGTACGGGGGGCCCCGCCTGTGGCGTTCCGCCTGCAACGACCATGGCTGGCTCAGCGTCCGGCTCCGGGACGACGGTTCGGCCAACCGGGACGGCATCGGCGCGATCGTGGAGGCCTGGACCTCCGACGGTCGCCTGGTCACCAGCGCCCTCGTGGAGGTCGGCTCGAGCGGCACGATGTCCTCCAGCCCCCCGATCGTGCAGCTGGGGCTGGGCGACGTGGACGAGGTGGAGCTCGTGGTGCGGTGGCCGGACGGGGAGGCGACGGTCTCGCGGGGCGTGGGCGCCCGACGCGACGTCGTGGTGGTGAGGTAGCGGCGCCGTCCGACGCCCCGGTCAGCCTCTCAGGGCGCCGATGTCGCCCAGCTCGAGGCCGGGGAACCGGGACTCCAGGTGCCGCCGCAGCTTGCGGACCATGCGCAGCTCGATCGTGCGGCAGCGCTCCCCGCTGATGCCGAGCTCCTCGCCGAGCTCCCGCAGCGTCACCGGCTCGTCAGCGCGGGTGCGCTTCGTCCAGATGACGCGCTGTCGGGCGTCCAGGGTCGCCCCGAAGGCGTCGAGCTCGTTGATCAGCTGGCTGCGCAGCTCGGCTCGCGCGGCCCACTCCTCGGCCGTGCTGGCGCCGTCGGGCAGCACGTCAGCCAGGGCGCGCCCCTCGTTGTCGCCGCCGACCGGGGACTCGAACGAGACCTCGTTGCCGCCGGCGAGGCGCCCCCGCATCAGCTCGACCTCCGCGGTCTGCACCTCGAGCCGGGCGGCGAGCCGCTTGCTCGTCGCCCGGATGCCCTTGGCCTCCAGCGCCGACTGCTCCTTGCGGAGGTTGTAGAAGAGCTTCCGCTGGGCCCGGGACGTCCCCATCTTGACCAGCGAGTGGTTGGCGAGCAGGTGGCGCAGGATGTACGCCCGGATCCACCAGATCGCGTACGACGCGAACCGGACCCCGCGCTCGGGATCGAACTTCTCGGTCGCGTGCAGCAGCCCGAGGTTGCCCTCCTGGACCAGGTCGATCATCGGGATGCGGGCGGCGTGATAGTCCTTCGCGACCTTCACGACGAGGCGGAGGTTCGAGGTGACCAGCTTGCGCCCGTCGGCGGGATCGCGCTCCGCCGCGAACCGCGTCGTCAGCTCGACCTCCTCCGCGGGGGTGAGCAGGGGGTAGCGGGTCACCTCGCGCAGGTAGGCGCCGAGCGGGTCGCTCCCGGGAGCAGGCTGTCCTCCGGTCATGAACGGATCGTACCAGCGCGCGCCGTCACACCGCGCCGACCAGCGCTGCTTCGTCCAACGCCGGGACCCACGCGGGGGCCAGGCCGGCCTCGTGCAGCTGGTCGACCAGCTCCTTGCGGAGCACCGTCACCTCGTCCGCGTAGTGGCCGGCGTCGCTGTTGGCGTGCAGCTGGTGCTTGCGGAACGCCAGGGTGGTCGCCCGCTTGATGTAGAGCCGCGCGTCCATCGTGGACGGCAGCCAGCCGGGCCGGATCCGCCGACGATAGGCGCTGAGGTAGTCCAGGTGCGCCGGCGGCAGGATGCCCAGGGTGACCTCCTCCTGCAGCTCGCGCTTGAGGATCGCGTGCTCGTCCAGGAGCGACAGCTGGAAGATCCCGAACAGCACCGCGAACTCGATCGGGAACAGCACGAAGTCGAGCAGCCCCAGGTCGGTGCGGCCCTGCATCCCCGCGTACAGCAGGCCGTTCCAGGCGACGTGGATCACCCCCGCGGCGACGCACCCGCCGATGACGACCCAGATCGCGCCGGCCCCGCCCCGGAACTTGCTGTAGCCGAGGGCGGCGCCGATGCAGGAGCTCGCGGACGCGTGCATCAGCGCGGAGTACAGGGTGCGCAGCGCGACGATGCCGGCGAACGCCAGGGCGTCGCCGTCCCCGGCCGCGCTCTGGAAGTACATCAGGTTCTCGGTCATGCCGAACCCGAGCCCCGCCGCGGCGCCGTACACGAAGCCGTCGGTCGTGTTGTCGAAGTGGGAGGCCCGCATGATCAGCAGGAGGATCAACGCCTTGGACGGCTCCTCCAGGACGGGCGCGAGGATCACCATGTGGAGCAGCTCGGGGTCGGCGATCCCGAGGGTCGCGGCGACCGGCGCGGCGAGCGTGTCGGAGCCCAGCCCGGTGACCAGCACGCCGCCGATGGCGCCCCACCCGAAGGCGATCCCGAACAGCCACAGCGGCTCGCGGTCGTAGCGGTCGAGCCACCACACGAGCCACAGGAACGCCGCGATGGGCAGCACGGCGCACGGAACCGACAGCCAGACGAGCAACTTGTCTATTGTGCCCGCGATGAGCCGCAAGCGTTCGGTGTGGGGCTGGGGATGGGAGGACCGGTTCGGAGACCGGGACGCCCGCGAGGGGATCGCTCAGCTCGCCTCGGCGATGCTCGGGCTGCCGTCCCGTCCGCCGATCGACCCCGTCCCGCTGGCCGGGGTCTCGATGCCGGCGCCGCGGATCGAGCCGCCCGGCGAGCTCGCGGGAATCTGCACCGCCGAGCCTCGCGAGCGGGCGCTGCACACCTACGGTCGCGCCTGGCCCGACCTGTTCCGCGGCTTCGGCGGGGACTTCCGTGTCGCCCCCGACCTGGTCGCGAAGCCGACGTCGGAGCCGCAGATCGAGGCGCTCCTGGCCTGGTGCAGCGCCGCCCGGGTCGCCTGCATCCCGTTCGGCGGCGGCACGTCGGTGGTCGCCGGGGTCGAGGCCGACGTCGGTCCCCGTTGGCGAGGGGTGGTGAGCCTCGATACGCGAGGGCTGGATCGCGTGTTGGAGGTCGACGCCACGTCGCTGTCGGCCCGCATCCAGGCCGGCGCCACGGGTCCGCGCATCAACCAGCAGCTGGCCGAGCACGGCCTGACGCTCCGCTGCTTCCCCCAGTCCTGGGAGTTCGCGACCCTGGGGGGCTGGGTGGTCACCCGGGCGGGTGGCCACTACGCGACCGGCCCGACCCACATCGACGACCTGGTGCAGTCCGTGCGCATGCTCACCCCCGCCGGTCCGTGGGAGAGCCGCCGGCTGCCCGGCAGCGGGGCCGGCCCGAGCCCGGACCGCATGGTGCTCGGCAGCGAGGGCATCCTCGGCGTCGTCACCGAAGCGTGGGTCCGGGTGCAGCGACGGCCCCGGTGGCGCTCCAAGGCGGACGTCCGGTTCGAGGCGTGGGACGGCGTCGTGGCGGCGACGCGCGCCATCGCCCAGTCCGGCCTTCAGCCGGCCAACTGTCGGGTGCTCGACGCGCGCGAGGCGGCGTTCAACCAGGTCGACCAGCAGGGGCGATGCGTGCTCCTCCTGGGCTTCGAGTCGGCGGACCACCCGCAGGGCGCGCGGCTGGACCGGGCGCTGGAGATCGGCCGGTCGCACGGCGGCGTCTGCCCCGAGGGGCCCCGCCACCGCGACGACGGCGAGGCGTCCGAAGGCGGCGCGGCGGGCTCGTGGCGGGACGCGTTCTTCGAGGGGCCCTACCTGCGGGACGCGCTGCTGAGCGTCGGTGTGATGGCCGACACGTTCGAGACGGCGGTCACCTGGGACCGATTCGACGCGCTGCACGGGGCGGTCATCTCGGCCGTGCGCGGCGCGATGAAGGACGCCTGCGGGGGCGGCCGGATCACCTGTCGGTTCACCCACGTCTACCCGGACGGCCCGGCGCCCTACTACACGTTTATCGCTCCGTTCGACCCGGATCGTGCGCTCGAGCAGTACGCCGCGATCAAGGCCGCCGCGAGCGAGGCGCTGATCGCCGGCGGGGCGACGATCACGCACCACCACGCGGTCGGGCGCAGCCACCGCCCCTGGTACGCGGAGCAGCGGCCCGCGCCGATGGGGGAGGTCCTGCGGGCCATGAAGCGGCAGCTCGACCCGGGCGGCGTGCTCAACCCCGGCGTGCTGATCGCCGAGGAGGAGACCTCCCCACCCGGCGGGTAGACGCGGTCTCATCCCGGCTCTACGGTGCGCGGCGATGATCCTCCTGATCGCCAGCATCGCCGCGCTCCTGCTCGGCCCGCCGCTCCTGAAGCTGGCGTCCAACTCGCCGTGGGCGCTGCGGTTCCTCGACGGCTTCGTCTACATCGCGATCGGCGGCCTGGTGCTGCTTCATGTGCTCCCCGAGGTCGTGGAGATCTCCGGCTGGTGGGCGATCGGCGCGGCGTTGATCGGGATGCTCGGCCCGTCGACGGTGGAGCGACGGCTGGAGCGGTCGGCGGCAAAGGCCCACGAGGCGGCGCTCATCCTCGCCATCGTCGCGCTCGCGCTGCACGGCCTGTTCGACGGCGTAGCGCTGAGCGGGCAGGCCCACCTGCACGGGGAGATCGGGCTGGCCGTCGTGCTGCACCGGCTGCCCGTGGGGCTGACCCTGTGGTGGCTCGTGCGTCCGGCCCACGGGGTGCGCGGCGCGTCGCTTGCGCTGGCCGTGATCGCCCTGGCGACCGTCGGTGGCTACGCCCTGGGCGGGGTCGCAGCGGGCGCCATGGAGGAGCCGGCGATGGGGCTGCTCTACGCCCTGGTCGCCGGGTCCCTGCTGCACGTGGTGCTCCACCGGCCGCATCCGGTGGCCCAGGGCAAGGGACGGCGTGGCGACGCGACCATCGGCGCGGCCTTCGGCGTGGCGTTGCTGGTGTTCCTGCATCGCTCGCACGAGGGCCAGGACGCCCACTTCTGGGAGCTGCTGCTCGACCTGACGATGGAGAGCGCCCCCGCGCTCCTGATCGGCTACGCGGCGGCGGGGCTGGTGCAGGCGTTCCTGCCCAAGGCGACCGTCGCCTGGATGGGGCGCGGCAGCTCGGCCAGCCAGGCGGCTCGCGGGGTCGCCTTCGGCCTGCCGCTCCCGATCTGCTCCTGCGGCGTGGTGCCCGTGTACCGGAGCCTGGTGGTGCAGGGGGCGCCTCCGGCGGCGGCGATGGCGTTCCTGGTGGCGACGCCGGAGCTGGGGCTGGACGCCGTGCTGCTGTCGTTGCCGCTGCTCGGCGCCGAGTTGACCGTCATCCGGGTCGCCGGGGCGGCCTTCGTGGCGCTGGCGGTGGGCGCCCTGGTGGGGCGGTTCGCGACGACCCGCGGGACCAACGGGGCCGACAACCTGCCCCCCGCGGGCAAGGCCGAGGGCACGGTCGTGCAGCGCCTGCGCCAGGCCGCGGAGGCGGGCTTCGGCGAGGTCGTCGACCACACCGCGCCCTGGATCCTGGCCGGCCTGGTGATCGCGGCGGCGGCGGCCCCCGCGCTCGGCGGCACGTGGCTGACGGAGATCCCCCCCATCGCCCAGGTCACGGTCTTCACGCTGCTCGGCATGCCGCTGTACGTCTGCGCGTCCGGCGCGACGCCGATGGTGGCGGTGTTCATCGCCGCCGGGGTCTCCCCGGGAGCGGGCATCGCGTTCCTGCTGTCCGGGCCGGCGACCAACGTCACCACTTTCGGGATCCTGGGTCGGCTGCACGGGCGGGCCGTCGCGGCGGCGTTCGCGGCGACCATGGCCGCGGTCTGCATCGGCCTCGGCATGGGGATCGACCTGGCCTTCCCCGACCTCGCGGCCGGCGTCTGGACGGCCGGGGAGCACGAGCACGGCTGGGTCCGCCAGGCGTCCCTCGCGGCGCTCATCCTGGTCTCGATCGCGTCCCTGGTCCGGCAGGGTCCCAGGGGCTTCTTCGGCCAGGTGATCGACCAGGGACCGGAGGACGCGGGACATGCCCACGACCATGACCACGGCGACGGTCACGACCACCCCGGCGATGGCGCGCCGAAGCTGGGCGTGATCGCGCCCGCATCCGATGACGGATGCGGGCACGACCATTGCTGCTGATCAACGACGAGCGCCGCTGATCACACCAGCTTCAGGACGCCGTCCCTCAGGCCGCTGTCACCGACCACGAGGGTGAGGTCTCCGTTCGCGGCGACGCGCTCGATGACCTCCAGCTCCTTCATCCGCATCAGCGTCGGGTTGTCGGCCAGGAGCTGGGCGGTGTTCGCCTGGCTCCGCATCGCGGCGGTCTCCTCCCGACGGGTGATGACCGCCGCCTCGGCCGCCTTCCGCGCCTCGGTGACCTGGTTCAGGAGCTCCTTCATCTCGCCCGGGAGGATGATGTCCCGGATGCCGAGGCTCACGAGCTCCAGTCCAAATGCGCCGACGTGCTGGCGGAGCGAGGCGTCCAGCGCCTCCGTCACCTCCGCCTTGTTGGCGAGCAGCGCGTCCAGGTCCCGGGTGCCGATGGCCGACCGCAGCGCCAGCTGGGCGTGGCGGTACAGCGCCCGCTTCCAGTCTGCGACCGCCGCGCGGGGGTCGTGCGCTCTACCAGCTGAGCTATGTCCTCCGTGGCAGGGAGACGTCGATCAGTCTCTCGAACCCCTGACGGAACGCCCCCCACCGACGAGGGTCGAGGCACGCCGCGGGACACCGATCGACGCCCCTGGGAGCGCGGCCCGCCGCGGTCCATTCGCGGGCATGTGACATCGGGGTGAAGCCTCCCCTGGCTTGCTGTACAGTCCGCCACCAAATCAGGCAGGAAGGACGCTGGAATGAAGCTCGGAGTCCCCAAGGAGACCTGGCCCGGAGAACGACGCGTCGCGGCGACTCCGGAGACCGTGCAGAAGCTCCGCAAGAAGGGCTTTGACGTCTACGTCCAATCCGGCGCCGGGGACGGCGCGCGCTTCACCGACGACATGTACGCGGGCGCCGGGGCGACCATCGTCCAGGACCCCGCGGCTCTCTGGTCCGGGACCGACCTGATGATCAAGGTCCGGCCCCCGTCGGACGACGAGGTCGCGCAGCTGCCCGAAGGCGGCCACCTCATCTCGCTCCTGTTCCCGGGACAGAACGCCGAGCTCCTCGACAAGCTCGCGGCCCGCAAGCCGACCGTGCTCGCGCTGGACTGCATCCCGCGCATCTCCCGCGCCCAGAAGATGGACGTGCTGTCGTCCATGGCGAACATCGCCGGCTACCGCGCGATCATCGAGGCGTCCCACCACTTCGGCAGCTTCTTCGGCGGGCAGATCACGGCCGCCGGCCGGACCCGCCCCGCCCAGGTACTGGTCATCGGCGCCGGCGTGGCCGGCCTGAGCGCCATCGCCGCGGCCCGGGGCCTCGGGGCCGAGGTCCGCGCGTTCGACACCCGCGCATCCGCCGCCGACCAGGTCCGCTCCCTGGGAGCCCGGTTCCTCGAGCTGGAGTTCGACGAGGACGGCGAGACCGCGGCTGGATACAGCAAGGTGATGAGCCCGGAGTTCATCGCCGCCGAGATGGCGCTCTTCAAGGAGCAGTGCGCGGAGGTCGACATCGTCGTCACCACCGCCCTGGTGCCCGGCAAGAAGGCCCCCCTGCTGATCACGCAGGAGATGCTCGACGTCATGAAGCCCGGCTCCGTGGTCGTCGACCTGGCGGCCGAGTCGGGCGGCAACTGCGAAGCGACCATCGCCGACAAGACGGTGGAGGTCGGCGGCGTGACGGTCATCGGCTACACCGACCTGACCTCCCGCCTCGCGACCCACGCCTCGCAGTTCTTCGGCAGCAACATCACCCACCTGCTCGACGACATGGGCGGGGGCGAGGACTTCAAGGTCGACCTCGAGGACGAGGCGGTCCGTGGCGCCCTCGTGCTGCACGAGGGCGAGCTCACCTGGCCGCCGCCGCCGGCGAAGGTGACCGCGGTGGCGCCGAAGCCACCGCCGCCGGTGGAGCCCCCACCCGATCCGGTGGTGCCCGCGCCGCCGGCGGTGCGGCCGAGCATGATGCGGTTCGCCGTCGGAGGCGCCGCCGCCGTCGTGCTCGCCTGGCTCGGCATGCACGCGCCGACCGACCTGCTGCAGCACATGACTGTCTTCGTGCTGGCCTGCTTCGTGGGCTGGCAGGTCGTCTGGGCCGTCACCCCGGCCCTGCACACCCCGCTGATGGCGGTCACCAACGCGATCAGCGGCATCATCATCGTCGGCGGCATCCTGCAGGCCGGCTCGGGCAAGCTCGACATGGCCGCCGTGCTGGGCGTGGCCGCAATCCTCGTGGCATCGATCAACGTGTTCGGTGGGTTCTTCGTGACCCAGCGCATGTTGAAGATGTTCAGGAAGTAGGGAGGCACCGATGGAAAACCTCCCCATGGCCGCCTACATCGGCGCAGCTGTCCTCTTCATTCTGTCGCTCGGTGGCCTGAGCCACCAGGAGACCTCCCGGCGGGGCAACCTCTACGGGATGATCGGCATGGCGATCGCCATCGTCGCCACCATCGCGCAGCCCGAGGTGGCCGCGCTCGGGCTCGTGCTCGTCGCCGTCATCGTCGGTGGCGGCATCGGCATCCGCTGGGCGATGCAGGTCGAGATGACCGCCATGCCGCAGCTGGTCGCCGCGCTGCACAGCTTCGTCGGCCTCGCCGCGGTGCTCGTGGGCGTCAGCTCGTACCTGACCCTGGACGTGCACCACGAGGGCTGGCAGGTCCACGCGATCGAGATCTACGCGGACGTCGCTCTTGGCGCGATTACCTTTACAGGTTCAGTGATTGCATGGGCAAAGCTGCAGGGGCGGATGAGCGGTACGCCCATCCTCATCCCGGCTCGTCACTGGGTCAACCTGGGCATGCTCGTCGCGGTCATCGGCATGGCCGTCAACTTCGTCGACGCCGGCGACGAGGGCCTCGGCTGGCTGCTCGCGATGGCGTTCGTGGCGGGCGTGATGGGCGTCCACCTCGTCGTCGCGATCGGCGGCGCGGACATGCCCGTCGTCGTCTCGCTGCTCAACAGCTACTCCGGTTGGACCGCCGCCGCGGCCGGCTTCATGCTCGGCAACGACCTGCTGATCGTCACCGGCGCCCTGGTCGGCAGCTCCGGCGCGATCCTCAGCTACATCATGTGCAAGGCGATGAACCGGTCGATCTGGAACGTCGCCTTCGGCGGGTTCGGCACGGACGCTGGCAAGCTCAAGGGTCCGGCGAAGCAGCTGACCGGTGAGGTGACCGCTACCGACGCCGGCGAGGTCGCCGACCTGCTGCGCGACGCGAAGTCGGTGGTCGTGGTGCCCGGGTACGGCATGGCCGTCGCCCAGGCGCAGCACACCGTCCGGGAGCTGTCGGACCTGTGCCGCGACCAGGGCAAGTCCTTCCGGTTCGCGATCCACCCGGTCGCGGGGCGGCTCCCCGGCCACATGAACGTGCTGCTCGCAGAGGCGGGCGTGCCCTACGACATCGTCTTCGAGATGGACGAGATCAACGACGATCTGCCAGACACGGACGTCGTCCTGGTCATCGGCGCCAACGACATCGTCAACCCGTCGGCGATGGAGGACGAGGGCAGCCCGATCTGGGGCATGCCGGTCCTGCACGTCTGGGAGTCGACCACCGTGGTCGTGTGCAAGCGGTCCATGGCGTCCGGCTACGCCGGCGTCGGCAACCCGCTCTTCCTCAAGACCAACACGCGCATGCTCTTCGGTGACGCCAAGGAGTCGATGACCGCCCTGGTGACGGCTCTGCGTTCATGATCCCGTTGGTCGATCCGGCGATCGAGGCGTACGCAGCAGAAGCCAGCTCCGAGGTGGACGGTCTGTACGACCGGCTGCGCGAGGAGACGTACGCCCACACCGACCTGCCCCAGATGCAGGTCGGTCGGATCGAGGGTCGGCTGCTCAAGCTGCTGGTGATGCTCAGCGGCGCGCGCAACGCGGTCGAGATCGGCACGTTCACCGGCTACTCCGCGCTCTCCATCGCCGAAGGGCTGCCCGACGACGGCCGCCTGATCTGCTGCGACGTCAGCGAGGAGTGGACGGCGATCGCCCGTCGCTTCTGGGCCGACGCGCCGTGGACGGAGGGCAAGGTCGAGCTGAGGCTGGGGCCCGCCCTGGAGACGATCCAGGCGCTGGAGGGGCCGGTCGACTTCGCCTTCATCGACGCCGACAAGGAGTCTTACGTGGACTACTGGGAGGCGCTGCTGCCCCGCATGCCTTCGGGGGGACTGATCGTCGTCGACAACGTGCTGTGGTCGGGCACCGTGCTCGACCCGCAGACGGAGTCGGCCGAGGCGATCGTCCGCTTCAACGCCCACGTCGCCGCCGACGACCGCGTCGAGCAGGTCCTGCTCACCGTGCGCGACGGCATCACCATCGCCCGCAAGCGCTGAGCCCGCTCAGCCCCCGTCGGTCGCCTGGCCGACGAGCCGCAGCAGGTCGCGGGCTCGGTAGGGCTTGGCCAGGAACAGCGTGTGATCGTCGAGCAGCTCCTCGACGGAGGTGGCCGAGAAGCCGGTCGAGAGGATGACCACCAGCTCGGCCCGCAGGGCCCGCAGCGCGGCGAGCGTCTCCGGGCCGTCCATCCGCGGCATCACCATGTCGAGCAGCACGATGTCGTAGTCGTCGGGGCCGGCCTCGAAGTGGTTCATCGCCTCGACCCCGTCGGCCGCCTCGGTCACCTCGCAGCCGGCCGAGCTGAGCGCGGCCTGGACCAGGGTGCGGACCGGCGCCTCGTCGTCGACGAGCAGGACCCGCGTGCCGGCGAGGGCGGGGGTCAGCTCCGGCCGGGCCATGGGGGCGGTGACCTCGCCGACGTCGGCGATCGGCAGGAGCAGCTCGACCGTCGTGCCACGATCGCGACCGCTGTCCACGCGAATCCGCCCCTCGGCCGCCCGGACCACGCCGAGCACCGCGGCGAGCCCCAGCCCATGCCCCGCGTCCTTCGTGGTGAAGAACGGCTCGAACATCCGCTCGACCGTGGTCGGCTCCATGCCCCGGCCCTCGTCCTGGACGCTGACGCTCACCCACGGACCCGGGGTCGGCGGCCCCAGCGGCCAGACGCCGCGAGGCGAGGTCTCGTCCAGCTCGCTGATCGTCGCCCGGACCACGATCTTGCCGGGCGCCCCCTCCAGCGCGTCGGACGCGTTGGTGATCAGGTTCATCAGCACCTGGCGCAGCTGGGTCGAGTCGACCTCCACGGCCGGCAGGTCGTGGTCCAGGTGCAGCTCCAGGGTCGCCTTCTTGCTCACCGACGCCGCCACCAGGCGGCTGATCTCGGCGACGACGGCGGGGATCTGCACCGCCTCGATGAGGCCCTCGGCCCGACCGGCGTAGGCGAGCAGCTGTCGCACCAGCTCCGCCGCCCGCTGGGCCGCGAGCTCGATCTGCTCGCCCGCCTCGCTCGGCGTCACGACGGGCCCGGCCCGCTCCTGGAGCAGGCTCGCCTGGCCCAGGATGGCCGTGAGCAGGTTGTTGAAGTCGTGGGCGACCCCGCCGGCGAGCAGACCCAGGCTCTCCAGCCGCTCCTTGCGCAGCATCGCCGCCAGGGCGGCCTGCTCGTCGAGCTGTCGCTGGGCCTCGCCCAGCTCGGTCGTCTTCGTACGGACCTCCCGGGTGCGCTGCTCGACCCGCTGCTGAAGCTCGGCGTTCAGGCGCCGCACGTCGGCCTCCGCGCGCTCGCGCTCGACCGCCTCCTCCTCCAGGCGGAGGTTGGCGTCGCCGACCTGCCGGGCGAGGGTGCCGAGCCGCACCGCGTGGTCGCCCCGGTTCTTCAGCCCGATGGCGACCAGGAGGCTGATCAGCACCCCCGCGAGGCCGACCCACCACGGCCGGGTGGCGTTTCGACTGCCCTCGAACGAGGGGGAGGGGGCGTACTGAAGGTCCAGCTCGAGCCCGGGGAGCTCGATCGTCGCCAGGGCCGTCAGCGGCTGATCCATCGACGGGGGGGCCTCTGCGCTGCCGGTCGCGCGCAGCGCCAGGCTCTCCTCCCCGTCACCCTCCCAGGTGAGCCACGCGTCGAGCTCGGTGCTGCGCACCGCCGGGTCGATGGTCGCCAGCACCCCGCCGAGATCGACGACCGCCAGCACCACCCCCACGACCTGGGTCTGCTCGATGCCCCCCCGGAACACGGGCCGGAACACGAGAACCCCGTCGAGCTCGTCCCCCGGCGTCTGCAGCAGGGCGACCGGGGTCGTCGCGGTCGGCCGTCGCCGCTCGATGCTCGCCTCCAGCGCCGCGCGCCGTCGCCACTCGGAGCCGACGTCGAAGCCGAGGGCCGCGCGGTTCGGCTCCAGCGGGAACACGTAGCGGACGGGCCAGGCGGCCGCGTCGGCGGGGGCGTCGACCAGCTCGCCGGAGGCTGACAGCTGTCGCACGCGGTAGTCGCTGTGCCCGCTCGCCCGGACCGCGGCGACGTGGTTGGGCAGCTCCCCGGGAGCCACCCGGGGGAGCCACTCCAGCGCGCGGAGCTCCGGCTGCCGCTCGAGCAGCTCCCGGGAGAAGGTGCCGAACTCCCGCTCGTCCACGCTGCGGGACGCCTCGAACAGGCCACCCAGGGCCGTGACCGCGTCGATGGAGCGACCGAACTCGGCCTGCACCGCGGTGCGGTGCACGCTGACGAGCTGCTGGAACCGGACCGCCTCCACCAGGCGGTTCTCGTCGGCGACCCGGGAGGCGAGCCCAAGCGACCCCGCGATGCCGCCGATGAGCACCACGAGGGCGAGCAGATCCCGTCGACCGCCTGTCTGTTGTTCCATGCCTCTCACCCCCCGGACCGCGCGTCGTCAGGGTCGCTGCGCGTACTGCTCCCAGGCGTAGTACCAGCGATCGTCGTCCGGGTCCCACTCATCCCAGGTTGGAATCGCTTCCAGGGCAGCGAGTCGGTCGGGGGGCACGACGCCGGGCACGATGAACGCCTTCTGGCGATGCAAGGGGTAGGGGTTGCGCAGCTCGAAGCCGAGCACCCCGAGCGCCGCCCGGGCGATGTACCAGGTCGCCTGGGGGTTCCAGCCGTGGGCGATCTTGATGACGATGCCGAGGCCCTCGGGGAAGTCGTCGTGCACCACGGACAGACCGAGCAGCCCGTCGGCCCCCTCCTTGGCGATGACCGCCCCGTCCCCCGCCTTGAGGATCGTGCTGTCCAGCCGGTTGAAGCCGCCGATCAGGTCGGGGTGGCGGACCATCGCCTCCCAGATCCAGTCGTCGTCCCGGGTGCGGGCCAGGGCGGCGTACAGCTTCGCGAGCTCGTTCACGGTGTTGGAGACGGTGGGCAGGCCGCAGCCGTCGCGGGCGACCCGGACCGGCCGCCAGTCCGCCCCCAGGTAGCGCCGGAGCACGTCGACATACGCGCCGAAGAACGGGTGCTGGGGCAGCGTGTAGCCGACCCGCTCCCAGCCGCGCACGCGGCAGCCCCGGAGGATCGCGGCGTGCTCGCCCGAGCAGCAGTGGTACCAACGGCGGGGACGACGCACCTGCCGGCCGAACTGCACCAGGGGCACGTCCAGCGGGGTCTGCATCAACCCCCACTCCGCCTCGTCGAGGATCGACTGAGCCGCGGCGACGTGCTCGACGTCGCCGTTGTGCGACGCCAGGCTGATCGCCCGCGCGGGCCAGTCCAGCAGGTCCCCGATGTCGTCGGCGAACACCTTCATGGTCACCGGCTTCATCATCGAGCGGCCGTAACAGAGGACGTTGCCGCCGAAGCTGTGCACGATGCGGTCGCCCGACGCCCAGGCGATGGCTCCGTGGATGGTGGTCTCGCTTACGCCGTTGCGCCGGTAGTCGACCAGCGGCTCCCAGGCGACCTCCCGCCCGGTCGCGATTCCGTCGACCTGCTCGCCGAGCGGCGACGTCGGGTAGATCGCCGAGCCCGGCCGACCAGGCGCGACCGCGGAGCCGCCGTCACTCACGACCGAGCCCCTCCGCGACCAGCGGCGCCACCTTCTGCACGAAGTCCGTCATGTTGGCGATGACCCGATCGCAGTCGTGGCAGAAGAAGTCGAACCAGAGCATCAGCCGGTCGTCGGGGTGGAACCGCGTGAGCATCTGCTCGGCGATCTCCTCGGCGTTGCCGATCAGCGCGTTGACCGCGGCGCGCTCGACCTTCCGGGGGTCCAGGGTGCCCTCCAGGGCGGTCCAGTAGGCCCCCAGCGCGGCCCTGGCCTCGGCGTGGGCGGCGGCGCTGCGCTCCTGGGGGCTGAGCCCGGGCTGCTCGTTGAGGAACACGAACGTGGTCCGGGGCATGTGGCCGCGGGTCCAGGCGCCGCCGTCGGGGTGGTACGCCGCGGCCATGCGCTCGTGGGTCGCCTCGATCACCTCGGGCCGGGTGATGGACAGGTTGAAGACCTGGACCGGCAGGATCGTGTTGACGAACTCCTGCACCGCCGGCTCGTGGCTGCCGATGATCGGCTGCACGAGCTCCCGCCTCCAGGCCTGGGGAACGATCTTGAGCGGCTCGAACTCCCACCGACGGGCCACCGCGACGGTCGCCGGCCGCTCGGTCAGCCCGTCCCGGCTCATCGCGGCCTCCTGCACGCGCTCCCAGTCACCGTCGGACCGGAAGTTGGCGCGGGTCAGCGAGGACGGCGTGATGTCGTCGCTGCTGAGGACGTCGCCGCGGAGCAGGCGGCAGAAGATCTCCGACGCCTCGCGGAAGATGATCCCCTTCATCGCCGGCCAGGCGGCCTCTTCGACGACGTCCCGGGGCACGATGCCGGACGCCTCGTTCATGAACTGGAACCGGCCCGCGGCGAAGCCGACGTGGATGCGTCGGGCCTCCTCGGGGTCGAGCCCGTGGAGCGCCGCGAACACCGAGACCCGCTCGGCGTGAGCCACCGGGCCGCCCATGCACAGGATGTTCATCACCGCCGCGCCCATCTCGATGCGGTCGGTGCGGGCGAACACCTGGTGGGCGAGCTGCAGGAAGTCGGCGTTCAGCCCCACCTCGCCCTGCCAGTGGGGGATGACCGGCTTGCGGTTGCCCTTCTGGACCTCGGAGCTGAGGTGGGACTCGGCGATCCAGGCGACCCCGAAGCCGAGGTCGTCGGCGGCCTGCACCTGGCGGAAGAAGCTGCCGAACATCTCCGCCTCGGTCGGCGTGTGGCCGTCGACGGGGGTCTGGGAGATCGAGAAGAAGACGTCGTAGTCCATGGGTACTAGATGCTCCGCAGCCGGCCGCCGTCGACCGCGATGGACTGTCCCCGGACGTAGGCGCCCGCCGGGCTGGCCAGGTGCGCCACCATCGCGGCCACCTCCTCCGGCCGGCCGAGCCGACCCTCGGGCACCGCCGCCCGCCAGGCCTCGTAGACCGCGTCGGAGGTGGTGCCCCCGCGCGCCGCCCGGGCCGCGGCGAGGCTGCCCAGCCGGTCGGTGTCGGTGAACCCGGGGAGCACGTTGTTGATCGTGACCCCGGGGGGGAGCTCGTCGGCCAGCGACTTGGCCCAGGACGCGACGGCGCCCCGCGTCGTGTTGCTCACGCCGAGCCCCTTGATCGGCTCTCGGACCGAGGTCGACACGATGTTGACGATCCGCCCGTAGCCGGCCGCCTCCATGCCCGGGAGCAGCTCCTGGACGAGGGCGTGGGCGGCGAGCAGGTGCCGTCCCAGGGCGGCCAGGAAGTCGGCCTCCGTGGCGTCGAGGAGGCGGCCCGACGGCGGGCCGCCGGTGTTGTTGACCAGCACGTGCACCGGTCCGTGATCGGCGACGAGGGCCCGCAGGACTTCTCGGAGACCGTCGCGGTGGTCCAGGTCGACGGCGATGAACCGGGCCGCGGCGCCGTCGGCGACGAGCTCGGCGAGGGCGTCGGCCCGGCGCGCCAGCGCGGTCACGGTGGCGCCGCGGTCGGTCAACGTCTGGGCGATGGCCCGGCCGATGCCGGCGCTGGCGCCGCAGACCAGCGCGTGACGGCCGGCCAGCGAGGTGCTCGGGAGCTCGCTCACGGTGACTCCTCGGCGAAGCCGTAGGCCTCGGGGTGCTCCAGCGGGGGGACCGCGTCCCGCGGCATCAGGATGGTCCGCACGGCCCACAGCTCGGTGAACACGCGGTAGCGGGTGGTGCGGTCCAGGTAGTCGACGCCCGCGCTCCCGCCGGTGCCGATTCGGCGGCCGATGATTCGCTCCACCATGCGGGCGTGACGGGTGCGGAAGAGCACCAGCTTCTCCTCGAGCTCCACGACCGCGTCCATGAGGACCCGCGGCCACGCGAGCAGCGGGAGGTCCCGGTAGCTCTCGATGAACACGATGGCGGCGCGGATGCGCCGTCGGCGGGCGTCTCCGTCGGCGGACAGGAACTCGCGGGCGAGCTGCAGCGTCCGGCCGAACTTGGTCTCGGCGGCCTCGGGGGTCATCACCCCGGCGGCGACCAGCCGCTCGACCTGGCCGGCGAAGCGCCCCTCCATCGACGCGAGGTACCGGTCGGTGAAGCGACGGACGTTGTCGTCGTCGTCGGCGTCGCCGGGGTCGCTGCCCTGGATGGGCGTGCGCCACAGCCACTCGTGCAGCGCCGACCGGAGGCTCTGCTCTTCGATCGCCGCCTCCATGCGCGCGATGGCGTAGCGCCCGGCTTCGCTGTCCTTGCCGCGCTTGCGGATCTCGTCGAGCGGGTCGCCGAAGCCGCTGTCGGTCCGCTGGTCCTCCTGGAGCCCCAGCACGACCTCGATCTCCCGCATCTGGAAGGACTGGAAGCCGGAGCTGGGGATCAGCTTGTCCCGGAAGGCCAGGAAGTCCTGCGGCGTGAGCGTCTCCATCACGTCGAACTGGTGGGCGCAGACGTCCAGGATCCGGTTGACGCGGCCCAGGTGGTGCACCACGTGGGGGATGTGCTGCTCGGGCACGTGGGGCGCGGCGAGGTGGTCCCGGGCCAGCCTCAGCTCGGCGAGGGCGAGCTTGAACCACAGCTCGAACGCCTGGTGCACGACGATGAAGTGCAGCTCGTCGGTGCCGAGCAGGTCCTCGTCGCCCTCGAGCCCGCCCTGCAGGCTGAGCAGCTCGGGGAGCCTCAAGTAATCCCAATACGACGGAACAGCCATGGCTTCGACCTCCAGGGCGGGGGAAGCTAGCACGGCGATCGGCTGTTACTGTGTCGGTCCGTCGCGCGCGCTGGTCAGGTCCGCGGACGCCTCCCTCCAGCCTGGATTCCGCCGTGCCCAAGACGCAGGTCCGTCGACCGAAGATCGCCCTCGGCAATTTCAAGTGGGGCAACGCCTTCATCCTGGTGGTGTTCCCGATCGTCGCTGTCGCGGCCTCCGGCTGGTACGTCCTGGACGTCGGCATCACGTGGCGTGAGCCGCTCGCGGCCGTCGTGCTGTGGTGGCTCACGGGGCTCGGCATCACCGCCGGCTACCACCGCCACTTCGCCCACCGCGGCTACGAGGCGAAGTCCGCGCTGCGGTACGTCTACGCCTTCCTCGGGGGGGCGGCGTGTCAGAACTGCGTCATCTCCTGGGCGTCGGACCACCGCTATCACCATGCCACGGTCGACACCGACGGCGACCCCTACGACGCCACGCGGGGGTTCTTCTGGTCCCACATGGGCTGGGTGTTCTTCGAGGGGCCGCGCGGTGAGACATACGAGAACGTGCCGGACCTGCGCCGGGACAAGGTCCTGATGTGGCAGCACCGCAACTACGTGCTGTCCGCCGGCCTGACCAACCTCGCGCTCATCGGCCTGGCGACGCTGCTTCTCGGCCACGCCCTGGGCATGTTCATCATCGCGGGGCTGCTGCGCATCGTCGTGGTGCAGCACTTCACGTTCCTGATCAACTCCGCCGCACACAAGTGGGGGAGCCAGCCCTGGTCGTCCGCCCACACCGCTCGGGACAACTGGCTGCTCGCCTTCCTCACCCTCGGCGAGGGCTACCACAACTTCCATCACACCTTCGGCCACGACTACCGCAACGGCGTGCGCTGGTACCAGTTCGACCCCACCAAGTGGCTCATCTGGTCGCTCTCCGGCTGGGCCTCGCGAGCAAGCTGCGCCGCATCCCCGTCGACGTCATCCTCGCCCGCCGGTACGAGCACGGCCGGGACGGCTTCGTCGCCCGGCTGGAGGCCTGGGGGGAGGACAAGGCGGAGGAGTGGCGCGTCGCGCTGGAGGCGCGCAGCGAGCAGCTGAGCCGCCAGCGGGACGACTTCGTGGCGTCGCTGCGCGCCGGCCAGACCGCGCTGCGTGAGCAGCTCCTGTCCGCCGAGGCCGGGCTGGACGAGAAGCTGGCCGAGCTGAAGGCCCGTCGTCAGGCCCTCGCGGACGCCTACCGCGACGCGAAGGAGCAAGCGAGCAGCGAGCTGCGCAGGGAGCTCAAGCACCTCAAGCGATCGGTGCGGGAGGCCCAGCGCTCGGCCCGGGCCGCGCTGAAGTCCTGGGAGCGGCTGGCGCGCGAGTACGCGCTCATCGAAGCGCTGCCGTCGCCCGCCTAGGAGCGTGTAGCGCATTGGCCACCTGTCGCCCCATGGACCGGATACGTCCGATCCCGTTGTTGCTCCTCGTCGTGCATTCCCGATGCATCTCCTCGTCGC
>CAYQEG010000125.1:0-13911 GCA_964416435.1 uncultured Rickettsiales bacterium
TGAGAAAGCCATCGGGTTGTCACCGGACACCTGGTGGACCAGTCGGTCCAGCATCCGGTCACCGCCACCCTCACCCCGGCTCCTCCAGCCCAGTCGAAAAGACCGCCGGGGTGCTGCGTCCTCGCAAGGACAAGGACGGGCCCGAATTAGCCCGATCTCGCAGACTCGTCAAGCCTTCAGGACCCGGATTACGGACTTCCTTCGGCGCGGCGATATACAGCGAGGTCCGCCGGCAGAGAGTATGGGAATCGTCAGTAGTTCTGGAGCTGACTCGGAGGCTGGGTGCGTCGACGGGCACCGCCTCCGGAGCCCCCGGTCGTGCCGCGAGGAGATCGAGACCTACGGCGAGTGGGTGGGCGCGGTACGTCGCCGGCTACACCGACGCGGGCGGCCGCGTCGGTGTAGCCGCTCAGTGTCTGCGCCGGCGGAGCACTCGCCGGCGCCGTCCCCCCTCGACCTCGCCGGGCGTGAGAGGACGAGGCTCCAGACCCGGTGGCCCATCGAGCCAGGTCCACGACCTCCACGGATCCTCCACACTTCCGCGCTTCCGCGGTCGGCCGCTCCCGCGCTAACGTCGCCGCATCGGTCGCTTCTTCGCCACCGCGCTGGTGCTCGTGCTGCCCGGCCTGCCGTCGTCCGCCTCGGCCGAGGTGGAGGCGTGTCGCACGGAGTGGGAGCAGCACGACGGGGAGGGCGTCGTCGAGTGGGGCTTCGACAGCGGCCAGCACGGCGCCATCATGGAGTACGACTACTCCAGCCTGCCCGACCCCTACGGCGGCGGCTGGGTCCCCGCGCCCGACGGCCAGCAGATCGACTACGACCTCAACGGCAGCAGCACGCTGTGCACGTCGGACACCGAGTGCCGGCACGGCGGCGAGTTCACCTACTTCAAGACCCACATCTACCTGCCCCCCAGCCTGTCGTTCACCCAGGCCTGGATCGACGTCGACGTGGTCGACGACGGCGTGCGCATGACCGTCTACTCCGTGAGCCAGCCCGACGGCGTGACCGACCCGGGCGGCTACGCGTTCCTGGGCGGCGGCGTGAGCAGCGACCTGCTCCCCTACATGGCGACCGACCCGTGGTCGGTGGTGGTGCTCACCCACGTCGACGACTGCTGCAGCCAGTCCTACATCCACGGCGTCGACTTCGTAGTCTACATCGACGGCCGCGAGGAGGACGTCGCCACCGACTGTGACATCTGGGACGACGACGGGGACGGCTGGCCCGAGGCCGGCGGCGACTGCGACGACAGCGACCCCAGCATCTACCCCGGCGCCGAGGAGCTGCCCGACGGGATCGACCAGGACTGCGACGGCGTCATCGACGAAGGCACCGCGGTGTTCGACGACGACGGCGACGGGTTCAGCGAGGAGGAGGGGGACTGCAACGACGACTCCCCGCTGTACTACCCCGACGTCGAGGAGGACTGCACCCAGCCGGACCTCGACTTCGACTGCGACGGCTGCCCCGGCTGGACCGATCCGGACTGCGGCGGGGACTGCGGGGCAGGGGACGACGACGACGACGACGACGACGCGGTGAACGACGACGACGCGACGGACGACGACGACACGTCGCTCGCGCCGCCGGCCGACGACGACGACGGGGCCGGGCTGTCCGGGCAAAACGGCTCGGGCTGCGGCTGCTTCGACCAGACCCTGGAGATGCAGGCGGTCGGCGGGGGGCTGGTCCTGCTGCCGTGGCTGCTACTGCGGCGGCGCCAACACGATCACGACGCCTGAGGCGCCGGACTGCACGACGCCGGCGCCCCCGACGAGGTCGCCGTCGGTCTTCGTCATGGCGTTGCCGTCGGCGTCGAAGCGGACGGTCAGCTCGACCTCGGCCGGGAACGGCCCGCCCATCATCACGTTGCTGTCGTCCAGGGTGAACGTCGCCGGGAGGTCCCGGGTGGACAGCCTCTTGGTCGCCGCGGGCGGGCCGGCGGTCGCGCCCTTGTGCCGGGCGATCACGTAGATGGTGCCGCCGGGCGGAGGCGTCGCGCCTTCGGCCAGCTCGATCCGACCCTCGATCCGGGCGCCGCTCGCCGGAGCGGGGGCGTCGCCCATCGGTGGGTGGTCCGGCGGGGTCTGGGATCCTGGCGAGACCGGCGGCGCGCCCTGTTCAGCCATCGCCAGCAGCTCGTCGAACATGGCCTGGTCTTCGGGGGGGGCGACGCTTCGGGCGAGCGTCCAGATGGACTTCGCCCCCTCCGCGTCGCCGCTCCGGAACGCGATCATCCCCTTGTACGAGAGGGCGACGAGGTGGTTGGGCTGCGCCTCCAGGGCCTCGTCGAACAGGGCGTCGGCCTGCGCCGTCATGCCCATCGCGATGCGCACGATGCCCATGATGACCTTGCCCTCGGGGTGGCCGGGCACGCGCTGTTCGATCTCCTGCGCCGTCTGCCAGGCGTCGATCCAGCCTTCCGCTTCGACGAGGGCGTAGCCCAGCTCGATCCAGTGATCGACCGTGCCGGGGTCCGAGGCGACCTTCGCCCGGGCGGCGTCGACCGCGGCGGAGACCTGCGGCCTCAGGTCCGGCGGCACGTCGGGGGTCGCGCCTCCGGTCTCGCCCTCACCGGGCACCCGGGTGCGCACCTCGGACCGCATGGTGATCGAGTCACCGCCGGTCATCGAGTCGCCTTCGGCCCGATCGCGGGAGCCGCTGACGACCAGCCAGCCGATCAGGGCGAGGAAGGCGACGACTCCGCCGCCCTTGAGCATGCCCAGGAGCTCGGGGCTCAGCCCCGTGCCCGCCGCGCGCTCCTCGGGGCGCGAGTCCTCGGCCGCGGCGGCGGCCTTGCCGCCCGGGCTGCCTGGGCCCTTGCCCTTGCCCTTGCCCTTGCCCTTGCCCCTGCCCTTGCCTTCGAGGCCCTCGATCTCCCGGAACACCTCGGCGGCAGCGAGCTCCAGCTCGGTCCGCTCGGTGACGTCCTTGCTGCCCGTGTCCTCGAGATCGCGGAGGGCCTGCAGGAGGCGGTCCTTCTCCCGGCGCAGGTCTTCGAGCCGTCCGTCGCGACCGGCCCGCTCGGAGGCCTCGTCGACCGACTCCTTGAGGAGGAACATCAGGATGGCGCCGATCAGCAGACCGACGACCGTCGCCACGATGGGGGTGCCCCAGTCGACTTCACCCACGATCGGCCTCCAACTCGGCGCGCACCTGCTCCAGGTAGGGCGCCAGCTCCGACGGCACGTCGGGCTGCTCGGGCTCCGGTTCGTCGTCCTCTTCGGTCTTGCGGCCGACCAGCCCCAGCGCGAAGGCGAGCCCGGCGATCACGAGGACGATGGGGGCGGCCCAGACGACCAGGTTCATCCCCTCCTTGCGGGGGGACATCAGCACGAACTCGCCGTAGGAGCCGACGAAGTAGTCCTCGATCTGCGTGCGCGAGTAGCCGGCCCCGAGCATCGCCCGGACCTGGCCCTTCATGTTGCGCGCCGCCTCGGCCGGAGAGTCGTTGACCGACAACCCCTGGCACGACGGGCAGCGAATCACGGACGCCACCTCGGTGGTCGCGAGGTCCAGCGTGGCGCCGGTGCGCGGCGGGCCGTCCGGGGGCCCCAGCTTCTCCTGGACGTCGGCGCCGAGCGTCATCATCGACTGCTCGTCGACCTGCTCGCCCTGGTCCTCGGTCCAGCTCTGTCCGGCGAGGAGCAGCGCGGCGGTCAGCGCGATCAGCAACCGGGGGAGGCGGGTCATAGCAGCGACTCGATCTGGCGCTTGAGCTGTCGGGGGTCGATCGGCCCGGTGTGCTTGAACTTCACCGTGCCGTCCTTGTCGATGACGTACGTCTCGGGCACGCCGTAGACGCCATAGGCGATCGCGGCCTTGCCCCCGACGTCGACCAGCGTCGGATAGACATCGCCTCCGTTGCGGCGCAGCCAGCTGCTGATCGCCTCGTTCTTGTCGTAGTAGGCGATGCCGACGAACTGCACCTTGGAGCCGAAGCGCTGGCTGATGCTCACGAGGTAGGGGTGCTCGTAGGGGCAGGACGCGCACCAGGTCGCCCAGAAGTTCAACACCACCGGCTTGCCGCGCAGCTGGTCGATGGACACGAGCTCGCCGTCGCTCAGCCGGGGGAGCTCGAAGGTCGGCGCCGGCTGCTCGATCAGCGGACTGTCGATCACGTTGGGGTTGAACGAGAAGCCCCGAACGAAGACCCAGAGGATCGGTGTCAGGAGCAGCAGCCCCCCGAACAGGATCTTGAGGTTGACCTTGGGCCGCGGTGGGGCCTTGGGGGTGCTCATGAGGCCTTGCCTTTGGCCTCCGCCGGGGTCGGCGCCGGCCCGCCGGCCGACGGCTTCGCCATGGCGGCGGCCTTCGTCGGGCCCGGGAGCATCGCGACGATGCAGCCGAGCAGCATGATCCCGGACGCGATCCAGATCCAGTAGACCATCGGGTTGACGTACAGCCGCACGCCGGCGAAGGCGCCCCGATCGTCGATCTGCATCGCGGACAGGTAGAGATCCTCGTGGAACCGGCTGAGCACCGCCGGGGTGCCGATGGGCCGCATCTGGCCCGTGTACCGGTTCATCTTGGGCATCAGCGTGCCCAGCGACTTGCCGTCGCGGGTGACCTCGAAGACCGCGCCGACGACCTGCCGGTGCGGCTCCTGGGTCTTCTGCACGCCCGTGAACGTCAGCGTGTAGCCGGCGATGTGCGCCGACTCACCCTTGTTCAGCACCGTCTCGTCGGTCTCCCGGTAGGACGAGGAGACCGCGATGGACAGCGCCATCAGCGCGACGCCGAGGTGCACGATCTGGCCGCCGTAGCGGCGCCGACCGCGCCGGAAGGCCCGCCCGGCGGCTTCGGCCCAGCCGATCTTCCAGCGCCGCTGCACCGCCCCGATGGGCGCCAGCATGTCCCGGATCGCGACCGCCGAGGCGAAGCCGACCGCCAGCAGCGTGAGGGCCGGCCAGACTTCGCGGACGCCCAGGCCGAGGCCGAGTGCCAGGAGGCCGAACCCCCAGGCCAGCGGCATCGCCAGCGTCTTGATGATCTTCTCGGCGCTGGGCGCGCCCCAGGGCAGCGCGGGGCCGATGCCCATGAGGAAGACGATCGCCACGCCGACCGGCACCGCCATCGAGTTGAAGTAGGGCTCGCCGACGCTGATCTTCTTGTCGGTCATCGCCTCGGTGATCAGCGGGAACGTCGTGCCGAGCAGCACCGTGAACGTGAACGCCACGAACAACAGGTTGTTGACGACGTAGGCCGAGTCGCGGGACACCATCGACTTGAACGAGCCGTCCGCTTCCAGCATGTGGCCCTGCAGGGCGAAGAGCGCGATCGAGAAGACGATGACGATGGCCAGGAACACCAGGAACGTCGGCCCCACCGCGCTCTGCGTAAAGCTGTGTACGGAGTTGAAGACCCCCGAGCGCGTCATGAACGTGCCCAGGATCGTCAGCGCGAAGGTCGACATCAGGAGGACCATCGTCCAGGCCTTGAGCAGGCCCCGGCGCTCCATGAGCATCGCCGCGTGCAGGAACCCGCTGGCCGTCAGCCAGGGCAGGAACGACGCGTTCTCGACCGGGTCCCAGGCCCAGTAGCCGCCCCAGCCGAGGACCTCGTAGGCCCACCAGCCGCCGAGCACGATGCCGGCGGTGAGGAAGCCCCAGGGGGCCAGCATCCACAGCCGCGTCGGCCGCATCCAGCCAGCCCCGAGCCGGCCGCGCATCAGCGCCGCGACCCCCATCGCGAACGGGATCGTCATGCCGACGTAGCCGCCGTACAGCATCGGCGGGTGCACGATCATCAGGACGTGGTTCTGGAGCAGCGGGTTGGGACCGGCGTGGCGGGCGGCCGGCACGACCGTCTCGAACGGGGTCGCCGGCCCCGCGATCAGGAAGGCGAAGAAGGTGGCGACCGCCATCGTGGTGGCGAGCGTGTAGGGGATGAGATCGCGGTGCTCGCGCACTCTCGCCGTGGTCGCCAGGAAGGCGAACACGAACAGGCCGAGGATCGCGCCCCAGAAGAGGATCGACCCCTCCAGGGAGGACCACAGCGAGACCACCGCGATGTGGTTCGGCACGTCGTGGCTGCCGACCTGGTCGACGTAGGCGACGGTGAAGTCCCGCGCCAGCAGCGCGTAGATCATCACCCCGTTCGCGGCGACCATCGCCCCGGCGAAGATGCCGGACAGCCACAGGGTCGCTTTGAGCGCCTTGGGGGATCCGGAGCGACCTCCGGCATAGCCCGTGACCGTGCCGGCCGCGGCGGCGGTCAGCGCGAGCAGGATGAGGAGGCGACCGAGGGGCCCGAAGCCGTGGAGTGAGATGAGCACCACCGCGGCGATCAGTCCGCCACAGCAACAAAGCGCAAGAATCCCGGCGCCGATGAAGAGCAGAATCACGAGTCGCCGTCCAGGGACTTCCAGAGCTCCTCGACGTCCGCTTCCTTGGGGTCGTGGGGAGCGCGGTACTCGGCGTCGTGCTTGACGAGCAGCCGGTTGCTCGTGAACACGCCGTCGTCGCCAAGCGTGCCCTCGACGACGACGCCGATGTTCTCGCGGAACATCTGGGGCGGCATCTCGGTGGCGCGCACCGGGATGTCGGCGTCGGTGTCGTGCACGGTGAAGGTCAGGACGCCGGAGTCCTGATCCCAGTTGATCGTGCCCGCCTTGACCATGCCGCCGAGGCGGACCGTGGCCCCGCGGGCGTCCTCACCGGCCGCTGTCAGCTCGGTCGGGGTCCAGTAGTAGACGAGGTTGCTGCCCATGTTGCCGACCGCGATCCAGACGAGCGCGGCGCCGGCGACGGCGAGGGCAACGGCGACGAAGACCTTGGGAGACATCAGCGACCCTCCTTGCGCTGGCGGAGGCCGCGCAGACGGAACGAAACGATCAGCGTGTAGGCGATCAGGATGGCGAAGGACAGCCCGTACGCTGCGGCAACGTAGTTCCACCCGCCCTGGATGACACCGTCGAATTCCATATCAGTCACCTCCCGCGACGAGGTCCTGGGGCGTCTCGGGGGGAGGCGCGTCGGCCGCCTCCTCCTCGTCGCGCAGGAGCGCGACGCGCGCTCGCTCCACGATCAGCCACGCCGAAAAGAACAGGATCCCGAACGCGTTGGCCCGCATCGGCCAGTGATAATCGACCGACACCGAGCTGGGCGTGCTGTCGCCCTGGTGCAGGGAGTCCCACCACTCGACGCTCATGTAGACGATCGGGACGTCCACGCACGCGATGATCGTCGCGACGGCGCCCCAGATCAGGCGCTGCTCGAACCGGTCGGCGAACGATCGGAGCGACAGCACCCCGGCGAACAGGACCGCCATCACCGCCGTGGTCGTCAAGCGTGGGTCCCAGTCCCAGTAGGCGCCCCACGTGGGCTTGCCCCAGATCATCCCCTGCGCCAGCGTCATCAGCGTCAGCACGAGGGTCAGCTCGACCATGGCCTCCATGGTCGCGTCCCACCGCCGGCCGCGGGTGATGAGCGCGCCGACCGCCGGGATGAAGCTGAAGAAGCCGAGCATGCAGACCAGCGCCGTCGGCACGTGGATGAAGAAGATCCGGTTGACGTCCTGCATGTGGGTCTCGGGCGGCGTGAACCACAACCCCCAGACCGAGCCGAGGCACAGCAGGAAGAAGCCGAGGATCCCCAGGATGTGGTGCTTTCTCACGAGTCGATCACCTTCCCGAACAACACCCCACATAGACTCCAATAGACGATGTCGAATGCAGCAGATAGCTGCAGCCAGCCGCCCATCTGGTTCATGGGGTCACCGGTGAACACCAGCTGCGTGCCCTTCACCGAGGCCAGGACCACCGGGATGACGAGCGGATACAGGAGCAGCGGGAGCATCGCGTCGCGTCCCCTCGCGCGGGCCGTCATCGCGGAGTAGAGGGTGCCCGGCCCGGCGAGGCCGGCGATCCCGAGCAGCAGGAGCAGTCCGAGGTCGAACACCGAACCCTCGATGTGCACTCCGTACAGGACCATGCCGAGGGGGACGAGCAGCAGCGACAGCATGGCCAGGAAGAGCACGTTGGCCAGCGCCTTGCCGTAGAAGAGCGCCCGGGGGTCGACGGGGAGCAGGCTCAGCCCCTCCAGGGCGTCGTCCTCGAGCTCGACCCGCAGGCTCTCGCCCAGGGCGAGAGTGGAGCTCAGCACCAGGGCCAGCCACAGGTAGCCCGACGCGTGGCGGGCCAGCGCTTCGCTGTCGGGGCCGACGGCGAAGCTGAAGAGCAGCAGCGTGATGGTGCCGAACAGGAACACCGAGACCGCCCGGCGCTGACCGCGCCAGTCGAGCAGCATGTCCTTGCGCAGCACGCCCAGGATCTGCCGCGTCACGTTCATTCGGCGAGCGCCTCCATCAACGCCTTGGGGACCTCGGCGGCGGGCCCGACCCACTTCATCTGACCGCCGTGGAGCACCAGTCCCGAACGCAAGATCGGTGCCAGTCGCTCCACCAGGTGGGTGGCGATGACCAGGGTGCGCCCCTCGTCGCGAAGCTGGGCGACCAGCTCGTCCACGAACTCGAACCCGGCCGGATCGAGCTGCCCATACGGTTCGTCGATCAGCACGAGGTCGGGCTCCTGGAGGAGGAGCCGGGCGAAGGAGAGGCGCTTGCGCATGCCGGCGGAGAAGCCCCGCACGACGTCCCGGCCGCGGCCGGCCAGGCCGACGCGCTCGAGCAGCCCCTGGAGGTGGTCGAGGTGGTTGCTCCAGCCGCCCAGTCGTGCGGCGACGTCCAGCGTCTCGAGGGCGGTCAGGTCGTCGTACAGGTGCGTCCGGTGGGAGAGCAGCCCGATGTGGCGACGGGCCGCGAGCAGCTCCGTCGACGGGTCCAGCCCGAAGATGCGCAGGGTCCCCGCGGTCGGGCGCAGGGTCGTCGCGATCATCCGCAGCATGGTGGTCTTGCCGGCGCCGTTGCTGCCTCCGACGAGGAGCGAGTTGCCCGGCTTCATGCGCAGGTTGAGCCCGGCGAGGGCCCAGCGCTGGCCATAACCGCGGGCCAGCCCCTGGACGTCGAGAGCCATCGAAGTAGTGCGATCCGACACAGCCGCCTTCTAGCAGGTTTCGTTTCCCGGATCTCCGGGTTGGGGGTTATGGCCCAGTCGACCCCGGTCTGTCCTTGTGACCCGGAGAACTACCGGGATCTCTGGAGCGCTGACGCCACGATCGAGGGATCCGCCGGCGACGGGAGGGTCACGCGCATGCGCGCGTCCCCCTGCATCGCCGCCTCCGAGGCGAACACGGCTCCTTCGTTGCGCGCCCAGGCCCGTCGGGCGAGCCCGTTGGCGACGTCCCAGCTGAGCATCGACTCGGCCCTCCGCGCGGCGGCCGGGGTGCCGTCCAGGACGAGCCCGAACCCGCCGTTGATCACCCGCCCCCAGCCGACGCCGCCCCCGTTGTGGAGGCTGACCCAGGTCGCGCCCCGGAGGGCGTCGCCGACGAAGCTGTGCACCGCCATGTCGGCGCAGAAGCGGGAGCCGTCCTTGATGTTGGCGGTCTCCCGCCAGGGCGAGTCGGTGCCGCCGACGTCGTGGTGATCGCGGCCCAGCACGACCGGCCCGCGCAGGGCGCCGTCCGCCACCGCGGCGTTGAGCGCGGCGGCGATCGCCCGGCGGCCGGCGTGGTCGGCGTACAGGATCCGGGCCTGGCTCCCGACGACCATGCGGTTGGCGTCGGCCTGCTCGATCCAGGCGAGGTTGTCGAGCATCTGCTGGCGGATCTCGTCGGGGGCGTCGGCCGCCTGGCGACGGATCACGTCGGCGGCGATGCGGTCGCTCCGCAGGAGGTCGTCCGAATCGCCCGACGTGCAGACCCAGCGGAACGGCCCGAACCCGTAGTCGAAGCACATCGGCCCCATGATGTCCTCGACGTAGGACGGGTAGATGAACTCCCCGTCAGCCGCGCAGATGTCCGCCCCGGCCTCCTTCGCGCGAACGAGGAACGCGTTGCCGTAGTCCCAGAAGTACATGCCGGCGTCGGTCAGCGAGCGGACCGCGGCGACCTGGCGCCGCAGCGAGTGGTGCACGTACTCGGCGAACCCCTCGGGGTCGGAGACCATGACCTCGCGGGCGTGCTCGAAGCCCAGCCCGACGGGGTAGTAGCCGCCGCCGTAGGGGTTGTGCAGCGACGTCTGGTCCGAGCCGAGCTCGATCGGCACGCCGGCGCCGGCGAGCCCCTCCCACAGGTCGACCACGTTGCCCAGGTAGCCCAGGGACAGGGGCTTGCGCTCGGCTCGGGCCCGCTCGATGCGGGACAGCACCTTGTCCAGGTCGTCCTCGGTCTCCTGCAGCCAGCCCTGCTCGTGCCGCTTGCGCAGGGCGACGGGGTTGACCTCCGCGATGACCCCGATGGCGCCGGCGATCACCGCCGCCTTGGCCTGGGCCCCGCTCATGCCGCCCAGCCCCGAGGTGACGTACACCTTGCCGCTCAGGTCGGCGTCGCCGAGGTACAGGCGTCCGGCGTTGAGCAGCGTGATCGTGGTGCCGTGAACGATGCCCTGCGGGCCGATGTACATGAACGACCCGGCGGTCATCTGGCCGTACTGGGTGACCCCCAGGGCCGACATCTGCTCGAACTCCGGCAGCGTCGAGTGCTCGGGGATGACCATCCCGTTGGTGAGCACGACCCGCGGCGCGTCGGGGTGGGACGGGAAGAGCCCCAGCGGGTGGCCGGAGTACAGCGTGAGCGTCTGCTCCTCGCTCATCTCGGACAGCAACTGCATCGTCAGCAGGTACTGAGCCCAGTTGCTGAAGACCGAGCCGTTGCCGCCGTACGTGACCAGCTCGTAGGGGTGCTGGGCGACGGCGGGGTCCAGGTTGTTCTGGATCATCAGCTGGATGGCGGCCGCCTGCCGGCAGCGGGCGGGGTAGTGGTCCACCGGGCGCGCGTGCATCGGGTAGTGCGGTCGCAGCCGGTGCATGTAGATGTGCCCGAAGTCCCGCAGCTCGTCGGCCAGCTCCGGCGCCATCGTCGCGTGCCACCCGGGCGGCAGGTAGCGGAGCGCGTTGCTCAGCGCGAGCTCCTCCTGGGCCGGGCTCAGGTCCGGCGTCCGCCGCGGGGCGCGGTCCACCGTCGGATCGACGTCCGCGGGTTCGGGCAGTTCGTCGGGCAGGCCCTGGGCGATGGCCTGCTGGAAGAGGTCGATGGTCCAGCTCATGACGGGCGATGGTATACCCCCGCGCTCGGGAAGAAGGCCCCCTGAGTGGGTGTTCGCCCGCGAAAGCAGGGATCGTCCGCATGGCGAAGAAGAAGAACAAGAAGAGCAGCTCGAAGCCCAAGCCGGCGCCCGCGTCGGCGGCCCCCAAGGCCCCCGAGCCGCCCCCCCCCCCGCCGCCGGCCGCCGACGGCGCCTCTCCGCTGTCGTCGGTCGGAGCGATGGTGATCTGGGCCGCCGCCGCGATCGCGGCGGGAGTCGCGATCTTCCTGTTCTACGAGTTCGTGATGCTCGAGTTCGGGCCCGCGGGGTTCGAGTCGGCGTGCGGCGAGGGGAAGTTCGACTGCGCGCAGCTGAACACGTCGCGCTTCGGGAAGATCGCGGGGATCCCGATCACCGTCTTCGCGGTGCCCGTCTATGGCGCCATCGCGCTGCTCGCGCACCGCGCGTCGACCCGGACCGGTCCGCCCGCGATCGCGGCGCTCACCGGGATCGTCGGCCTCACCGCGGGCGCCGTCGCCTACGGCCTCTTCCTGGTCTACGTGATGGTCAACATCGAGGAGACCTTCTGCAAGTACTGCCTGACGATGGACGCGATGGCCCTGGTCATGCTCTCCGTCTCGGCCGTCGCGTACCGAAAGGTCAAGGGCGCCGAGGGCGCCTGGGCCGACGGTCTGCGGGACGCTGCGATCGCCGGGTTCGTGCTGCTGTTGGTCTTCGTCGGGGTCTTCTTCGCCTGGAAGGCGAACCTGGTGAAGCAGCAGACCGACCTGCTCGACGAGCAGCTCGCCGACAGCGAGCCGCCGCCCGATGCGACCACGACGACGTCGGTCGCGCAGGAGGAGGGGGAGCCGCGCAAGCTCAAGGAGGGCTGGTACCACGTGCCGATCGGCCCCAGCGACCCGGTCTACGGTCCGGCCGACGCGAAGGTCACCGTCGTCGAGTTCGCCGACTTCGAGTGCGGCTACTGCAAGAAGCTCTTCTACTCGCTCCAACCCCTCAAGGAGAAGTACAAGGATTCGGGTGATGTGCGCTTTGTTTTCAAGCACTTCCCGATGAACCAACAGTGCAACCCGACCAAGGATCGCACCCTCCACCGCTACGCCTGTGAGGCCTCCTACGCGGCGGTCTGCGCCCAGGACCAGGGCCGGTTCTGGGAGATGCACGACCTCATGTTCAAGAACCAGCACAAGCTGGAGCGGGACGACCTCGACTACTACGCCGAAGAGGTCGGGCTGGACATGGGACAGTTCAAGAGATGCATGAGGGATCCGGACACCAAGGCCAAGGTGATGGCCGATGGCGAGTTCGCCGGCAAGGTCGACGTGAGCGCCACCCCGCGCACGTTCATCGACGGTCGCTACCTCAAGGGGGCGCTCCCCCGGGCGACGCTGGAGCACCTGATCGAGCAGGCCCTCGGCCGCGCCGAGGCGGGTGAGCGGCCCCAGGCGGCCCCGGTCCCGCCGCCGACCCGCGTGCGAGCGGCCGAGGCCCCGGCCCAGGTTCAGGTGAGCCCGGGAGACCGCACCTTCTGGATCGACACGTTCGAGTCGAGCGTGGACAGCGGCGGCCGCGCGCTGTCGATGCACGGCGTGCTGCCGGCCAACGCGTCCTGGTACGAGGCGAAGGCGTCCTGTGAAGCGGCGGGCAAGCGTCTGTGCGACACCTACGAGTGGGTCAGCGCCTGCCAGGACGCCGCCGCCGTCGACGATGACGGCACCGGCTCGTACGCCGACGACTACATCGAAGGCAACCAGTTCCCCTACGCCGACTACTACCAGCAGGGCTGGTGCCACGACACGGACCTCGAGAAGCGAGACGCCGAGGGGAAGATCACCGCCGAAGGGAGCCCGACCCGGACCGGCAGCAAGCCCCGGTGCGCGACCCAGTCGGGGATCTTCGACCTGTCCGGCAACGTCGCCGAGTGGGTCGGCCGGAGCGAGGGGGACGCGGTGCTCCTCGGCGGGGACTTCCGCAGCAAGGACAAGACCGGCTGCTTCCGCCCCAACCCGACGTGGGGACCCGGCCACAAGAACACGCGCATGGGCTTCCGGTGCTGCAGCGACGAGGCGGTCGAGGTGACCGGCACTCCGGTCGACGCGGCGGCGCCCGCCACGATGATCGGGACCGACGTGCCCGAGTTCGGCGGCGAGCTGCTCGAGGGGGGCACCCTCAGCTCGTCCGAGTTCAAGGGCAAGGTCACCTACCTCAGCTTCTATGCGTCGTGGTGCGGCCCCTGCAAGCGGGAGCTGCCGGCGCTGAACACGCTGCACCAGGAGTACGCCGACCGCGGCTTCCAGGTGGTCGCGATCGGGGTCGACACGGACGCCGACAAGTCCCGCCGGATGGCGGAGAAGTACGGGGTCCAGTACCCGGTCCTGCTCGACCCGACCAACCAGGTCCTGGGCCTGTTCGACGTCAAGAGCATGCCGACGTCCTACCTGGTCGACCGGCGCGGGAAGATCGTCGAGAAAAAGATCGGCTTCGGGACCGCCGAGGCGACGCTGCCCAAGGTCCGCGAGCTGGTGGAGCCGCACCTGTGATCGGTCGGGCCGCCGTCGTCCTGGCGCTGCTCCTCTCCGGCTGTGGGGGAGGGGAGTCGTCAGCGGAGGCGCCCGATCCGGCCGCCGAGGCGACCGCCGAGCCGGCCGGGGCCGTCGAAGCGACACCCACCGCGACGCCCGCGCCGACTCCGACGCCGAGGGCGAGGGCGGCGGCGGGGGCGGGCCCCCCCCCCCGCGGCGGGGGGGGGGGGCCCCCCGCCCGCCCGCCCCCCCCCCCCCCCCCCCCCCCCCCCCCCCCCCC
>CAYQEG010000125.1:13921-24339 GCA_964416435.1 uncultured Rickettsiales bacterium
GGCCGGGGCTCTGTCGGAGGCGGTGGGGGTGGGGGTGGGGGGCGGCCGCCTCCGCGGCGGATGAGTGGGAGCCTCCGACGATCGAGCGCCTGCCCGACCCGGCCGGCTTCCCCGACACCCCCAAGGGGCTCAGCAACGGGGCGTTCGCGCCCGAGTTGGATCACACCGACCTGCGGACCGGTGACGCGGTCCGGCTCTCCGACCTGGTCGGCCCGTCGGCCGCCGAGCCGGTCGACGCCGTCATCGTCGGCTTCACCGCGTCGTGGTGCGGCCCCTGCAAGCAGTCGTACCCGTACCTGGAGCAGATGAAGAAGGACCACCCCGGGCTGCGGGTGGTGCTCGTCACGGTCGATGCGGTGCAGGACGACAAGGAGAAGCACGCCCGGATCGTCGCCGACGCCGGGCTCGACGCCCCCCTGCTGGACCCGTCGGCGGACACCCTGCGGGCCTGGCTCGGCCAGCGGCGCAACGTCCCGCACTTCTACATCATCAACAAGATCGGGGAGATCCTGGTCCAGGACCGGGGCTTCGGGAACAACGTCAAGCGCGTGATGCCGGGCCAGATCCAGTACGCGCTGAAGCACCCCGAGTACGTGCGCCGCCGGTAGGCGGCCGGGCTAACGCTGCCGGCGGGCGTCGGCCGTGCGCTGCTGGTCCTCGTCGAACACGAAGTCGACGTTCTCCAGGTCGAACCCCATGCCGGCCAGCGAAGACTCGGTCTCCGCGAGCAGACCCCGCTGGGACATGTTGGTGTGGTCGTCCTCGGGGATCTCGGGGAGCGGGTGCCAGCCCTCTTCGCCTTCGCCGGGCTCCTTGCCCGGCGGCGGGGCGGCCGGCGCGGGGCGCTTCTGGGGGGTCACGTCCAGCGCCTGGGGCTGCACGATGTCCGAGCGCTTGCGCCCCGACGCGGCCTCCTCGGGGTTCTCGTCGGCGGCGAGCGCGGACAGCCGCGCCAGGGCCGAGCGCAGCTGTCGAACCAGGTCGACCGCGATCGTCGCCTGGAGCACCACCGCCCAGGGCTCCCCCTGGCGCAGCCCCCAGCCGAGGGCGCGTCGCGACAAGCTGAGCAGCTCCACGTTGCCTTCGGCCTTGACGTCGGCGGTGCGCACCTGGCCCGGGATCAGGCCGGACTGCCCGAACATCGTGCCGGCGGGCAGCGTGGCGAGGTGGACCTTGCGCCCGTCGGGCAGGTTCTTGGTCACCTCGACGTCGCCCGAGAGCAGGAAGTAGCAGCCATCTCCCTCGTCGCCCTCGCGACACAGCTGTGCGCCGGTCCGGAACTTCGTGTGCTGCAGCGCAGCGGCGAGCTCGGCGAGGTCGGCGTCGGTCAAGTCGCGCAGGGCTTCGAAGCCGCGCAGGCGGCCGGGATCGATCCTCATCGTCTACTTCCCCTTGCCCGAGATCTTCTTCCAGAGGCGACTGAACACGTTGCCGTGCGGTCGGATCACCTCCTGCTGGACGAGCTCGTTGACGTCCGCGAGGCGGGCGACGACGGTGGCGGTCAGCCCCTGGAGGGTCTTGATGGCGGCGGGCTCACCCTCGGCGAGCATCGCCCAGACCGCGTCGCGCTGGATCTCCCAGGCGACGACCGGGGTCGCGGCGACGACCGTGGCGGAGCGGGGCGCCGGGTCGAGCAGCGCCATTTCGCCGATCGTCGCGCCGGGCTCCAGCGTGGCGAGGGTGCGGTCGCCCTGTCGGACCTCGACGGTGCCGTCGTCGATCACGATCATCGACTCGCCGATCGCCCCCTCCTCGAGGAGGACGTCGCCCTTGTCGAACCGCAGCTCCTCCGCGCGACCGAGCAGGGCGACGGCTTCGTCGTCGCTCAGCATCGCGAGGTCCTGGTTCCGCTTGAGTCGCTGAGCCGCCTGCTTCATCGAGCCCTCCCGCCGGCATCCTACCGAGCAGACGGGTCCGATGGGGACCGGGGTGGTCGTACGCCGTCGTGCTAGCCTGCGTCGATCGATGAAGGGAGCCCCTCTGATCCCTCGCGCAGCCGCGACGCTGGCCGTCCTGTCCCTGCTCCTCTGGGTCGCCCCCGCGGCGGCCCAGGACGCGGACATGAGCGCTCAGGATCTGTTGTACGAGGCGGCCGACGCCATCGACGGAGCGGTGCGTGAGCAGCAGGCCGGGCGGGACCTGGAGGCGGACCGACTCCTCAACCGGGCCGAGGACTTCCTGAACCGCGCCGAGCGGATCGAGCCGGGCCTGGGTCGCATCGCGTACGAGCGCGCGCGGCTCCTCCGGGTCGACGGCGACCCGGACACCGCCGAGAAGGTGCTCCTCGGGGCGATGGCGAGCCCCAACCTCGCGATCGGGGATCACACAGAGGCGGTCTCCCTGCTCGACAGCATCCGGTACGACCTCGGCCAGCCGCCGGTCAGCGTGCAATGGCGTCGCGCTACCAGCGCCCGCAACGTCGGCCTCGGCATGCTCCTGGGAGGGGCCGTCGCGTCGGTGATCGGCTACTCGGTGGCCTTCTCCACGCTCGCTGACGCCACCTACGAGCGCAGCGCGGTCGATGCCCCGCGTCAGCAGGCTGGCATGGCGCTCGCGGCGGTGGGTGGAGGCCTGGCCGTCGGGGGCGGGGGACTGACGATCGGTGGCCAGGTCCAGGTCGCCCAGCTCGAGTCGATCCTCCCGGGACCGTGGCGTCTTCGGGGAGGCCAGCGACGCGCCCGGTGAGGACGGCTCCGTGAAGGTCGGCGACTACGAGATCCTGCGGCGCGTGGGCGCGGGCGCGTACGGCAAGGTGTACCTCGCCCGGAAGGGCGATCCCGACGGCTTCCGCACCTACTACGCGTTGAAGCGACTGCACATCGAGCACGCGGGCGACCCGGCGTTCGAGAGCTACCTGCTCCGGGAGGCGCGCCACGGCGGGCTGGTCAACCACCAGTCGCTGGTCCGCATCCACGAGGTGCTGCGCTTCGGCAGCGAGTTCGTGCTCGTCATGGACTACGTCGACGGCATCACGCTTCGCGACGTGCTGGGCCCACGCAAGGAGATGTCCGAGCCGATCCCCCGGGACGTCGCCCTCGAGGTGGGCGCCGAGGTCCTCGAGGCGCTCGACTACATCCATCACCTCGTCGACCCCGAGGGGCGCGAGAGCGGCTTCGTCCACCGGGACGTCAAGCCCGGCAACATCATGCTGACCCAGGCGGGCGGCCTGCGACTGATGGACTTCGGCGTCGCCCGGGGCGACGACATGGAGGGCGCGACCCAGACCGGCGAGCTGCGCGGCACGATCGCCTACATGGCGCCGGAGCAGGCGGCGGGGCGCTCGGTGGGGCCGGCGGTGGACCAGTTCGCGGCGGGGCTGGTGCTGCTCGAGATGCTCACCGCGACGCCCGCCTGGGGTGATCCCCGGGGCCTGGGCATCCTCGGCAAGGTCGTGGACGGGGACGTGAGCGAGGGCCTCGTCCGGATCTCGGCGACCGACCCGGTGGCCGACGTGTTGATGCGGATGCTCCAGCCGGATCCCGACGAGCGGTTCCCCACCACGGGGGAGGCCGCCGCCCAGCTGCGGAAGATCCGGGCCGAGGACGCCACGCCGCCGGCGCTGCGCGCCTTCGCCCGCAGCGAGATCGCCCGCTCCCGGGGCCAGGAGGAGACCGACGCGGTGCCCGCGATCCCGTCCTGGACCGACAGCGAGCGGGACGACGCCGGCATCTCGGGCACCTGGTCCGGGGCGGAGGGCGAGCCGCTGGCTCCCGTCGAGTCGAGCGACGGCTCGGACCCCCACGGCACGCTGCCGCTGTCGGCCCACAGCCAGGCGCGCGCTCGGGAGCTGATGGCGGCGTCGGGGGGCCAGAGCAAGCTGGCGGCGTCGGGCAGCCACGCCGCATCGGCGACGGTCCAGCCTGCCGCGGCGGCCGCTTCGGCGCCGGACGACGGCGCCCAGGATTGGAGCGAGCGGACCCTCCCGTATTCCGCCGGGACCGCCGCGGCGATGGCCGCCCGGTCCCAGCCCGGGGCGCCGGTCCCGCCGCCGATGGCCTCCCCCCCAGCCCCACCCCCGCGCCCCGCGGGGGGCATCCCGGGCGGGCCGCTGCCGCCCCAGTACAGCGGGCTCGCGGCCGGCATGCGGGGCCGCAAGTCGGACAAGCTGGACGTCGTGGGCAGCCCGCTGCTCACGCTCGGCGCCGGCATGATCCTGCTGCTGTTGCTCGCCGGGGTGGGCTGGGTCGCGTGGTCGGCCCAGGGGCACGACATCACCGAAGAGCGGCTCGACCCGCTGGACGCGGGACCGACGCGCACCACCCAGCCGACGCCAGCCCCCGAGCCGGAGCTGCCCGGCGCGGCCGCCGTGGCCGAGATGGTGATCGAAGAGGAAGACGAAGAGCCGGGCGCTGACGACGGCGTCGCCGACGGGGCGCCCGCGGTGGACGCCGGTGAGGGTGATCCCGCCGCCCGGGACGCAGCCGGGGTCGACGGCGCGGACGTGGTGGCCGAACCGGCGACCGCCGCGACCGCCGCCGAAGACCCCGACGGCCGGGTCGTGCAGCACGAGCGCTGGGAAGACCGGGAAGCCGAGCGCGAGGCGGACCAGCTCCAGCCGGGCGCGATCATCGGCGAGGTGCGCTCCCGTCCGCGCCGCGACCTGGAGCGCCGGCCGGTCGACGAGCGTCGCACCCAGGCCGACCAGGCGGCGGCGGCGGAGAGCTCCGAGGGCTCCACCAGCCCCAACGCGGGCGCCGCCGAGCCGGCCGCCGAGGAGCCTGCGCCCGCGGGCCCCGGCCTCCGCTTCGTGTCCGCCCGCCAGCAGCCTCTGGGAGTTCCGCTGTCGCTGCGGGTGCGGGCCGACGGCTTCCGCGCCACGGGGGTGTCCGTCTACTACCAGTGGCGTTCCGAGGGCAGCTCGGGGCGCCGCAAGCGGGCGCTGCGGTCCGAGAGCGACGGCTCGTTTGCGCTCGACCTGCCCGCCAGCGAGCTCCGCTCCGATCGCCTGCAGGTCTGGTTCGTCGCCGAACCCGGCGGCGTCGCCGCGGGCTCTTCGTCCAACCCGATCGAGGTGCGGGTGCGATGAAGCGGCTCGCCCTCCTCGCCCTCGCCATCGGCTCCCTCGTCGCCTGTGTCGATCGGATCCCCGACGTGGACGGCGACGGCTACTCCCTCGAGGAAGGCGATTGCGACGACGCCGACCCCGCGATCAGCCCCGGCGTCGCCGAGACCTGCAACGACGTCGACGACGACTGCGACGGCTTGACCGACAACATCGACGAAGACGGGGACGGCAGCGGCCTCTGCTTCGGCGACTGCAACGACGACTCGGTGGACGTCTTCCCGGCCCACGAGGAGGTCTGCGACGGGATCGACAACGACTGCAACGGCTTGGCGGACGACGGCTTCGACGCCGACGGTGACCTGCACACCTCCTGCTCGGGGGACTGCAACGACGAGAACGCCGCCATCAACCCCGGCGCCCCCGAGACCTGCAACTTCATCGACGACGACTGCGACGAGAAGGTCGACGAGGGGTTCGACAGCGACGGCGACGGCTACTCCACGTGCGACGTGCCGGGGGACTGCAACGACGCCCACGCCGGCATCTACCCCGGCGCGACGGAGCTGTGCGACGGGCAGGACTGGGACTGCAACGGAGTCGCCGGGAACGCCGACGCCGACGCCGACGGCGTACCCGCCTGCCTCGGGGACTGCGACGACAACAACGCCGCCGTCCAGCCGGAGGCGGAGGAGATCTGCGACGGGTTCGACAACGACTGCGACACCGAAGTCGACGAGGGGTTCGACAACGACCTCGACGGCTGGTCGCCCTGCGCGGGGGACTGCAACGACGACGATCCCGGGCTCAACCCCGACGTCCCCGAGGTCTGCGATCAGATCGATCAGAACTGCGACGGCGTCGCGGACGAAGCGTTCGACGTCGACAACGACGGCTACTCGACGTGCGCCCTGCCGGTGCCCGATTGTGACGACGCCAACGCGGCGGTCAACCCGGGCGCGGAGGAGATCTGCGACGGACTGGACAACAACTGCAGCTTCCAGGTGGACGAGGGGTTCGACGCGGACGGGGACGGCTGGGCCCCCTGCGTCGGCGACTGTGACGACACCAACCCGCTGATCAACCCCGACGCCGACGAGGCGTGCAACGAGGACGACGACGACTGCGACGGGGTCGTGGACGAGGGCTTCGACGTGGACGGCGACGGCGTCAAGGTCTGCGCGGGGGACTGTGACGACGAGGACGCGACGGTCTACCCGGGTGGCCCCGAGCTGTGCGACGGCGTCGACAACAACTGCGACGGGGTCGCCGACGAGGACTTCGACGCCGACGGCGACGGCGTGAGCACCTGCGCCACGCCCCCGGACTGCAACGACAACGAGCCGGGCGTATTCCCGGGCGCCCTGGAGTCCTGCGACGGCTTCGACAGCGACTGCAACGGCTTCGTGCCCCCCATCGAGACGGACACCGACGGGGACAGCGAACCCCCCTGCCTGGGGGACTGCGACGACAACGATCCGAACAACTTCTCCAGCAACACCGAGCAATGCGACGGCCAGGACAACGACTGCGGCGGCGACGTCGACGAGGAGTACGACCTGGACGGTGACGGCGTCACCACCTGCGGCGCCGACGGGGTGCCGGGGAACGCCGACGACGACTGTGACGATGCGGACGATCAGAACGCCGGCACGTTCACGGAGTCGTGTGACGCGCAGGACAACGACTGCGACGGCGACGTCGACGAGGACTTCGACGTCGACGGAGACGGCGTCACGACCTGCGGCCCGGACCTCGTGTTCGGCAACAGCGACGACGACTGCGACGACAACGACCCCGCGACCTGGCCGGGCGCCCCCCAGGGCTGCACGTCGGCCGACAACGACTGCGACGGGGTGCCCGGCGACGTGGACGACGACGGCGACGGGAGTTTCATCTGCGAGGACTGCGACGACGGGGATCCGCTGGTGTTCCCGGGGGCCGGCTTCGTGACCTGCGACGGCACCGACTGGGACTGCGACGGCACGCCCGAGACCGACCTGGTGGTCGGCTTCCTGCCGGGGCAGCAGGCGTCCTGGTCCGACCTCGGCGCGCTGGTCGACCTCGACGCCGAATCCGCCGGGTTCGGCGCGTGTGAGCTCGTCTTCGTCGACATCGACGCCCCGGTCACCGAGTCCGCCCTGGACGCCGCCGGGGTGCACCTGGCCTTCATCTCCAGCCCCGGCGAAGCCTGCGAGGTCTACGACGCGGTCGCCCGGTCCGAGCTCACGTCCTGGTTGGACAACCAGGGGCAGGGGATCCTGATCACCGGCACGCTCGGCGACGACGGCTGCGTGTCCTACACCGCTCGGTACGAGCTGGCCACGCTCGCCGGCGTGACTCTGTCGAGCACCAATCCGTCGACGTCCGTCACCCCGACGGTGACGCGCACCGCGACGACCTTCTGGACGGGGATCGCGGCGAGCTCGTTCACATCGGGCGGGGCCGCCCAGGGAGACAACATCCTGGGTGTCTGCACCGGGGGGGCCATCGACGCGCTGGTCGGCAACGCCTCCATCGAGCCGCTGCGGCAGGCCGTCGCGTACCAGGCGAACCCGGCCGCTCCGTGCCTCGCCGGCGTGCCTACGGACCACCGCGGGGCGTGGCTGCCGTTCCAGCCGGAGGACGGCGGCGACGCCACCGATCGGCGCTACCTCTACAACGTGCTGGACTGGCTCAAGCGCTAAACGGCCCCTCATGATTATGAGGCCCCGGGAGCGGGGAGGCCGGAGGGCCGAGGTCAAGGACCGAAAAGGGAGCGGGGCTTGCCCCCCGTGACCGATGAGGGACGCAGAGATCGGGTCTCCAGACCCGCGCGGTCGCTCCCCTGGAACCGAGGAGCGACGCCGAGATCGGGCCGCGGGACCGAGGAGGCGTGGTCAGGAAACCCGGTTGGCTCAGTCAGTATTGTGAGGGGCCGTTTAGAGCACCGATCATGTAGTCCGACCGAGCCGCGTGAGGCGGAGGCGCGCGAGGTCAAGGAACGACGAGGCCGCGCATCGAGATGCGCAACGAGGAGTGACGCAGAGATCGGGTGGATCCGTCCACGGAGGGACCGAGCGACTATGTGACTGGGGCTCTACACGGGTCGCTCAGGCGCGATCAGAGCTCCTGGACGAGCCGGAAGCCGATCGTGCCGCCGCGGCCTGTGATCGGGGCGGCTGTTCGGCTGCAGATGCGAGCCTGCTGAGGGTGTGAGTTCCACGAGCCGCCGCGCAGCCAGCCGTACTCCGGCCGGTGCGGGACGCCGCCGGCGACCCACTCGCTCACGCCGCCGGCGAGATCGTGCACGCCGTAGACCGAGACGTCCTCGGCGTAGCTGCCGACGGGCTTCGGGGCGGGCGGCGTCGACACCGCGTCGGGGCCGTTGCAGAGCGTCGGCTCCCAGGTGGAGCCCCACGGGAAGATGCGGGCGTCGACCCCGCGGGCCGCCTTGCACCACTCGTCGTGCCGCGGCAGTCGGAACGAGCCGCCGGTCCGTCGGCTGAGCCACACCGCGAACGCTTCGGCGGCCGGGCGGGCGACCCCGAGGGCGGGGAGGCGGCGCCGATCGTACTCCGACATCTCTTCGGGGCCGCGCCAGCACGCGAACCCGGCGTCGCGGCCGCCGTCGTCCAGGAACACCTCGAACTCCTCGAGGGTGACCGGGTGGCGACCGATCGCGAAGGCGCCGAGGCGGACCTTGCGACGGGCGGTGCCCTCCAGCGCGAAGGGGTCGCCCCCGGCGAGGAACACGCCCCCGGGAATGTGGACGTATGCGTCGGCCAGCTCTCCCTCCCGGGGGAGGCGGACCCGGTGCTCGAACCGCTCCGGCCGATCGGCGTTCAGGGCGAGCCGGACTTCGGTGCAGCCGGGCGCCTGCAGGCTCAGGACATAGCTGCCGGGAGCCAGCGACATGGCCTGCAGCGGGGTCGGGCCGACCGGCCGGCTGGGTTGGCGGGTGTCCCCGATGGCGATCGGCTGGAGCAGTGCGGTGGCCCCGGCTGGATCCGTCACGAGGTCGAGGGTGGAGTCGCCCTGGAGGATGCCGTTGAGCACGCCGGTGTCGTATCGAAGGACCTGGCTGCGGAAGAACCGGCAGGCGTCGTGGTCCCCGCGGGCTTCGGCTTCGTCCATCTTGCGGAGGTACAGGGCGGCGAGCCCGCCCCGGGCCTCGATGTTTCGAGGCTCGTGTTCCAGGGCGGCCTGGAACAGCGCGAGCGCTTCGTCGTACGTGTCGTCCCGCAACGACCGCAGCTCACGCCAGGTGCGGGTGGTCTGCAGCAGCCCCTCCTTCGCCGGGGGAGGGGTCCAGGGTGGCAGCCGCTCCTGCTGCTCGGTCAGGGAGCGCTCGGCCTTGGCGGCCGCTTCCGCGGCGCGGCTGTACGCCGTCGACTTGCCGATCGCCCGCCGGGTCAGCTTCTCAGCCTCTTCGCGGCGACGGGAGCCCTCCAGGAACGCCTGCAGCGCCTCGGCGAGCGCGCGCCCGTGCGGGAACCGCTTGGACGGGTCCTTGTGCACGCACTTGAGGCACAGCGCCTCCAGCTCGGGCGGGATGCCCCGACGGGAGCGGGTCTGTGACGGAGGGATGATCGGATCTTCGATCACCCGATCGAGGAGCTCCCGGACGTTGGACGCGCGGAACGGGCGCTTGCCGGCGAGATACTCGTACAGGACGATGCCGATCGAGTAGACGTCGGCGGCCGGTCCGATCGCGTCGATGTCCCCGCGGGCCTGCTCGGGCGCCATGTAGGCGGGGGTCCCGGCGACGGTGCCGACGATCGTCGGGTCGTCGTCCCCCTCGCTGCGCCACGTCGCCACCGGCCGCAGCCCCTGGTCGGCCGCCCCGAGCACCCGGGCGACGCCCCAGTCCAGCAGGAGCACCTCGCCGTAGTCCCCGACCATGATATTGGCCGGCTTGATGTCCCGGTGCACGACGCCACGGTCGTGGGCGTAGGCCGTCGCCTGGGCGACCCGGAGCAGCACGCCGACGGTGTGCGGCACGGTCCACGCATCCAGGTAGTCGCCCAGGTCACGCTTGATCCCGTCGTAGACGTCCTTGAGCGTCTCGCCCTCGATCTTCTTCATCGCGTAGTAGGGGCGACCGTCGGGGAGCAGGCCGAGGTCGTGGACGGGCACGATGCTGGGGTGGGCGAGCTGGCCGGTCACCTGGGCTTCGTGTGTGAAGCGGCCGAGCTCCACCTGGCCCAATTCGGCCCCCTTGCTGTGCAGCTTGAGGGCGACCTGCCGGCCGAGGCGCTTGTCGCCGGCGACGTGGACGACGCCGTTGGCGCCCTTGCCGATGACGCCCCCGACCTCGTACCGCCGCACCCGCAGCCCCCCCGCGGGCGGGCGCGGGCCCCCCCCCCCCCCGGCGGCCCCACGAAGGTGGCGTCGGGGCGCCGCCGCCAGATCAGCCAGGCCGCCAGCGTGTAGG